>JBFJUJ010000152.1:0-7012 GCA_041624755.1 Woeseia sp. | reverse complement strand
CTCCGTTCAGGCAATGCCGCGCAAACTTTATCGCGGTGGGTCACTCCAATAAGGAGGCGACCGGGGCGGTCGCAGCTTGAAAAGGGCCTCGCAGACCGCATTTCCGAACGGAGGCGTGGGTAGCGCCAGCAGATGTGAAAATCATGTTTCGATCCGACATTACAGACATCCGGCCATCGCGCGAGTCCGTCGCGACAGCGACGCTGCGTGTCGGCATGATTGCCGACCTCGTCTGCCCGTGGTGCTACCTCGGCAAGCGGCGCCTCGATGCGGCGCTCGGTGCCGTCCGCGGGCCGAGCACGCTGCGCTGGCTGCCGTTCCAGCTCAATCCCGACATGCCGTCGGCCGGCATGGGCTTCGAGGAATACCTCGCGTCGAAGTTCGGCGACCCGGCGAAGGTACAGCCTGCGCTCGACGAGCTGACCCGTGCGGGGCTCGGTGAGGGCATTCGCTTCCGCTTCGACCTGATGAAACGGGTGCCGAATACTCTCGATGCCCATCGCGTGATGCAGCTCGCCGAGGAAGAAGGCGCCAGCGCGGCCGGCGTGGCCGAGGGCCTGTTCAGCGGCTTCTTCGAGGAGGGGCGGGATATCGGCGAACGTGAGGTGCTGGTCCAGATCGCCGGCAATCACGGTCTCGAGCGGGACGGGGTCCTGCGCGCGCTCGACGACGACAAGGCCCGCGATCGCGTGCTGGACCGGGAGGCCGAGGTACGACGCAGCGGCGTGACCGGCGTGCCCGATTTCCTGATCAACGACCGCCTGTTCGTCATCGGCGCGCAGCCGACCGACGTGCTCGTCGACGCTTTCGACCGCGCCATGTTCGGCGAGGACAGCGACCAGCCGGTGTCCGGTTCCCTGCACTGACGCCGCGCTGTGTCCCGATCCGGCGGCGGAGCGCTGCCGGACTCAGCCGGCCGGGAAGCGGCGCCCCAGCCAGTCGAGTATCAGCAGGTTCGTCGCCGCCGGTTTCTCCTGCTGTATCCAGTGCCCGCAGTCCTCGAGCATGTGCTCCTCGAGATCCGGCACGTGGTCGCGCATCGCTTCGATCTGCCGCGGCAGCACGACCACGTCGTTCCGCGCGCCGACGAACAGCACCGGCTGCGTCACGGTCTGCGGGACGCCCTCGGTCACCCGCCAGTTGTGGCTCCAGTTGCGATACCAGTTGATCGGCCCCGTGAAGCCGCCGGCGGCGAATCGCGCCGCGTAGTAGTCGAGCTCTCCCTCGTCGAGCAGCGGCTCGCCCGGAGGCGCCGGCCGCCGGAACTGGTCCAGCAGGCTGATCACGCGGCGCTCCGGCGGCAATCGGTCGTAGCGCTCGCGGGTGATCACGCCGACGCGCATCGTGCTGTCGATGAAGCGCCGCGGATCCGCACCGAAAAGCCGGTCCGCCTCGTCCGAGTCCTGGAAATTTACGATGTAGAACCGCGGCCCGAGCCGCTCCCGCATGCGCTCGACCGGGTCGTGCGCGGCGCGCGGCAGGAACGGCATGCCGAGCGATACGAGTCCGCGCACGCGGTCGGGCGCAAGCAGCGCGTATTGCCAGGCGAGCAGCGCGCCCCAGTCGTGCGCAACGAAAAGCGCGCCGCGACCGTCCGCAGCGTCCGGCAGGGCATCGAGCAGTCCGTTCAGGTCGGCAACGAGCTCCTCGAGCCGGTACGCCGAGACGTCGGCCGGTTTGCTGCTCAGGCCGTAACCGCGCAGGTCCGGCGCGACGGCGCGGTAGCCGGCCGCGGCCAGCGCCGGCAGCTGGTGGCGCCAGGAATAGGCGAGTTCGGGGAAGCCGTGCAGCAGCACGACCGGCGGGCCGCTGCCTGCCTCGTAGACGGCCATGTCGATGCCGTTCGTCTGCACGATCGAGGGCGTGGGAAAGTCGGTCATCGTGGCGGTCCCGGGATATGTCGAAGCCGTGCTTGAATTCTCTGTGCCTTGCAGCTAGTTTCTCCGGCACGACGCTGAAGGGGAAGAGTACGCGGTTCCGTCCGCAGCCGAGCGACCGGGGGAGGGTGTGAGCCCCGGTGCGGCCGCCGCCGAATATCGCCCCCGAGTCGCTGCCCGAACCGCCTGCGATCGACCGCAGGCGCAGTAGACGCAGCCGGCAGACCGCCGATACCGGTCAAATGAGGCGCAATGCTGCTGCGCGTTGCGCGAATCCGGGTGGTACCGCGAGATTTTCATGTCGCCCCGGACGCTTAACGGCGTTCGGGGCGTTTTTCGTTGTCGAGTGAGCATATGAGTTTCAGGGAAGTAGCGGGGCGCTACGACGGGCCGGCGCTCGAGTCGGAGGTGCTCGAATTCTGGCGCGAGCGGCGCATTTTCGAGCGGTCGCTGGAACAATCGGCCGGCCGGGAGACCTTCACGTTCAACGAGGGGCCGCCGACCGCGAACGGCAAGCCCGGCATCCACCACGTGCTGGCGCGGGCCTTCAAGGACGCGTTCCCGCGCTACATGACGATGCGCGGCTACCACGTGCCGCGCAAGGCCGGCTGGGACACGCACGGCCTGCCGGTCGAGCACGAGATCGAGAAGGAGCTCGGCATCTTCGACAAGAAGGAGATAGAGCGCCAGGTGGGCATCGAGGAGTTCACCCGCCGCTGCCGTGATTCCGTCATGCGCTACATCGGCGACTGGGAGCGCATGACCGAGCGCATGGGCTTCTGGGTCAAGCTCGACGAGGCCTATTACACGCTCGACAACAGCTACATCGAGAGCGTCTGGCACCTGCTGAAGACGATCTGGGACAAGGGCCTCATCTACCAGGGCTACAAGGTCGTGCCCTACGATCCGCGCATCGGCGCGACGCTGTCGTCCCACGAGCTGGCACAAGGCTACCGCGAGGTGGACGACCCCTCGGTCTACGTGCGCTTCCCGGTCGAAGGGGAGGACGGCGCCGCATTCCTCGTGTGGACGACGACGCCGTGGACGCTGCCGTCCAATACGCTGCTGGCCGTGCACCGCGACGTCGACTACGTCTACGCCGAGCACGACGGCGAGACGCTGGTCCTCGCCGAGGCGCTCTGCGGAGCCGTCTTCGGCGACCGCGACTACACGGTGCGCAGGACCGTCAGGGGCGAAGAGCTGATCGGGATGCGCTACCGGCGGCCGTTCGACTACCTCGCGATCAGCGGCGACGCGTTCCGCGTCGTGCACGCCGACTTCGTCAGTACCGAGGACGGTACCGGCATAGTCCACGCGGCGCCGGCCTACGGCGTCGACGATCTCGCGCTGGGCCAGCAGCACGGCCTGCCCGTGGTGCACGGCGTCGGCGAAGACGGGCACTTCATCGACGACGTCGAGCCTGTCGCCGGGCTGTTCTTCAAGGACGCCGACCGGCCGCTGATGCGCATCCTGAAGGAGCGCGGACTGATGTTCCGCGCCGGGACCTACCGCCACAACTACCCCTTCGGCTGGCGCACGGGCGACCCGATCATCTATTACGCGAAGAACGCCTGGTACATCCGCACGTCGGCGTTCAAGGAGCGCATGGTCGAGCTCAACCAGACCATCAACTGGGTACCCGAAACCATCCGCGACGGCCGCTTCGGCAACTGGCTCGAGAACAACATCGACTGGGCGTTGTCACGCGAGCGCTTCTGGGGCACGCCGCTGCCCGTGTGGACCGACGGCGACGGCAACTATCGCTGCATAGGCTCGATCGCCGAACTCGAGGAGCTGTCCGGCCACAGCCTCGCCGAACTCGACCTGCACCGGCCTGCGGTAGACGAGGTCACGCTCACGATCGACGGCCGCAGCTGGCGGCGCGTCCCCGAGGTGATCGACTGCTGGTTCGACTCGGGCGCGATGTCCTACGCGCAGTGGCACTACCCGTTCGAGAACGAAGACACGTTCGCGACGCATTTCCCCGCCGATTTCATCTGCGAGGCGATCGACCAGACCCGCGGCTGGTTCTACACGCTGCATGCGATCGCGACGCTGGTATCGGACAGCGTCGCCTTCCGCAACTGCATCTGCCTGAGCCACATCGTCGACAAGGACGGCAAGAAGATGTCGAAGTCGCTCGGCAACATCGTCGATCCCTACGACGTATTCGATACCGTCGGCGCCGACGCGCTGCGCTGGTACTTCCTCGCGCGCCTGACGCCCGAGGCGCAGAAGCGGATCTCGGTGGAGATCGTCGCGGACGTCGCCAGCTCCTTCATCAATACGTTCTGGAATACGTACGGCTTCTTCGTTCTCTACGCGCGTATCGACGACGTCGACCTCGCGCGGGATATCCCGGTCGCCGAGCGCCCGGAGATCGATCGCTGGGCGCTGGCGCTTGCCCACCGCACGATCCGCGTCGTCACCGAGGCCATGGATCGCTTCGATGCGCGCGCCGCAGGCGAGGCCATCGAATCGCTCGTGGACCAGCTCAGCAACTGGTACGTGCGCCGCAACCGGCGGCGCTTCTGGAAGTCGACCGATCCCGAGGACAAGCGCGCCGCCTACCTGACGCTTTACGAGTGTCTCGATATCGCGCACCGGCTGATGGCGCCGTTCAGCCCGTTCCTGTCCGAGCACGTCTATCAGAATCTCGTGCGCAGCCTCGATGCGGACGCCGCGGAGAGCGTGCACATGAGCGCCTGGCCCGAAGCCGACGAGTCGCTGGTGGACGATGGGCTGCTGCACGACCTCGGCGTCGTGCAGAAGGTCGTCGGCCTGGGCCGCGCCGCGCGGGCGCAGTCGGGCGTGCGCACGCGCCAGCCGCTGTCGCGCCTGCTGCTGCGCGCGCCGGACGAGGCCGCGGCGGCGGCACTCGAGGCGCACCGCGAGCAGATCCTCGAGGAGCTGAACGTCAAGGATCTCGAATTCATCGCGCGCGACGCGGGCCTGGTCGACTATCGCATCAAGCCGAACCTGCCGCGCATCGGCAAGCGCTTCGGCAAGCGCATACCGGTGCTCAAGGAAGCGCTGGCGGCGGCGGACGGCGCCGCCATCGCCGGTGCGGCTTCACGGGGCGAGGATTTCGAGATTCGCGTTGGCGAAGAGACGGTCGTGCTGAACGGCGAAGACGTGCTCGTGGAGACCAGCTCGGCCGAGGGCTATGCCTGCGCCGAGGACGCCGGCTACCTGGCCGGGCTCGACACGAGCATCAGCGACGAACTCAGGCTGGAGGGCATTGCCCGCGAGCTCGTTCGCACCGTGCAGGATGCCCGCAAGCAGGCCGGTCTCGAGGTCTCGGATCGCATCGTGCTCGGCGTCAGCGGCTCGCCGGCGGTCGAGCAGGCGCTCGAGAAGCACCGCGACTACCTGATGGAGGAGACGCTCGCGAGCGCCTGGCAGAGCGACCAGGACGGGCCGCTGTTCCGCCTCGAGCGGCAGCAGGACGAGCTCGCGTGGACCATCGAGATCAGCAGGAGCGGCGCGTCCTGACGGGGGGAGGCATCCGAGAAAATGCTTACTTGCGCAAGCTTCCGCGTATTTGCTATAAGAAACTGTCGCTGCACCTGACGCCAAACAGTACCGAAACGGAGTTCGAGTAACGCCATACCCGCCGCGGCACGCGGGTCAGCATGCAAAGCGTAGTCCGGTCGCTTGACGAGGGGATTTAGCGACCCGTGCAAAATAATAACGCTGGAGAAAGCATGTCCAACCAGATCGCGAGTTTTTCCGCCGCCGTGTCGGTGCTTGCCGGTCACGGCCATATAAAACAGAGACTTATAAGGGCATACGAAGACAACCTGAGCGGCGTCGACGAAGAACAGCTGCCGATCCCGCTGAAGCAGGCCTTCGCGGACCTGAAGCACCTGATGCACCGCGTGGCGCCGCTGAACGGCGAGGGCCCGATCTGCGCGTCGGTGCGCAAGATGTCCGTCGAGGAGGCCGCGCACTGCTCGCAGCAGATGGTCGAGCTTTACGGGGCGATGATCGCCCACTCGGGCGGCGGGCAGGCCCCGCTGCCGCTGGTGGCGAAGGACACGCCGCAGGTGCCGCCGTTCCTCGTCAAGTCCGGCTGACGGGCCCGGCCCGACCCCTGATTCCAGCCGTGCCGCTGCCCCGGGCCGGGCAGCGGCTGCGCTGATCCCCGCACATGAGCCCGCACAGCGATGCGCGGCCGATCGGCGTTTTCGATTCCGGCGTCGGCGGGCTGACGGTACTGAAGGCCGCGCGCGAGCGCCTTCCGGCGGAGAATTTCATCTATCTCGGCGACACGGCGCGCCTGCCCTATGGCACCAAGAGCCCGGCGACGGTGCTGAACTATGCCCTGCGAGCGGCCGATCATCTGCGGCAGCGCGACGTGAAGCTGCTGGTCGTCGCCTGCAACACGGCGTCGGCCGTGGCCCTGCCCGAGCTGTCAGAGCGGCTCGCACCGCTGCCGGTCATCGGCGTCGTGGAGCCGGGTGCCCGCGCCGCCGTGACGGCGAAACCGGCAGGCCGTCATCTCGTCCTCGCAACCGAGGCGACCGTCCGGCTGCACGCCTACCGCCGCGCGGTGGCGGAACTCGACGCGCGGGCGACGGTCGACGAGCTGCCGTGCGAGATGATGGTCGCGCTTGCCGAGGAGGGCTGGACGACCGATGCGATCGCGGTTGCCGTCGTGCGGCGCTACCTCGAGCCCTGGTTCGCCGGTGCCGGTCCGCCGCCGGAGTCGCTGATCCTCGGCTGCACGCATTTCCCGCTGCTCGCGGCGGCCGTGCGCGAGGTCGCCGGCCCCGACGTCTCGATCGTGGACTCGGCCGGCACGACGGCGGCCGCGGTGGCCGAGCGGCTGCGCGAACTCGGGCTCGCCGGCCCCGCCGGCGACGGCAGCCTCCGGCTGCTGGCGACCGACGGCGCTCGCCGATTTGCCCGCGTCGGCGGCCGTTTCCACGACCACGCGCTGGCCGCCGGGGACGTCGAGCTGACCGACCTGTAACCGCGGCGGAGCGTGGCTGTGAGACAATTCTCCGCGCCCGGACCGCAGCCGCCGCGGCGGGCGAAAACCAGTCGAGCTTTCGGAAGTCGAGCAATCATGAATCGAGCAGCCACGAGTCGAACGACCCGCAATCGATCCGCCGTCCGTCGCGCCGGCG
>JBFJUJ010000151.1:0-7075 GCA_041624755.1 Woeseia sp. | reverse complement strand
CGGCTGCGGGTTCTCGTTCAGCAGCGCGACCGCCGCCATCACCTGGCCCGGCGTGCAGAAGCCGCACTGCGGCGCCAGCTCGTCGATGAATGCCTGCTGTACCGGGTGCAGCGTGCCGTCGGCCCGCGCCACGCCCTCGACGGTCAGCACGCTGCGCGGCCCGACGCTGTGCGTCAGCGTCGAGCAGGAGTAGTGCGTGATGCCGTCGACCAGCACCGTGCAGGCGCCGCACTCGCCGCGGTTGCAGCCGATCTTGGTGCCGGTCAGGCCCAGCTTGTAGCGCAGCGTGTGCGCCAGCGTCTCCTGCGGCAGCACGTCGACCCGGCGGTCGCGGCCGTTGACGTTCAGCGTGACCAGGCGTTCGACGGCGCCCGGAGCCGCGGCGAAGCTGCTCCGCATGCCCGCGCTGGACGCCGCCGCGGCGCTCGAGGCGATGACCGCCTTGATGAAGCGCCGCCGGGAGAGTTTCGGGTTCACAGGCTAGGTCCTCGGGTCTCGATGTCCGCGATCCGGCGCTCGAGCTACAGCTTGTCAGCCGGCCAGGGTGTGCCCTGGTCCATCTTCGTCACCGGCGCCATGCCCCGGTAGACGAACTTCTGCAGGCGCTTGCCCTCGTAGGTCTCGGTCGTGTAGAGATTGCCCTTCGAGTCGGTGGCGATGTTGTGCACGGCGAAGAACTGCCCGGGGTTGCGCCCGCCGTCGCCGAAGTTGGTCAGGATCTCCAGCGATTCCCGGTCGATGATGAAGATCTTGCGATTGGTGCCGTCCGCGAGGTACAGGAAACGCTGTACATCGTCCGGCGAGAACGAGATGTCCCAGACCGAGCCGTCGCCCAGGCTGTCGGGCTTGACGAACAGCTCCTCGACGAACGTGCCGTCCGTGCGAAACACCTGCAGCCGGTTGTTGACGCGGTCGCAGACGTAGACGAGACCGTCATTCGACGGCTGCGCGCAGTGCACCGGGTTGCGGAACTGCTGCGCCGGCTCCTGCCCGGGGACGAACGGGCCGAGGTTCGTATCGTCGGGCTCGTTGCCGTACGCGCCCCAGTAGCGCTTCAGCTCGCCCGAGCCCATGTCGAGCACGGCGACCCGCTTGTTGCGGTAGCCGTCGGCGACGTAGGCCTCGCCGGCGTCGGCGTCGAAGGCGATCTCGGCGACGCTGCCGAAGTTCTCCTCGTCGTGGCTGTCGGTCGGTGAGCCCGGCTTGCCGTACTGCGCGAGGAATTTGCCGTCGCGCGTGAACTTCAGAATGTGCGAATCCGTCGGGCTGTTGCCGCCGATCCAGACGTTGTCCAGGTGATCGATCGTGATGCCGTGATTCGAGGTCGGCCAGTCGTAGCCCTCGCCCGGGCCGCCCCAGTGATTGACGAGGTTGCCCTGCGGGTCGAACTCGAGGACGTTCGGCGCCGGGATGCAGCAATCGGCCCTGACCGGGTCGGTGGCGGCGCCGATCTCCGTGCGCTCGTTGAACGTGTCGCGGCGGTGGATGATGTAGACGTGGTCGCGCGAATCCACCGCCAGCCCGATCGTGGCGCCGAGGATCCAGTGATTGGGCAGGGGCTTCGGCCAGAACGGGTCGACGACGAAGCTCGGCGCCTCCTTGCCCTGCGCATTGGCGCTGCCATCCAGGGCTTTTTGCCCGCATCCGAGCACGACGATCGCCAGCAAGACGGCAATCGTGACGTATACCTTTTGACTCGTCATGGTGCGTGAATCCCCCCGATTCATCCCGACGTGATTTTTTCTGCTGCAGCGTCCTGCGCCAATGCCTGCGGCGGCACGGCAGTATACTATACGGCCCGCGCGCCGCAGTCGCGGAGCCCGGCGGCACGGCCCTATACTGCCGTATCCCTTCGTCCGCTGCCGGCCGTTGACTCACGCCGTCTTTTGCCCACATGCCGTGTACCGCCACGTGAACCGTCCCGCGCGTCAATCCGCACTCGTAGCGCTGCTCCTTGCCGCGCTGGCGGCGCTGGCTGCGCCCGGCAGCGCCGGCGCGCACGACATCCCGACCGACGTCGTCGTCCAGGCCTGGGTCAAGCCGGGGGACGGGCGCCTGACGCTGCTCGTGCGCGTGCCGCTGGAGGCGATGCGCGACATCGTGCTGCCGCTCGAAGGGCCCGGCTACGTCGACATCGCGGAGGCGCAGCCGGTCCTGCGCGATGCGGCCACGGTCTGGATAGCGAACGCGCTCGCCGTCTACGAGGACGGCCGCCGGCTCGAGCCGCCGGAGCTGGGCGCGCTGCGCCTGTCGCTGCCGTCGGACCGCTCGTTCCGCGACTACGACGCAGCGCTTGCCACGCTGCTCGGCGATCCGCTGCCCGACGACGTGGAGCTGGTGCCGCAGCAGGCGCTGCTGGACGTGATGCTCAACTACGCGATCGCCGACCCGGCGGCCGACTTCGCCATCGATCCCGATTTCCGTCGCCTCGGGCTGCGCACGACGACCGTCGTCCGCTTCCTGCCGCCGGGAGGCCCGCTGCGCCTGTTCCGCCTCGAGGGCGATGCCGGGCTCGTGCAGCTTGATCCGCGCTGGCACCAGGCCTTCGCGCGTTTCATCGCGGTCGGCTTCGCGCACATACTCGACGGCACGGACCACCTGCTGTTCGTGCTGTGCCTGATCATCCCGTTCCGCCGCATCCGGCCGCTGATCGCGATCGTTACCTCGTTCACCGTGGCGCATTCGATCACGCTGATCGGCTCCGCGTTCGGCCTCGTGCCGGCCGCGCCCTGGTTCCCGTCGCTGATCGAGACACTGATCGCCGCGTCCATCGTCTACATGGCGCTCGAGAACATCGTCGGCGCCCGCTGGCAGCGGCGCTGGCTCGTTGCCTTCGGCTTCGGCCTCGTCCACGGCTTCGGCTTCTCGTTCGCGTTGCAGGAGTCGCTGCAGTTCGCCGGCGGTCACGTTCTGGCGTCGCTGTTCGCCTTCAACCTGGGCGTCGAACTCGGCCAGCTCGCGATCGTCGTCGTCGCCGTGCCGCTCCTCGCGCTCGCGTTCCGGCGCGCGCTGCCGGAACGTCTCGGGACGATCATCCTGTCGGCGATACTCGCGCACAGCGGCTGGCACTGGATGAGCGAGCGCGCCGCCGAGCTGGCGGCGTGGCGCGTGACCTGGCCCGGATTCGACGCCAGCCTGCTCGCCGCGGGCATGCGCTTCACGATGCTCCTCCTGATCGTCGGCCTCGCGCTCTGGCTGCTGTCCGGGCTCTACCGGCGCCTGCTCGCGGGGAGCAGGACCTGACGGCGGCTCCTGTCACGCTTTCGCGGCGGGGCCGCACGCGCTAAGCTCTGCCGCCACGCGCGCGGCGCGCGCAGCGGGCAGAAACTGCAGGGGGATCAATGCAGTCGATCACGATCGTGGCGCTCGGGCTGGCCGGCATGGCTTTCGGCTGGTTCGTCTATTCGAGGTTCATCGCCACGCACATCTACCGCCTCGACCCCGACTTCGTCACGCCCGCACACGAGTTCAGGGACGGCGTCGATTTTCACCCGACGAACAAGTACGTCCTGTGGGGCCATCACTTCACCTCGGTCGCCGGCGCCGCGCCCATCGTCGGTCCCGCGATCGCGGTGTACTGGGGCTGGGTGCCCGCCGTGCTGTGGGTCACGCTCGGCACGGTGTTCTTCGCCGGCGTGCACGACTTCGGCGCGCTGTGGGCGAGCGCGCGCCACAAGGGCCGCTCGATCGGCGCGCTGTCGGAGACGGTCATCGGCAAGCGCACGCGGGCGCTGTTCATGGTCGTCGTGTTCCTGGTGCTGCTGATGGTCAACGCGGTGTTCGGCGTCGTCATCGCCGGTGCCTTCGTCGGCACTCCCGAGGCCGTGTTCCCCGCCTGGTCGGCCATCGCCGTCGCGCTGGTGATCGGCCAGCTCATCAAGCGCGGCTTCAGCCTGATGGCGCTGTCCGCAGGCGGCGTGATCGCGCTGTACCTCGCGATCTACGGCGGCAGCGTCATGCCGCTCGAACTGCCTGCGTCGCTGTTCGGCCTGACGGCGAATGCGAACTGGATCATCATCCTGTTCGTCTACGCGGCGATCGCCTCGATGCTGCCGGTGTGGATGCTCCTGCAGCCGCGTGATTTCATCAACGGCATGCAGCTCTTCGTCGGCCTGTTCCTCATGTACGGCGCCGTCCTGCTGTCGATGCCGGCCATCTCGGCGCCAGCATTCAACGACCGCATGCCGGCCGACGCGCCGTCGCTGCTGCCGCTGTTGTTCGTCACGATCGCCTGCGGCGCGGTTTCGGGATTCCACGGCATCGTATCCTCGGGCACCAGCTCCAAGCAGCTCAACCGCGAGACCGACGCGCGCTTCGTCGGCTACCTGGGCGCCATCGGCGAAGGTTCGCTGGCACTGATCACGATCGTGGCCGTAAGCGGCGCCGCGCTGGCCGCCACGCCGGAGCTGTGGCACGCGATCTACGAGCGCTACGGCAGCGCCGGCGCCGGCACCTTCATCCAGGGCGGCGCGCAGATGATCACGAACGGCTGGGGCCTGCCGCTGCCGATCGCGACGACGCTGCTCGCGACGATGGTGGTGCTGTTCGCCGGGACGACGATGGACTCCGGCGTCCGGCTGCAGCGCTACATCATCCAGGAATGGGGCGAGATCTACTCGATCGGCCTGTTCAGGAGCGGCATCGCGGCAACGCTGGTCGCCGTCGGCTGCTGCCTGCTGCTCGCCTTCGGCGCCGGCGGCGCGTCCGGCTCCGGCGGGCTCATCATCTGGCCGCTGTTCGGCTCGACGAACCAGATCCTCGCCGGCCTGACGCTGCTCGTCATCAGCGTCATGCTGATCAAGCTCGGGCGACCGGCCCGCTACACGCTGATCCCGATGGTGTTCGTGCTGATCACGTCCTGCTGGGCGGCGGTTCTGAAGCTGTTCGAATTCTGGCGCGACGGCAACTGGCTGCTGGTCACGATCGACATCGTCGTGCTGGTGACGAGCGTCATGGTGATCCTCGAGGCGATCGCCGTGATCTCGCGATTCCGGCGCGAGGGCAGCGTGGTGGGAAGCGAGACCTGATCTGCGCTAGAACTGCCCCCGCAGGCCGAAGGAGAACTCGGGACGGAAGAACTGGTTCCTGACCTCGCGCCGCAGCAACACGCCGTCGGCAACGTCGCCGACGAAGCGGTCGCGGATGCGGCGGTTGTGGCTGTCGAAGATGATGCGGTTGTCGAGCCACAGCAGGACACGGTCGGTCAGCCGGTACTGCATGCCGATGTTCGTGCGCGGCCCGATTGCCGTCGCCGTCTCGCGGAAATTGATGTCGCTCGCGCGGCGCTTGCCGTTGTATTCCAGCTCGACGTTGTAGGCAAAGCGCCACGCCGGGATGTCGTGGCGGAAATTGACGGAATACTGCTGCCGCTGCCTGTCGCTCATCTCGCGGGTTTCCCCGGTGAACGGATCGGTCGTCTCCGAATCCTGCAGTGTCCAGGACGCATCGAGTACGGCGCCCTCCAAGCCGAGTGCCGCGAGCCGCAGGCTGCCCTTCAGCGTCAGGCCGTAGATCTCGGCGTCGCCGATGTTGCCCGCGACCGACGTCGTACCGGTGGCGCGGATGTTGTCGATGTGATCCTCGACGTCGTTGAAAAAGACCTGGGCCTCTAGCAGGCCGCGGTCGTTTGCCAGCCGACGCTCCCAGGCGAGGCGATACTCCCAGGCCTGCTCGGGCTCGAGGTCGGGGTTGCCGGCGTCGACCTGGTCGTTGTCGTTGTCGAAGCTCGCGACGAAGTCCGCGAAATCGAGCTGGCTGACGGTGCGTTCCAGCGTGGCGCGCAGCTGGGTGGCATCGTCGAGGTCCCAGCGCAGGTCGAAGTGCGGCTTCACGTAGGTGAACGATCGGGAATTGTCGACGTCGAGTCCCTGCTGGCCTATCGTCGAGAACTCGACATTGACGGCGCTCTCCAGGGCGAGCGACGCCGTCAGCGGCCGGAACCAGGTCGTGAACAGCTCGTAGCGGTCCTCGACGACGTCCGAATTCGCGTTGAACACGTCGACCGGCAGCAGTGAGCCGTCCGGCAGTACCTCGAACAGCGCGACATCCTTCTCGAGCTGGTTGCGGGCGCCTTCCGCGCCGAGTTCCAGCGTTCCGCCCACGCGCGGCTCCCAGGTGTACGAACCGCGAAGAATGGCTTCGGTCGCGACCGCCGCGGTCTCGATCAGCGATTCCGCCGGCACGTTCGCCGGGTCGGTCGACGTCAGCGACACGCGCTCGCTGTCGTCTTCGTCCGCCCGCGTGAAGATGAACCGTGACTTCAGCGAACCCGGCCCGAGCCGCCGTTCGTAGTCGCCGCCCAGCTCCCATTCCAGGGCGTCCACGCGGGCCAGGTTGCGCAGCTCTGTCGTTGCCGGGTTGCCGACGATGAACACCCGCGTCGTCTCGTCTTCCTCGCTTTCGCGGTCGAGGATGCGCGCATTGACGTTCAGTACGTCGCCGTTCGCGAACGTCGCGTTCGCGGAGCCGTTCAGGATCAGCGCCGTGTCGAGCATCGGCACCTCGATCTCGCGCCGCTCGGTCAGCTCGCCGGAGACCGGTGCGAAGAACTCGTCGAAACGCTCGACCTGGTTGCCGCGGTTGTACGGGCCGTATTGCGCGCTGACCAGGTAGTTGATGCCCGCCGCGCTGTCGCTGTAGGACACGAGGCCGTCGAATTCGGGCTCGTCGCGGCCGTAGAAGGCGGAGTGGAGCTGCCAGGTGCCGGCGCCGCCGCCCGCCGCCTCGGCGCTCAGCACGAGGTTGATCAGCGTGCCCTCGCTGCGGACGTCGAGCCCCGACGTCGTGCCGCGGATGACTTCCACGCGCAGCACGGCGTCGGCGCGAATGCGCCGGAGCGCGCTGCCGATGTCGTTCGCCTTGCCCGACAGGCGCTTGCCGTTGATCAGGATCTGGTCGCCGCCGGAACCGAAGCCGCGCTTGTCCTCCTCGTCGAAGCGCATCCGGTCGTCGGGTACGAGCCGCGTGCCTCCCGGTACCCAGCGCAGCAGGTCCGCGGCGGTCACCGCCTGGTAAGGCTCGAAGTAGCTGGCCTCGTAGGTGATCTTGCTGCCGTCCGCGGAGGACCAGACCCCGG
>JBFJUJ010000150.1:0-7079 GCA_041624755.1 Woeseia sp. | reverse complement strand
CCGACGGCTTCCGCGTCCCGGAGCTGCGCGAGCAGCGCCTGGCCGGTCGACAGCGTTTCCGAGCCGGCGGTATCCACCGACTGCAGGGACAGTGATGCGAGATCGGTCTCCAGCCGCCTGACGAGTCGGTCGATCTGCTCTTGCTCGCGTTCGCGCAGCGATTCCCGCAGGAAGATCGCGCCCTCCGGGAAGGCCTCCGCGGTCAGGCCGCCGGCGCGATCGAGCACGCTGCCCAGCGTGTCGCCGCGCCGGATGCGGTACCGCCCGGGAAAGCGCACCTCCCCATCGATTCTCACCGTCCACTGCGAGTTCCAGTTGGGCTGTATCCCGATCTTCAGGTAGTCATGTGGCTCGAGCAGGAGATCGGCGGAGTCGTCGTCCGCCAGTGCATCCCGCAGGTCGATCTCGATAATCTCGGCCTCGCGATTGCCGCCGGCGCCGATCGAATAACGCGTCAGCTCGGCGGTAACCGAGTAGGCGGCCTCCGTGAGATCGCCGCCGGCGCGGACGAGATCGCTTACGCGCATCCCGGCCTCCAGCGGATAGGTTCCCGGCGCTCGGACTTCGCCCACCACCTCGACGATCCGGAACGGCTCGCCGTAACGCGCCTGCAGTCCGAGCTCGTCGAGAATCGGGCGGATGACACGCTGCCGGCCGACCGCGTTGTCGAAGACATGGATGGCATCTCTCGCTCGCAGTTCGACGTTGGCGGGCGACGCGGGGTCCTGCCAGGCAGCGAGCAGGTCCGCGGATTCCGCCTGCACGCGGCGATCGCGCGCGTCGACGCGCCTCAGGAGTACGTAGCGGAAGTCCGCGCCGGGCTTCAGGTCGAGGGCCGACGGAATCAGGTCGGTCAGTCGCATGCCGCGACGAAGTTCGTAGGGTCCGGGCCGCTGCACGTGACCATGCAGCTCGACAGTACGATTCAGCTCGGGCAGCACCTCGGGCACGATCAGGGTATCTCCCGCCCGCACCGGCACCGCGTCGGCCGCCACTCCGGCGTCGGCGATCGAGATGACGACCTGTTCCTTGCGCTCGTTGATGCGTTCGATACGTGCGGCCTGCGGGTACGCTTCGGCGAGGTAGCCGCCGGCGAGGCCGACGATGTCGCCGACCGTCTTTTCACCCTTCAGTTCGTAGATCGCGGGCCGCCTGACGGCTCCGGACACGCCGACCGACGACCCGAGCGGCGGTACGAAGATGACATCGCCGGGCTGCAGCCGGTGGTCGTCCGACGTGTCGCCGCGGAGCAGGAAATCGTAAAGGTCGAGCGTCGCCTCGAGGCGGCCGCTGCGCTTCAACTGCACGTTGCGCAGGGAGCCGATGTCGCTGATGCCGCCGCTGTGATACAGCGCGCTGCTGATCGTGGCAAGACTGCTGACCACGTAGGATCCCGGCCGCTCGACGTCGCCCATGACGAAGACGCGAATGGTATGGAGCTGGCCCATCGACACGCTGACCTGAGTCCCGATCAGCGCCTCGCTGACCCGCCGCGCAAGCCTTTCGCGGAACTCGGAGTAACGCATGCCGGCGACCGTGAACGGCCCGAGTTCCGGCAGGTTGAGCTGGCCGTCGCGGGTGACCTCGAGCTCGTCGATGCGATTGACGTTGCCGAAGAGCTGTATGCGGATCGTATCGCCGGGACCGAGCACGTAGTCCGGCGGCACCGGCCCGGTCGTTACCGCGTCGAAGCGCTCGGCGCCCGGCCGGAACAGGTCGTAGCCGAAGGGTTTCAGCGCGGCGGCGCCGATCGCTTCCTGCTGCAGGATGCTGACCGAAATTTCGTAGGGCCTGAGCGGCTCCTCGGCCGCCAGGCGTTTCTCGATCGCCTCGGCCGTCAGGCCGCGCAGCGGCACGGTCGCGACACCCGGCAGCGCGAGCACGCCGTCGTCGTCCAGCTCGTAATACCGGCTGCCCTCTATGCGCGCCAGCGCCGGATCCGAGCGCAGCGACTGCCGCTCAGCCTCGCTCAGGCTGGCGCGGGGACGCAATTCCACGATCAGGCGGGAATTGCCGCCGACCCGCGGTTCCGCCTCCATGAGCGGCGCCACCGCGGCGTCCTGCGCGACGGGCAGCGGCGACGTCGGCTCCGCGAGAGCGCTCTGCGGACGGGTCGCGTCCCCTCCGGCGTTGAGCTGCCGGAGCGCCTGCAGCGCCTGCTGGCGCTGCGCCGGCGGCAGCTGGTCGAGCATGCGCTGCTGCTCCGCCGTGAGCCGGTAGGTCTGTGCGAATGCGCTGGCAGAGAAGGCGATCAGGAGAGAGCAGGCGGCGGCGAGGCAGAAAACGGAAAGCCCTTGGAATCGTCTTGCCCCGATCACTGCGTACTCCATTGAATGAATCCCGTCACGTCGCTGTCGCCGGCCGCCGCCGGCCCGCCGTCGATCCGGCGATAACCGATGCCGGCGCGGACGGTGCCCGCGGCGAAGCTGCGCTGGTGGCTGACCTGCGCGTCCAGCCGGTCCTGCGGCAGCGGCGACAGGCTGTGTCGCACATCGGGCTGGCCGGCCCGGTTCACGTCCATGCGCCGCAGCAGCACGCTCCATGCGTGACCCGCGGATTGTACCAGCGTCGCCCCAAACGAGAAGGACAAACCGTCGCCGTCGATACCGTGACCCAGCGGCCGGCCGCGGTAGCGATAGCCGCTCCGGTAGAGGCTGTGCTCGTAGGCGCAGTCGGCAACCAGGCCGCTGAAACCGAGCCCGCCGTCGCGGCAGCTCGTTTCGGCCACCTCGAGATGCATACGATAGGCGGTGGCCCCGGACGCGCCGCGGTATTCGATACCGGCGAGGCGCAGCCAGGAGCCGATCTCCGGGCCGCCGCGCCGCGTATCCTCGCCGATCCACTGGGCATAGACCGCGGCCGGCGCGCCGCGTGGCGCCCAGCGCAGGTCGATGCCGCCGAGCTGATTGCCCGGTTCGTCGTCCGCCGACACGTTCACACCGCGATTGTCGTTGCCGAGCAGCATGTCGGCGAAGGCCGCTGCATCGCAGGGCCGGCCGTCGCCGCACCACTGCGCCGCCCGCGACAGGCCGATCTCGAGGCCCGGCAGTGGTTTGAAGGCGGCCCGCAAACCGAACAGATTCGCGTCGTCGACGCTGCGCGTGTCGTCCAGCCGGCCGACGAAGGCCGTGAGCGTCCACGGTCCGATCCAGCGCAGCCAGCGGGACTCGAAGCCGTGGCTCCGGCGTCGCTGCAGTGCGATCGCCGGCAGCGGCCGTGCGTTGTTCGACAGGATCAGGCTGCCGTCCCGGCCCGGGCCCCACCACCTTTCCTGCCAACCGGTGGTCAGCACCCAGTTGCCGGCATGCAGAGCCAGGTAGCTGCCGTCGGCTCGCAGCTCGTCACCGTCACCGGCATCCACAACGAGCGTGGCGCGCAGGCGCAGCGCGAAACGGCCGCTTGCCCAGGAGAGGCCCGCCGAAGCCTGTGCCTCGTCGCGCGGTGCGTCTTCGAAGGCGCGCACCCTCCGCGGCTCCGCGGCAAGGCTGGCCGTCGCCGCGGGGCGCAGCTCGCCGTGCGAAAGCGCGGTGCGCGCCGCGCGCTTGAGCCGCCCGTAAGCCGCGAGCTCTGCGGCGCCGAGCGGCAGCGGATCCACGGCGGCGAGTGCGGCGCTGATGTCGTGCCATCCCAGGGGCCAGCTCGTCAGAGGCACGGTGATCAGGCCGGCGTCACCGAGGAGTTCGAGGTCGTGGCGCAGCCGCAGGTCGCCCGGCGCCGCGAAATGGCCCGCAGCCGCCGGCGATGCCAGCAACAGCATGGCTACCAGCAGACCGGAGTGCCCCGGTCGGCGCGCGGTCACGGGCCGCAGCCGCTCAATAGGAACTGCGCCATGCGAGGTGCACACGCACCTCGCCACCGGCGTCCTGCGCTTCGTTTGCCGTGCGCTCGTAACCGATGCCTGCGTCGAGCAGGCCGAAACGGAAAATGCGGCGGTGGCTCAGGTCGATACTCCAGATGTCCTGCGGCAGCGGCGTCAGCGTGTTGCGCGGATCCGGCCCGGGCCCGCGGTTGAGCTTGCCGAAACGGGCCACGGCCCGCCACTGGGTCTCGTCCTCGTCGACGAGGAACAGGCCGGTGGAAAAAAGGCGCGCATCGTTGTCCGCGCCGTGCCCGATCGCACGGCCGCGATAGCGGTACCCGGTGCGGTAGATGCCGTGATTGTAGGCGCAGTTGAACAGCTCGCTCGATTCGTGGAACTGGCAGCTCGTGCCGGCGAATTCCCCGAACCAGCGCCACGACCACCGATCCTGCCACGCGCCGCTCGCCTCGACCCCGAACTGCCCGATGAAGCGGCTCGGCAGGCCGCCGGCCTCGTCCTCGCCGATCAGCTGGCCGTAGAGCGCCGCGGGCAGCCCGGCGACGGTGCGCGACCAGCGGAAGTCGGCACCGGCGAGCTGGTTGCCCGGTTCGTTGTCCTCGCCGAGGCTGTCGTCGCCGATGTTGTCCTGGCCGAGCAGCAGGTCCGCGAAGACGCTCGCGTCGCAGGGGCGGTCGTCACCGCACCACTGCGCGGCGCGCGACAGGCCGATCTCGAGCGACGGCAGCGGCCGGAAGTTGAAGCGCATGCCGAACCACAGCGCGTTCGGCACGGCACGGTCCGCTTCGAGCTGGCCCATCGCCACGCTGAGATCCCAGGGTCCGAGCCAGCGCAGCCAGCGGCTCTCGAACGGATTCGTGAAGATCCGGTCTACGGCGACCGCCGGCATCGGCCGCGCATTGTTCGACAGGATCAGGCTGCCGTCCCAGCCCGGGCCCCACCAGCGGTCCAGCGTGTTGACCGACAGCGACCAGTTGCCGAGCGCCAATCCGATGAGCGAGCCGTCGAGGCGCGCATCCGTGCCGCCGCGTACGCGGTCGACGACCTGTCCCTGCAGCGCAACGGCGACCACGCCGCCGGTCCACGACAGGCCGCCCCCGACTTCGACGGTTTCGCGCGGCGTGTTCTCGAATCCGCGGATGCGCATCGGTTTCTCGGCAACGCCGGCGGCCGCGGAAAACGTCAGCTCGCCCAGCCGCGTTTCCCAGCGCGCGCGTTGCTTCAGGCGCGCCACGGCCGTGGCGACCGGCAGGGAGACCGGCGCACGGGGATCGACCTCGCGCAGCGCTTCCAGCACCGGGCCCCAGGCCAGCGGCCAGGTCGTCACCGGGCCGGGCAGCAGGCCGTGATCGGCGAGCAGCTGCACGTCGTGCCGCAGCTGGCTGTCGCCGGCCGCCATCGCCGGCCCGGCCTCGGCCGGTGCGACGGCGCACAGGGCGCACAGCAGCCACGACGGCAACCACGGAAACCGACGCTTATGGTTGTTCTGCAAGGTTTTTTCCGGACCCGGACAAGGCAAACGCGGCGCGTTCGGACAAAGGCCGCCATGGTAGTCGGCGGTCGGGTCCGCCGCAACCGCACGGCCCCCGGCCCGGCAGCGCGAGCGACCTCGCGGCCGGCAGCTCAGGACTCGCGGCGCAGCCCGGCCAGCGAGTCGAGCAGCGCACGGGTCGATGGGTTGTCCCCGGCGTAGGCGCGCTCGCCGCGGACCGCGTCGGCGAGGCCGCTCGCGAGACGCTTGCCGAGTTCGACGCCCCACTGGTCGAAGGAATTGATGCCCCAGATGACGCCCTCGACGTAAACCTTGTGCTCGTAGAGCGCAATGAGCTGGCCGAGCGAATCCGGCGTCAGAGCCGGCAGGACGATCGTGTTGCTGGGACGGCCGCCGGGATGGGCCTTGTGGCGCGACAGCGCCCTCGCCAGCGGGCCGGGTACGCCGGCCGCCTGCAGGTCGGCCTTCGCCCGTTCCGCCGGGTAGCCGTCCATGAATGCCTCGCTCTGCGCGAGACAGTTCGCGATAGCGAGGTCCTGGTGCGCCTGCGAACCGCCCGAGGAGCGCGCCGGCAGGATGAAGTCTATCGGTACGAAGCGAGTGCCCTGGTGCAGCAGCTGGTAGAAGGAATGCTGTGCGTTGGAGCCTGCCTCGCCCCAGATGATCTGACCGGTCCTGACCTTGACGGGCTTGCCGTCACTGCGCACACCTTTGCCGTTCGACTCCATCTGCAGCTGCTGCAGGTAGGCCGGGAAACGCTCCAGACGGTTGTCGTAGGGAAGGATGGCGTGCGATTCGGCTCCATAGAAATTGTTGTACCAGATGGCGAGCAGCGCGAGCAGTACGGGCATGTTCTCGGCCAGCGGCGCCTGCCGGAAATGCTGATCCATGCGTCGCGCGCCCGCGAGCAGCGCCTCGAAATTGTCGAAACCCGTCACCAGCGCGACGGACAGGCCGACGGCGGACCAGATCGAATAGCGCCCGCCGACCCAGTCCCAGAAACCGAAGCGGTAGTCCGGGTGAATGCCGAAGGCGTCCATCGCCTCGTGATTGGTGGACGCCGCCACGAAATGCGCGCGCACGGCGTCCTTCCCCAGCGAAGACGCGATCCAGTCGCGTGCCGCCTCGGCATTGGTCATCGTCTCCAGCGTCGTGAAGGTCTTGGAGCAGACGACGATCAGCGTGCGCTCCGGGTCGAGCTCTGCCTGCAGGTCGACGAGCTGCGTGCCGTCCACGTTGGACGCGCTGTGAAAACGCATCCCGGCCTGCCAGTGATGACGCAGCGCCCGCGAGGCCATGACCGCGCCGAGATCGGAGCCGCCGATGCCGACGTTGACGATCTCGGTGAGGCGCTTGCCGGTATGGCCGGTGATCCGACCTTCGTGCACGTCGCGCACGAAGCTCTCCATGCGGTTCAGCACCTGCCAGATGTCGCTCACGCCGGGCACGTCGAGCGCCACCTTGTCGGACAGCTTCGAACGCAGCGCGACGTGCAGTGCCGGCCTGCCCTCGGTCGGATTGATGAGTTCGCCCGAGAACATCGCCTCGATGGCCGCCGGTACGCCGGCGTCGCGCGCCAGCCGCGACAGCAGGCGGTGCGTCGTCGCGGTCAGGTAATTCTTGGAATAGTCGAGGTGCAGGTCCCCGCTTTGCAGCCTGCAGCGAGTTGCCCGCTCGCGATCGCGCCGGAACAGGTCGCGCAGCGAGCGTCCGCGCATCGCGTCGCGCCTGTGCTCCTTCAGCGCCTGCCAGGCCGGCAGGTCGGTCGGG
>JBFJUJ010000149.1:0-7121 GCA_041624755.1 Woeseia sp. | reverse complement strand
GCCGCGTTGCCGCGCATGCGCAGGTTGTGGATGCGGCGCACGAAGCCGGTCTCGACGTGGCGCGCGCCGACGAGATCGAGGATCGTGCGTTTCGGGTCCGCGTTCGAGACGATCGTGTAACTTTCGTAGGTCTCTCCGTCCGCGGTCTCGACGCCGCTGGCCCGGCCGTTGTCGACGACGATGCGGCTGACGGGCGTGCCGGTGCGCACGACGACTCCCTCGCCTTCCGCGATCTCGGCGAGTCGCTCCGACAGGCCGCCCATTCCGCCCGCGGGGCTCGCGAGGCGACCATCGTTTCCGGCCAGGCGGTACAGGTAGGTCAGCATCGTGTTCGGCGAGCGCGGTCCGAGGTGCGTGCCCAGCACCGCGTCGAGACAGATGACTCCCTTCAGCAGCGGGTCCTCGAAGTGCTCCTCCGCCTCGTCGTAGATGTTCATGCCGATGATGCGCAGGAACTCGCGCATCTGGCGGCGGCCGAGCCGGCGGATGTCGAATCCCAGTCGCGCCAGCGCGAGCAGGTCGGCGCGCTCGCCGCTGCCGAGGCGCGGCGGCGGGCGGTTCATCTGCTGGCGCAACAGCGCCGCGAAGCGCTTCATGCGGCGATGGAAGTTCTGCAGCGCGCCGGTGTCGCGGTCACTGGCGCCCTGCACGCTGCCGCCGTGCAGTCGGAGCGGCGTGCCGTCGAGGGTCAGCGCGATCGTGCCGATGTTGTCCGCCACCAGGGCGGGCTTCAGGCCGACGTCGCCGAGCACGGCCGGCTGCAGGCCGTACAGCAGGTGCGCGGCGCTCGACACCGAATAGCCGTCGGCGAATTCTTCGGTCGCCGCGGCGCCGCCGACCCTGTCGCGCGCCTCGAGCAACAGCACGTCGCGCCCGGCCTTCGCGAGCAGCGTCGCGCAGACCAGCCCGTTGTGGCCGCCGCCGATGACGATGGCGTCGTACTGCTCAGTCATCGCCGAAGTTCTCCGGCACGGTATTGCCGCGTTTCAGATCCAGGAGGATCTCGCGCGCCGCGTTCGCGCCCGGCGCGGCCATGACGCCGCCGCCGGGGTGGGTGCTCGAACCGCACATGTAGAGCCCGGCCACCGGCGCGCGGTACTGTGCATAGCCGGGTACCGGCCGGTTGAACAGGAGCTGGTCCATCGTCAGCTCGCCGTGGAAGATGTTGCCCTCGGTGATGCCGATCTCGTTCTCGATCTCCTTCGGCGTGCGCGTCTCGACGTGCAGGATCAGGTCCCGGAAGTCCGGGCTGTAGCGCGCGATCTGCTCGATCACCGTGTCGCGGAACTGGTCGCGCTCGGCGTCGGTCCAGTCGCGGCCCTCGAGCTTAGGCGGGCAGTACTGCACGAAGCAGCTCATGAAGTGCTTGCCGGGCGGCGCCATCGTCGGGTCGTTGACCGTCGGGATGACCATGTCCACGTAGGGGTCCTTCGACCAGGTGCCGTCTTTCCAGTCGTCGTAGGCGCGCTCCATGCGCTCCATCGAGTCGATGAAATGCATGTCGCCGTCGAGCAGCGGGCTGCCCTCCGGCAATGCCGGGAAGGTCGGCATGCCGTCGAGCGCGATGTTCAGCTTGCCGGAAGAGCCGCGGATCTTGAAATTCTTCACGCGATTCCAGAAGGCCTCGGGCAGGTCGCTCTTGTCCATGCAGCGGAGAAACGTGCGTTTTACGTCCATGCCGGAGACGACGATCTGCGAGTCGATCTCCTCGCCGTTCTCGAGCGCCACACCTTTCACCTTGCCGTCGCTGACGACGATCCTGTCCACGCCCGCGTCGGTGCGCAGCTCGCCGCCGTAGGCCTGGAAGGCCCCGGCGATGGCTTTCGACACCGCGCCCATGCCGCCGCGCGCATAGCCCCAGGAGCCGATGTTGCCGTCCACTTCACCCATGTAGTGGTGCAGCAGCACGTACGCGGTGCCCGGCGAGTGGATGCCGAGCGCGGTGCCGATGATCCCGCTGCCCGACAGGGCCGCCTTGATGACGTCGGTCTCGAAGTATTCGTCGAGGTACTCCGCCACGCTCATGGTCCAGAAGCGGATCGTGTCGTACATGCGGTCCTCGCCCATATCCCAGAACTTGCGGCCGATGTGCAGCAGCTCGCGGACATCCTTCGGGCGGAACGAGGTCGGGTCGGGAGGCGTGCGCAGCAGCGTGTCGCGAATGAAGCGGCACTGGCGCATGACGTCGGCGGAATAGCGCTCGTAGGCATCGGCGTCGTGTTTCGAGAAGCGTGCGTACTCGCGGTGCAGCACTTCGGGATCCCAGTAGGCGCCGAAGTAGTCGCCGTTCTCCATGAAGGTCACGCCGCCGCCGTACGGTGTGACCTGCAGTCCGTGACGCGACAGCTCGAGCGCGCGGAAGATCTCCGGCCTGAGCAGCGAGCAGACGTAGGAACAGTTCGAGTAGATCCAGTCGTCGTAGAGGTTGCGGCTGACCGCGGCGCCGCCGATGTAGTCGTTCTTTTCCACGCACAGCACGTCGAGGCCGGCCTTCGCGAGGAAGGCGGCGTTCGTCAGCCCGTTGTGACCGGCGCCGACGACGATGGCGTCATAGGTTCTGCTCAAGTACCCCGCCCCCGTTCCGCAGCCCGTGACGTCAGCCCCGGCGCGCCTGCCGCGAGCCCGACATCCTGCCGAGAGTAATGTCCACGGCGCGTTCGAACTTGTAAAGCGTTTCCTCCAGGCATTTCACATCGTGAGCCTCGCAGAAGAACCAGGGCTCGCGCGAGTCCGGCTCGACGAGTATCCCGAGGCCGTGCAGTTCGGGCGCGAGCGTGTCGTAGAACGCGTAGTCCGTGTTGACCCAGTCGCGGTAGTCGCCCGGCGCCTCGGCGGAAAAGAACAGGCCCGTCATCGAGTCGTGGCCGGTGAAGCAGTGCTCGATGCCGCGGTCGTCGAGGATGGTCGACAGCCCGGCCTTCAGGCTGCGGCCGTAGTCCGCGACGGTCGCCAGCGCATCGGTCTCCTCGATGATCTCGAGCGTGCGGTTGGCGGCGGCCAGCGAGACGCTGTGGGCGGTGAACGTGCCGCCGTGCACGACGCCGTCGCCGACCACGCGCATGACGTCCTCGCGGCCCGCGACGACAGAGATGGGATAACCGTTGCCGATCGCCTTGGCGAAGGTGCAGAGGTCGGCCCTGACGCCCAGCAGCTCCTGCACGCCGCCCCTCGCGACGCGGAAGCCGGTCTTGACCTCGTCGATGATCATCAGCACGCCGTATCGGTCGCACAGCCAGCGCGCGTCGTGGATGTAGTCGCGCGTCGCCGCGAGACCGCAGCAATTGCCCATGATCGGCTCGATGACGAAGGCGCCGACGTCGCGGTGCCAGCGCTTTAGCGCGTCCTCGAGCGCGTTGGCGTCATTGAGCGGTACCGTGTGGAACAGCGGCTTGACGATCTCCGGCACGCCATCGCCGTAGGGCAGCACTTCAGGGTCGCCGTCCTTCGGGCTCCAGTCCTCGACGTCCGTGTACCAGAGCACCTCGGTGAATACGCCGTGGTACCCGCCCTCGACGCAGATGTGTCCGTCCTTGCCGGTGTAGGCGCGGGCGATGCGCAGCGCCGCCATGACCGCCTCGGTGCCGGAGTTGGAGTAGCGCACCAGTTCGGCCGCCGGCACCATGCGGCTGATGCGGCAGGCGACCTCGTATTCCAGCTCGGTCGACAGCGCGAACACGCCGCCGACCTCCATGCCCTCGCGGGCGGCGGCGTCGACGCGCTCGTCGGCGTAGCCCAGGATCGTCGGTCCGTAGCCGAGCCGGTAGTCGATGTACTCGGTACCGTCGATGTCCCAGAGCCGGCCGCCCTCGCCGCGCTCGACGTAGATCGTGCGGTCGTCGCCCCAGTAGCGGAAGTTCGAGGAGACGCCGAGCGGCAGTCGCTGGATGGCTCTCCGGAAGTGCTTATTGGATTTTTCGAGACACCGCATACGGCCCCCGCGGTCCGACAGGCCCCTAGCGTCTCACGAAGCGGCCGGCCGAGTCCAGAAAATTGAATGAACGCCCATTCATTTTGTGGCAGGATGGGGAAGCATCTGGCCTACCCGGGAACGGCGCCGTGGCAGTGACCGCGAGAAAGACATCGAAACGCACCGAGAGGCGCGCCACGCGCCGCCGGCAGCTCATCGACGCGACCATCCGCTGTATCTCGAGGTCCGGCCTGGGCGGTACCAAGCTGGCCGACGTCGCGAAGACCGCCGGGCTGTCGCAGGGCATCGTCAACCTGCATTTCGACAGCAAGGACAACCTGCTGGCCGAAACGCTGCGTTTCCTGGCGGACGAATACCGGCAGAGCTTCGAACAGGCGCTCGCGCGCGCCGGGCCGGAGCCCGAGGATCGCCTGCTCGCGCTGATGGAGATGGACTTCCGCCCGTCGATCTGCGACCCGAAAAAGCTGGCGGTCTGGTTCGCGTTCTGGGGCGAGGTCAAGGCGGTGCCGACGTATCGCCGGATCTGCCAGCAGCGCGACCGCGAATACGGCGAGGTCCTCGAAACGCTGTGCCGGGCGCTGATCGAGGACGGCGGCTACGATCTCGACGCCGGCGTCGTCGCCGACGCGCTGTCCGCGCTGACCGACGGCCAGTGGCTGGCCTGCCTCGTCAACCCGCGCGATTTCGACCGCGGGCTGGCGCTCGAGGCCGTGAAATCCTACCTGCGCGCGGTGTTCCCGCGGCATTTCGACTGACCATTGAAGGAGCTGAGCCGTGGACATCGAGCTCTCCGACGAAGCGCGTGACTGGCGCCGCCGCGCCCGCGAGTTCGCCGACGAGTACCTCGAGCCGCACGAGGTCGAGGCGGAGCTGAACGGCGGCCGCCTCGCCCCGGACATCGCGAAGCGCAACAAGGCGCGCGCGCTCGAGCTCGGCCTCAGCCGCATGGACGTGCCGCGCGCCCACGGCGGCCTCGCATTGTCGATCGAGGCCCAGGTGGCCGCCTGGGAGCAGTTCGGCCGGGTCACCAATGCCCTCGCCTGGTGCTTCGCGGAACCGCAGGGCTGGATGTTCGAGGCCTGCAGCGACGACCAGGTCGAGCGCTACATCCTGCCGCTGATGCGCGGCGACAAGCACGACTGCTACGCGATCACCGAGGAGGGCCCCGGTTCCGACGTCGCCGCGCTGACGGCGACGGCCGAGCGCGACGGCGACGACTACTTGCTGAACGGCGAGAAGTGGTTCGTGACCAGCGCCAACCTCGCCGACTTCTTCTGGTTCCAGGCGCGCGTGCCCGGCGACGGCGGCGAGGCGCTGTTCTTCGTCGACCAGGGGACGCCGGGCGTCGAGATTCTCGCGACGCCGAGCTTCAGCCATACCTTCGCCGCGCACCATCCCACCTACCGCTTCCGCGACGTGCGCGTGCCGGCTGCCAACCGCGTCGGCGACGGCGGCGACATGGACTACACGCGGCAGTGGTTCCGGCGCGAGCGGCTGATGATCGCCGCCCGCTGCTGCGGCGCCGCCGCGCGGCTCATCGAGGAGGCGACCGCGTTCGCGAACGGGCGCATGGCCGGCGGCGAGCCGCTCAGCGACAAGCAGGCCATCCAGATGATGCTCGCCGACAGCGTGACCGAGCTGTGGGCCGCACGCCTGATGACCTTCGAGGCCGCGCGCGCGCACGATGCGGGCGAGCCCGTGCGCTCGCTGCACATGCGCTGCTCGATGGCCAAGCTCTACGCCTCGGAAATGGCCAACCGCGTCGCCGATCGCGCCGTGCAGATCTTCGGCGGCCGTGGGTACATGCGCGAGAACGTCGCCGAACGCTTTTTCCGCGAGCTCCGGGTCGACCGCATCTGGGAGGGCACGAGCGAGATCCAGCGCCTGATCATCGCGCGCGGACTGGTCAAGCGGGGGCTGGACGGCATGTAGGCCCGCGCCGACGGTCGCCGTCATTGTCAGTAATCGCGGCAAGTGGTCAAATCGGCGGGCGATGAATCAGACATCCGGCATCGGGATCCGAGGGTGTCGCCCGGTCGGGGCGCTCGCCGTCCTGCTCGCGCTGGGCGCCTGCGCCGGTGACAGCGACACGGACGGCGCGCCGAACGTCGTCAACGTCTACAACTGGTCCGACTACATCGGTCCGGAAACGATCCGGCAGTTCGAGGCGGAGTACGGCATCGAAGTGAACTACGACGTCTACGACTCCTCCGAGGTCGTCGACGTAAAACTCCTGTCGGGCGCCAGCGGCTACGACGTCGTGATCCACAGCGCGCAGTTTTCCTCGCGCCTCGCGCCGATCGGCGTGTTCCGCAAGCTCGACTTCGCGCGCCTGGACAACGTCCGCTACCTCGACCCCGGGATCCTCGAGCACGTCAACCTGTACGAGGAGACCATAGGCTACAGCGTCCCCTACATGTGGGGCACGACCGGCTACGCGTGGAACGAGGAACTGGTGCGCGAGCGCCTGCCGGATCACCCGATGGACTCGGCCGACGTCCTGTTCGACCCGGCGATCATCTCCCGGCTCGCCGACTGCGGCGTCAGCCTGCTCGACGGGCCCACGGACATCTTCCCGATGGTGCTCGCCTACCTGGGCCGCAACCCGAACGCCGTCGACGCGGAGAACATCGCCGCCGCCGAAGCGCAGCTCGACCTCGTCCGGCCCTATATCCGCTATTTCAGCAATTCGAAGATGATCAGCGACCTGCCCAACCGCGAAGTCTGCGTCGCGATGAGCTGGTCCGGAGACTATGCGCAGGCGGCGGCGCGGGCCGAGGAGGCGGGGCTCGACATCAAGCTGCGCTACACGGTGCCGAAGGAAGGCTCGGGCCTGTGGGTGGACGGCATGTACATCCCGAGCGACGCGCCGCACGCGGACAACGCGCACCTGTTCATCAACTACATCCTGCGGCCGACCGTGCTCGCGGCCATTTCCAATCACGTGTATTACGCGAACGCCAGCGAGGCCGCGCGGCAGTACATGAGCCCGCGCGTGCTCGAGGATCCCGGCATCTACCCGGACGCGGCGACCTGGGAACTGATGTACCCGGTCCTGAGCGCGCCGCCGAAGGAAGAGCGGCTGCGCACGCGGGCCTGGGCCCGGGTCAAGAGCGGCATCTGACGGCCGGGCGGGTCTCGCGGGCGCATGCAGAACGACGGTAAATCCGGTAGAAACGACGACACGCCGATC
>JBFJUJ010000148.1:0-7139 GCA_041624755.1 Woeseia sp. | reverse complement strand
CATTCCGATCCGGCGAAGCACGCGACCACTCGCAGTATTCCACGTCGCATGTGCGGAGGTTATGACTTTCGCTCGCAGGCGTGAGAAGCCGAACTCCAGTACTGCCGATGCGCATTCCGTGGCGAAACCCTGGCCTTGCCTGATCGGGTGAACCCAAAACCCTATGGACCACTCGCGACCTTCTGACTGTCTGCGTATCGATATCCAGCCGATGAAATCGCGATCCTTCCTTGATTCGATCGTCCAGCTGTATTCGTTTCCAGTGGCCCAGGACTCTTGAGCGATCCGCAGAGGTTCCTCTATATCGGCGATGCAGGAAGGAGGTTCCCAACGCAATCCGTCGTTGAAGTTCGGCGTTTGGGACGCAGACCATATATGCGGAATATCGGATTCGTCTGGATAACGGAGTCGACACCTGGCGGTGACAATTTCCTCGTCACGACCGACAAGAATTTCGTTTCGACCGTTCACCAGAATGTCTCGGTTAGCCGCAACTCCAACGTCTACCTTGCGTGCCCGCGATTGAAACGGCAGTCTGAAACCCGGTTGTAGCCGCGCCTGCCGACCCTGTTCAATCCGCCTCGTATACCGTCCGGCCGCCAGCGACGGTGCGCAGGACGCGCACGTCGCGGATCTCCTCGGGCTCGATGGTGAACAGGTCGCGGTCGAGGACGACGAAGTCCGCCAGCATGCCCGGCGCGAGCTGCCCCTTCTGGTCTTCCTCGAACGAGGCGTAGGCGGCGCCGGTCGTGTACGCGTGCAGCGCCTCCTCGACGCTGATCTTCTGCGACGGCACCCAGCCGTCCGGGTGAGCGCCGTCCAGCGTGCGGCGCGTGACCGCGGCGTAGATGCCCTCGAGCGGTTTTGCCGGCGCGACGAACCAGTCGCTGCCGAACGCAAGGCGCGCGCCGGCATCGTGCAGCGAGCGGAACGCGTAGGTCGTCAGAGCCCGCTCCGGTCCGATCACCCTGTCAGCCCAGCGGCCGTCGTCGATGGCGTGGTAGGGCTGCATGCTCGCGATGACGTCCTGCGCAGCGAAGCGCGCGATGTCGTCCGGGTGGATGTGCTGGGCGTGCTCGATGCGGAAGCGCCGGTCGCGCGGCCCGTTCTCATCGGCGACCTCGACGTAGATGTCGAGCAGGTCGCGGATCGCCCGGTCACCGATCGCGTGCACCATGACCTGCAGGCCGGCCGCATCCGCATCGCCGATCCAGCTCCGCATGTCAGCCAGCGAGTTGATCAGGAAGCCCGAGTCGTCCGGCGCATCGGTGAACGGCTCGAGGAAGGCCGCGGTGTGCGAACCGAGCGAGCCGTCCATGAAGCCCTTCAGC
This sequence comes from Woeseia sp., assembly GCA_041624755.1. Taxonomy (GTDB): domain Bacteria; phylum Pseudomonadota; class Gammaproteobacteria; order Steroidobacterales; family Woeseiaceae; genus Woeseia. The sequence goes on along the minus strand of JBFJUJ010000148.1, from coordinate 5,808 downwards.
CCGCCGATCTTCAGCCATTCGTCGCCGCGGCCGCGTTCGCGAACCTCGTCCGCGAGACGCCGCCAGTCGGCCAGCGGCACGACGGAGTAGACCCGCGTGATCATGGCATTGCGCTCGTGGGCGCGGCGGTAGGCGGCCAGGCTGGGCCATGCCGCCATGTCGTGCACGGTCGTGACGCCCTGCGCGGCGACGTGCCGCATCGCGGCCTCGATGGCGCGGTCGAGTTGCGCTTCCGACGGCGGCGGCACCGCGCGCTCGACGAGCGACATCGCGTTGTCTTTCAGCACGCCCGTGGGCCGGCCGGCAGCGTCGCGGACGATGTCGCCGCCTTCGACGTCCGGGGTGTCCGCGTCGACGCCGGCGAGGTCCAGCGCGAGCGAATTGGCGAGCGCCATGTGGCCGTCGAGGCGCATGACCCACACCGGGTTGGCCGGCGTGACCGCGTCGATCCACTCGCGCCGCGGCAGCTCGCCGCCCCAGTTCTCGTGGTCCCAGGTGCCGTTCAGCACCCATTCGCCGTCCTCGAGACCCGCCGCGAAGTCGCCGATCCGGCGCGTGAACTCCCCGGGCGTCGCCGCGTCACGGAGCTTAACCGACGCCAGCCCGAAGCCCCCGGTGGCGAAGTGCACGTGCGTATCGATGAAGCCGGGCACGAGCAGCGTGCCGTCCGCGGCGATCACCTCGGTGTTCTCGCCGACGTACGGTGCGATCTCCAGGCGCGTGCCGACGGCGACGATCGTATCGCCGCGGCTGGCGATCGCCTCCGCCCAGGGCGCGTCGCGGTCGCCGGTCCAGATGCGGGCGCCGCTGACGACCAGCGTGGCGGCGGGTGGCGCGCTGTCGCGGCCTTCGCCGCAGCCCACCAGCAGGGCGCAGAGGATGAGGGCGGCTGTCCGCCCGTAGCGGTCTTTCACGGGTACATGCTCCGGGTACCGGGTCGCGGCGCATTGTAACGCTGCGGCGCAGCCGCCCCGCGAGAAACTTCACCGGAACCTATCCTGAGATGGGTTCTAGAGCGTCGTCAGCCAGCCTTCGCGGTGCAGCCGCGCCATCTGCCCGAGGATCCAGCGCTGCCGCTCGCGCAGGTACGGCGACGGCCGGCCCGCGTCGAGGCGGCGGGGATTCGGCAACACGGCCGCGAGCAGCGCCGCCTCGGACGCCGAGAGCGCCGCCGCCGGCCTGGCGAAGAAATGCCGGCTGGCGGCCTCGACGCCGTAGACGCCGGGCGCAAACTCGGCGATGTTCAGGTAGATCTCGAGGATACGGCGCTTCGGCAGGCAGAGTTCGAGCAGCACGGTGAACCAGGCCTCGAGCCCCTTGCGCAGGAAGCTCCGGCCCGGCCACAGGTAGAGGTTCTTCGCGACCTGCTGCGTGATCGTCGATGCGCCGCGCAGGCGGGCGCCGTTGCCGTGCGCGGCGACGGCGCGACGGATCGATTCGACGTCGAAGCCCGCGTGCTGGCCGAACTTCTGGTCCTCGGCCGCAACGACGGCGAATGCTGCGGACGCGCCGAGGTCGGGCCAGTCACGCCACTCGTAGGCCGGCGGCACGCGGCCGCTGTCGTCCTGCAGCATGAACGCGCTGGTCGCCGGCGCGAGAAAGCGCAGCGGCAGCACCAGCGCAACGCTCGCGACGACCGCGCCCAGCAGGACGAAGGCCGACCAGCGGACGAGGCGGCGCAGCGGACGCGCGGTTTTTTTCCTGGCGGGCATGCGGCGGCGGATCAATCGACGGGCATCGCAAACCGCGACATTGTGGCACGCCCGGGCGACGTGAAGGGCGGCGGTGAGAGGAAGATGCCGGGCGATAGCGGCCGACGCCGCAGGAATGCCCGGCGGCATCTCCGCCGCCGGGATCCGGTCCTTGAGGCTAGCGGCGCATGGCGCCGAAGTAGTAGCGCCCGCCGATCGCCCAGACGGTCGTGTCGTCGCCGAACTCGAGCGTCAGGCCCGCGGAGAACTGGTCATTGAGGAAGTATTCTCCGCGAAGCTCGAACGACGTCTCGTCGCCGGACTCGTCGAGATCGACGTGGTTGATGAATGCCCCCGCCTGGATCTGCGGCGCGAACTCGTGCCGCAGGCCTACGGACAGGCCGAAACCGCTGTCGTCGAAATCGAACGTACCGACGTCGAGTTCACCGTCGACATAGGCCAGCCGCGCGACGAAATCCGTCGTCGGTGCGATCGGCTGCATGTAGCCGGCGCCGATCTGCAGCGCAGTCGTGTCGACGCCGAAGTCGAAGTCCAGCGTCTGGAAGCCGGCGAAGACGTGGACATTCTCGGCGATCGTGAACGAGCCGTTGATGTCGATGCCGTCGCCGTCGATGTCGCCAGCGCCGGATACGTCGATATCGGCATTGACCCAGCGCAGCTCGACGTAGTCGTAGCTCAGCTCGGCAGCCTGTGCGCCGGCGGCAAGCAGCAGGATAGTGCCCGTCGTAACGACCGTTTGCCCAAGTCGTTTGTTCATCTGTCAGTCTCCAGTACGTGACCAGTCGGGATTGCAGCGCACGCGCCCGGTCACGTGGATGTGGGCGCGCACGGCCGGCGCAGAGTTGCGGGTTACGCAGTCTGACTGCCGGCGGGGCCGCGAAGTTTGCGGTTTTGGCTAAAAAAATCAAGAGCCTGCTGTCGCATAACGGCGACAGTGGGCGGTGCCCGCCGGCCCGCCCGCCGCTTCCTATGTGCCTGATATTCGGGCAGTCTTGGCCGCCATGACCGTCGACAGATTCATCCGGGTCGCACTCGGCCTGCTGATCCTGCTTGTGTTCCTGGTCGGCCTCGCGGCGCTCCTGTTCGTCACAGAGTCGGCGCTGAACGTCTGGGACCGGCTGCGCGAGGGGCCGCGGCTCCTGCTATGGGGCTACGTCGGCGGTGTCGTCTTCCTGCTCGTCGCGGCGATCTGGCTGCTCGTGCGGCTCCTGGTCAGGCGCAGTCCGCGAGCCGACAAGGCCCGCGCGATGCCGCTGACGCGAGAGGACATCGAGGCGCGCCTGCGCGACGCCGACGCGGTGGGCATCGATACCGGCGCGGCGCGTGCCGAACTCGGCGAGCTCGCGGCGCGGCAGAGATCCCATGCCGTGCACCTGTGCTTCTTCGGCGAGATGTCGAGCGGCAAGAGTTCGCTGGTACGCGCACTCGTGCCGGACGCCGACGTCGACGTCAGCGCGGTCGGCGGCTCGACGCTCGACATCCGTCACTACCGCTGGCAGGCCGCGGACGGCAGCGAGGTTCTGCTGACCGACGTGCCCGGCACCGGCAGCACCGAGTCCGGTCTCGACCGCGTCGCCGAGGAAGAGGCGCTGCGTGCCCACGTCGTGCTGTTCGTCACCGATGGCGACCTCGTGCGCGCGGAGAAGGCGGCGCTCGAGCGATTGCTCGCACTCGGCAAGCCGCTGATCCTCGTGCTCAACAAGTCGGATCGCTACGACGCCGCCGAGCAGGCGCTGCTGCTCGAGCGGCTCCTGGCGCACCTCGGCGACCTCGGCGGCGAGTGGGACCGCGACCAGGTCGTCGCGGTCTCGGCGGGCGGCGATAGCGAGGTGCTCGAGCGGCGCGCCGACGGCAGCGAGGTGATCGCGCGGCGCGCGCGCCCGGCCGACGTCGGCGTACTGGTCGTCGCCATCAACCGGCTGCTAGCCGAGGAGGGCGAGCGTATCGACGAGCGCCGCGATCGCGCCGTGTTCCGGCTCGCTGCCGAAAAGCTGGCGGCGGCGGAGCGGCGCTACCGCGAAGAACGCGCCGAGCAGATCATCAAGAGCTCGACGCGCAAGGCCGTCATAGGCGCGCTGGCGGCCGTCAGCCCCGGCACCGACGTGCTGATCCAGGGCTACATCGGCACGACGATGACGCGCGCGCTGTGCCGCCTGTACGGCGCCGAGCCGCGCGACCTCGACGTCGAGGAATTCCTGTCGCTCAGCCAGAGCCGCGCGGGACGCGCGCTGCCGCTGTCGCTCGCCGTCGCCGGCAACGGGCTGAAAGCCTTCCCCGGTGTCGGCACCGTCGCCGGCGGGCTGGCGCATGCGGTAGCCTACGGGCTGATATTCGACGCGCTGGGCCACAGTCTCAAGCTGACGCTCGAGCAGCACGGCGAGCTCGAACCCAAAGCTGCCGCGAAGGAATTCGAGGACAACATCGGTGAGCATATTGAAGCGGGCGTTACAAAGGTTGTCCGCATGGCGGTCGCCGAAACGACGCGGCGCGACGACGGCTGACGACAGCGGCGCCGGGCACCTGTCGCTCGCGCGCGAGAGCCTCACCGACCTGATCGGCGACTCGCGGCTGCCGGAGGGCGTGCGCGAATCGCTCGCCCGCGATTACGCCGAGGTCAGGGCCATGCTCGACAAGCTGGAGCACGGCCACCTGCACATCGCCGCGGTCGGCCGCGTCAGCACCGGCAAGTCGTCATTGCTCAACGCGCTGATCGGCGAAGCACGATTCGCCGCCAGCCCGCTGCACGGCGAGACGAAGCAGTCGGCGATGACGCCCTGGAGCGAAGTCGAGGCCGGCGGCGTGTTCCTGATCGACACGCCCGGTCTCGACGAGGCGGGGGGCGAGCACCGCGAGCGCATCGCGCGCGAGGTGGCCGGGCGCGCCGACCTCGTGATATTCGTCCTCGACGGCGACTTGACCGACAGCGAGCAAAAGGCGCTGGCGACGCTGGTCACGGCCGGCCGACCGGTGGTGGTCGCGCTGAACAAGCGCGACCTGTACACGCGCGACGAGATCGACAGCCTGCTCGCCTCGATACGTGACAAGACCAGCGGCCTCGTGCCGCCCGCCCAGGTGCTCGCCGTCGCCGCCGAGCCGCGGCCGCAGACGGTCATGCAGATCGATCCGCAGGGCGGCGAGATCGCGACGGAGCGCGAGCGGCCGCCGGAGATCGACGAACTCAGGCTCAGGCTGTGGCAGATCATCGAGGCCGAGGGCAAGACGCTGGCGGCGCTCAACGCGAGCCTGTTCGCCGCGGACCTGAGCGACCAGGTCGGCCGGCGCATCCTCGAAGCCCGCCGCGAGATCGCCGAGCGGCTGGTCCGGACCTACTGCATCGCCAAGGGCGTCGCCGTCGCCTTCAACCCGGTGCCGGTGGCCGACCTGTTCGCCGCGGCGTTCATCGACGTCGGCATGGTCATGCACCTGTCGCGCGTCTACGACCTGCCGCTGTCGCGGCGCGAGGCCGGTTCGCTGGTGTCCGTCATTGTTGCCGAGGCCGCCGCGCTGATGGGGACGGTCTGGGCGCTGCACTTCCTGTCGAGTGCGCTCAAGGTCGGCACGCTCGGCCTGTCGACCGTGCTGACCGCCGGCGCACAGGGCGCGATCGCCTGGTACAGCACCTACCTCGTCGGCCGCGTCGCCGGCGAGTACCTGGCAAAGGGCAAGTCCTGGGGAGACGGCGGCCCGAAACGCGTCGTCAGCGAGATCCTCGACAGCCTGAAGGACGAGACGGTGCTCGAGGAGGCGCGCCGCGAGATCCGCGCGCGCCTCGGGCTGGCGGCGCGCTGACGCCGTGGGCCGCGGGATCGGCAACGCGGAGCGCGAACGCCGCCGTCGCCGCATCCTCGCGGCCGTCTGCGACGTGCCGCCCGGCAAGGTCGCGAGCTACGGTCAGATCGCGGAACTCGCCGGCCTGCCGCGCGGCGCGCGCCAGGTCGGGCGCGCGCTCAGCGACCTGCCGCGCGGCACGGACGTGCCCTGGCACCGCATCCTTAGCGCCTCGGGCCGGCTGGCCTTCCCCGAGGGCAGCGCGGCGTGGCGCCGGCAGCGGCGGCGCCTCGACGCCGAGGGCGTCCTCCTCGTCGACGGCCGCGTG
>JBFJUJ010000147.1:0-7172 GCA_041624755.1 Woeseia sp. | reverse complement strand
CGCGCGCGTCCTGGAAGTCCGGCCCCAGCGTGTACTGGCTGCCGAACGACCCGGAGACGGGCTCGAAGGCGAGCTCGCCGCCGCCCGGCGGCAGCGCGGTCGTCGCCGCGTCTTCCTGCGTCGCGAGCCAGGTCAGTGCCGACGACGCACCGACCAGCAGCAGCACCGCGGCGGCCTGGGCGAACCAGCCGAAACGCGGCGGCGCCGGCTGCGCGGATCGCCCGCGGCCCTCGCCATCCTTCGTCCCGGCGGTCGCGCCGATTGCGGCCTCGATACCCGGCCACAGGTCGCGCCCGGGCTGTACCTCGGTATCCAGCCGGCGCGCGAGCGCCATGACGTCGTCTTCGCTCGAGTGTTGCCGCTTGTCGTTCATGACCTCATACCGTCCAGTTGCTGTGCCAGCAGCCGCCGCGCCCGGTGCAGCTGCGCCTTGCTCGTGCCGCTGGCGATGCCGAGCATGTCGCCGGTCTCGTCGTGGCTGTAGCCGTACACGGCGTGCAGCACGAAAACCTGCCTCGCGCCGGTCGGCAGCTCGCCGAGCGCCTGCTCGAGATCGCGCAGCCCGCCGTCGTCGCCGACCGCCCGCGGCTCGAGCTCCTCTGTGTCGCGCACCACCTGCAGACGATCCTGCTCGCGGCGCGCCTTGCGCATCCGGCCGAGCACGGCGTTGACCGCGATGCGGTGCATCCAGGTGCCGAAGGCCGAGTCGCCGCGGAACCTGTCGAGCCGCGACCATGCCTGGATGAACGCCTCCTGCGTGCAGTCCTCGGCCTCGCTCGGATTGCCGGTCATCCGCAGGCACAGGCCGTAGACCTTGCCGACGTGCAGGCGATAAAGCGCCTCGAACGCGGCCGCGTCGCCGTCCTGCGCGCGTGCTATCGCCTCCTGCTCGTCGCCGACGGCCGCTGCCGTCGCAACACTCTCGTCCGCTTGCCCCGATTCGGCGGCCAATAGCGCTCCCAATCCTCAAGACTCCGCGTTCTTTGCTGGGTTTGACGCCGGCCGGACGCGGAAGGTTTATCGCTGGCGGCCACCCCGGTGCGCGGAACTCGTGGTTACCGGCACCGTCGGCCGGGCGGCAGCGCGATGGACATGCGCATTGTGCCCCAGAGGGGCGCCCGTCGTCCGCCGCGCGTGCCGCCGCGGCCACCCGGACAGGCGCGGCGATTCTGGTATCATGCGGCAGGCTTTCCGGGGTCGTAGCGCCGACACAAAAAACGAACAACGACGATGGCGCCAGCGAACGAAGCGGCAGCACGGCCGCCAGCGGACATCGACTAAGGAGACAGCTGCCGCCAGTGGCGCTTCCCATGAATAACCTGCATGAATCAGCCGTGGATTATCGTGTCCGGCAAGGCGCGGCGACGTGCAATAGCACCGCTGTTGCGAGGAGCCGCAACACCGCCGGGCGCGAAGAGACGCGCTGAGTCGTGCTGGTCATGCATGGGACGCGACACTAATGGCGGGCTTTGATTGATGGCCGACTACTCGATCCTCTACCTCGGCAATCCCGCATTCGCCTCCGATTTCCTGACCCGACTGGAACAGCTCCCCCTCTGCCGCCGCCTGTATCGCTGCGACTGGCTGCCGACGGCCGGCGAGCTGCCGCCCGATATCGACCTGGTCCTCATGGACGGCGAATTCGGCACCGGGCCGGGCAACGGCGCCGGCAGCGACGAAGGCTTCCCAACCGGCGAGACGTCCTCGAGGCGCCGGCTGCGGGTGCTGTCGGGCTACCCGCTCATTGCCCTGACGACCCGCGAGCGCGAGTACCGCGGCGTCGCGGCCCTCAATAACGGCGCGCTCGCCTACCTGTGCGTCGACGATGCCGACGACGAGGCGCTGCTCGCGCTGTTCGATCACGCCGCCAGGCGACACCGGCTGCTCGAGCGCATGTCCCGGTCGGACGACACGGTGCTGTCGATCCTGAAGAGCATCAACGACGGCGTCATCGTCGTCGATCGCGACGGGCGGGTGCTGGAGATCAACCCCGCCGGGCGCTCGATGCTCGGCCTGCCGCCCCGCGGCATGCCGGACGCCGGCTGGGCGGATGCGTTCTGCCATGCTGCCGCCGGCGGCAACGGCGCATCCGGCCCGGCGCCGCTGCCGCTCGAGCGCGCCCGCCGCGGCGAGAAGTTCAGCCGGCTGCTCGCGAAATACCGCACGCCGGACGACGTCGAGCTGCTGCTCGACCTGAGCGGCCAGGGACTCTGTGACGCACGGCGCGAGCTGGTCGGCGGCATCGTGACGTTCCGCGACGTCACCGAGCAGGCGCGGCGCACGCTGCACCTCGAGCGCCGCGCCGAATACGACGAGCTGACCCTGCTGCCCAACCGCCGGCTGTTCCTGGGCCAGCTCGAGCGCGCGATGGGGCGCGCGCAGCGCAGCGGCCGGCCGCTCGGCCTGCTGTGCATCGACCTCGACCGCTTCGGCTCGGTGAACGAGACGCTCGGGCACGACAGCGGCGACGAACTCCTGCGACAGGTCGCCGACCGCCTGCAGAAGAACCTGCGCATCGGCGATTTCTGCGGGCGCTGGGACGGCGACCGCTTCGTCGCCTGCCTCGAGGACTTCAGTGCCGGCCGCGATGCCGCGGCGGCCGCGCAGAAGATCGTGCTGGTCGTCAGCGAGAAGTACGAAGTCGACGGCAGCGAGGTGTTCGCGACGCCGTCGATCGGCATCGCGCTGTACCCGGAATCCAGCAAGAGCCCCGAGCGGCTGGTGCGCGCCGCCGAACTCGCGATGTTCCAGGCCAAGAAACGCGGCGGCGGCCGCTTCCAGTATTACTCCGAGGCATTGAACGCCGAACTCGCGCAGCGCGAAGAGCTGGAGATGGGCCTGAGGCACGCCCTGGTGCGCAGCGAGTTCGTGCTGCACTACCAGCCGCGCATCGACGTGCCGTCCGGCCGGCTGATCGCGCTCGAGGCGCTGCTGCGCTGGCAGCATCCGCGCTTCGGCCTGCTGCCGCCCGCGCGCTTCCTGTCGATCCTCGAAAGCAGCGGCCTGATCCACTCGGCCGGCGAATGGATCATCGACACCGCCTGCCGTCAGCTCGCCGGCTGGCAGCGGCAGTTCGAGCTGCCGGACCTGTCGGTGGCGATCAACCTGTCGTCGCAGCAGCTCATGCGCGGCCGGCTCGTCGCCGCGGTCGGCAGCGCGCTGTCGGACAACGCCCTCGATCCCGGCTGCGTCGAGTTCGAGCTGTCCGACGGCGACATCATCGGCAAACGCACCGCCGAGCGGGCGGCGCTCGAGGCGCTCAGGAAACTCGGCGTCCGCCTGTCGCTGCATCGCTTCGGCTCGCGCGACATCTCGTTCACGTCGCTCGACGACGGCGTGATCGACAGCTTCGTGCTGGACCCCGAGCTCCTGCAGGACGTCGACGTCAACGGCAGCCACCAGCGTATCGTGCGCGCGGCCATAGCGATGGCGCGCGGGCTGAACATCGAGGTCGCGGCGGAGTGCGTCGAGACGGCGAAGCAGCTCGAGTTCCTCAGGGACTGTCGCTGCGACCTCGCGCAGGGCTTCCTGATCGCGAAGCCGATGCAGGCCGAGAAGGTCTCGCAGATCCTGCGCGCCGAGATCGCCGGGACGCGGCTGATCGGCAAGTAGGGTCGACCCGGCGTCAACGGAGGAACTCCCGGCATGAAGACAGACGCCCTGCGCTGGACGAGACTGGAAAGCGAAGACGGCCCGGAGCTGCCGCTGTTCCGCGTCCGCCTGGACACGATGCGGCATCCTTCGACCGACGCGACATTCAAGCGCCTCGTTTTGCAGGCTCCCGAGTGGGTCAACGTCGTTGCCGTGACGACCGCGGGGAAAATCGTCATGGTGGAGCAGTACCGCTTCGGTGTCGGCGAACTGACGATCGAGCCGGTCGGCGGACTCGTGGACAGCGGCGAGGACTCTCTCGACGCGGCCAGGCGCGAGCTCCTCGAGGAGACCGGTTACGGCGAGGGCCGGTGGAAGTACCTGGGCGCCGTCCACGCCAACCCCGCGTATCACGACAACCATTGCCATCACTGGCTGGTCGAAGACGCCGTTGCCCTGCAGTCGCCGGAGCCGGACCCCGGCGAGGCGATCCGCGTGCACCTGATGACGCTCGACGAGGTCAGGGCGGCTATCGCCGACGGCAGGTTGAAACATTCGCTCGGCCTGTCGGCGCTGTCGCGGGTCTTTCCGCTCTGGGAGCTGCCGTTCACCCCTGCCCGGAGCTAGCTCGCCACGTTTCTACTGCACCGCGACGCCGCAGCTCCAGCAGGCCGCGAACTGCCCTTCGTTGTCCTCGCCGCAGTTCGCACAGCGCCAGCTTTCCGCCGGGCTCTCGTCGAGCAGGTTCTCGGTGTCGATGAGCTGCAGCGCGCGGTCGTAGTCGAGGTCGTTCTTCACCCACAGCTCGGGCCAGACCTGCTCGAAGGGCATCTCGCCGACGATGGAGCCCAGGTGCTCGTTGCGCAGGAACGCGTCGATGCCCTCGCTCTTCAGCAGGTTCTTGTAGTGGTTGATCGTCACGAGCGACGCGGACGAGGTTACTTTCTTCATGCTGTCCGGGATTCTGCCTCAAGCCGCATCAGGCGTCACCGCGCAGCCCGCGCAGGAACGCGGCCGGGTCCTCGCCCCGCTCCAGCACCTCGACGAGCGCCGAGCCTACGATGGCGCCGGCCGCATGCCTGCCCACGTTGCCGACGTCCTCGGCGGCGCGGATGCCGAAGCCGGCGCAGACCGGCAGCGTCGTCTGCTCGCGCACGTTGTCGAGGTAGGCCGCGAGGTCCGGCGGCAGGCCGCCTTCGCCGCCGGTGATGCCGGTGATGGTCACCGCGTACAGGAAGCCGCGCGAGGCGTCGGCGAGCTTCTTGAGGCGCGCGGGCGGCGTCGCCGGCGTCACGAGCTGGATGAGCCCCAGCCCCTCCGCCTCGAGTGCGGCGCGCAGTTCCGCGCTCTCCTCGTACGGCAGGTCCGGCACGATGAAGCCGCAGACGCCGCAGTCGCGCGCACGCGTGGCGAGCGCCTCGAAGCCGTAGGCGAGCAGCGGGTTCAGGTAGGACATCAGCACCAGCGGCGCGTCGATGCGCTCGCGCGCACCGTAGAGCTCGTCGAGTATCCAGCGCAGGCTGACGCCGTTCCTGATGGCCTCGTGGCTCGAACGCTGGATCGTCATGCCGTCCGCCATCGGGTCGGAGAACGGCACGCCGACCTCGACGACGTCGCCGACATCGCTCACTGCCGCGAGCACGTCGACGAACTCGTCGCGCCGCGGGTAGCCGGCCGTGACGAACGGGATCAGCGCCGTGCGCCCCGCATCCGCGGCGGCGGCCAGCGCGCTCTCTATGCGCTCATGCGGCAGCATGCCCGCCCGCCTCCGTGGAGCGATGATCCGCGCCGTGCTTCCTGAGCGTCGGCATGTCCTTGTCCCCGCGGCCCGAGTTGCCGATCAGGATACGCTTGCCGGGGTTGTCCGCGGCCCAGCGCTTCGCCGCGGCGAAAGCATGCGCGGTCTCCAGCGCGGTCAGGATGCCCTCGGCCCGGCACAGCTCGTCGAGCGCGGCCAGCGCCTCGTCGTCGCCGGCCATGACGTAGCGCACCCGGCCGACTGCCTGCAGCAGCGCGTGTTCGGGGCCGACGCCGGAATAGTCGAGCCCGGCCGAGATCGAATGCGTCTCCTGCACCTGGCCGTCGTCGTCCTGCAGGATCATCGTGTAGCTGCCCTGCAATACCCCGGGGCGGCCGGTGGCGAGCGTCGCCGCATTGTCGCCCAGTCCCGCGCCGCGGCCGCCGGCCTCGACGCCGATGAGCTCCGTGTCCCCGTCGCCGAGCAGCGGGTAGAACAGGCCGATCGCGTTGGAGCCGCCGCCGACACAGGCGAACACCGCGTCCGGCAGGGCACCTGCGCGTTCCAGCATCTGCGCGCGCGCTTCCTCGCCGATGACCGACTGCAGCGCGCGCACGAGCCAGGGATAGGGATGCGGGCCCACCGCCGAGCCGAGCAGGTAGTAGATGCCGTCGGGATCGGACACCCAGGTGCGCATCGCGTCGTCGATCGCCGCGCGCAGCGTCGCGTCGCCCGACGTGACGGCGACGACCTCGGCGCCGAGCCTGTGCATGCGGTCGACGTTCGGCGCCTGCCGCTCCATGTCGACCTCGCCCATGTACACGGTGCAGGGCAGGCCGACGCGCGCGCAGGCCGCGGCCGAGGCGACGCCGTGCTGGCCGGCGCCGGTCTCCGCGATGACGCGCCGCGCGCCCAGGCGCTTCGCGAGCAGCGCCTGGCCGATGGCGTTGTTGATCTTGTGCGCGCCGGTGTGCGCGAGGTCCTCGCGCTTCAGCCAGACCTCGGCGCCCCAGTCGCGGCTCAGGGTCCGCGCGTGCGTCAGCGCCGTCGGCCGCCCGACCCAGTCGCTGAGCTCGGCGCGGAACTCGCGCTGGAACTCCGGGTCCGGCAGGTGCCGGCGGACCCCCGCCTCCAGGCGCTCGAATGCCGGCACCAGGGTCTCGGGGATGTAGCGCCCGCCGAACGGGCCGAAGCGCCCGCGCTCGTCGGGCAGCCTGCCGGCGATCGAGGCAGCCAGCAGTCTCTCGGCGTCGCCGGCCTGCAGTAGTGAAGTCATCGCTGTGTGTCCTGGTTCATTTGCCTGTCCTGTCGGCTTGCGCGTGTTCGGGGGCCGGGCGCTCGCCAGTATTGGGTGTCCTTTTTTGTCGACTCACTTTTTCGACGCAATCTTGCGTGTCCTTTTTAACAGCCGCTGCCGGCGGCGCGCGCGGCGGCGACGAACGCGGCGATCAGCCGCGGGTCCTTCCGCCCCGGTGCGGACTCGACGGCGCTCGAGACGTCGACGCCCCAGGGCCTGGCCACGCGTATCGCCTCGGCGACGTTGTCGACCGTCAGCCCGCCGGCGAGGATCATGCGGCCGCGCTCGGCGTAGCGGCCGGCCTGCGTCCAGTCGACGCTCTCGCCCCGGCCGCTCTTCCTGCCTTCGTACAGGAAGACCGGCGGCAGTCCATGGCTTTCGTCGATCGCTCCCTCGCGCAGCACCGGCCAGCGCTCGACGTGAGCCGGCACGGAGAGCGCGTCGAAATCTTCGGCGTCCGTTTGCAGCACCTGCGGCGCGAAGTCCGCGAGCACGGCGCGCCATTCCTCGGCGCTCGGATGCAGCATCACCGCGACGCGGCGAATG
>JBFJUJ010000146.1:0-7187 GCA_041624755.1 Woeseia sp. | reverse complement strand
GGCATCACGGTCATCGATCGCTTCGGGCGCGCGACGTGAGCCGGCTGCCGCTGTCGCTGTCGGCCCTGTCGGTGCTGGTCGCCGTCGTGCTGTGGTACCTGGCGACCGTCCTCGAAGGCAACGGCGTCGCGGAGCCCCGCGCGGGCGGCGCGAACGGTGTTCCCGAATTCGGCCGGCAGCGGGAGGAGAGCCCGGTCGTGGGCGGCGCCGCGGCACTGCGCTGCCGGCAGGCCGAGAGCCGCATGCAGGCGCTCGTCGACGCGTCGCAGTATTGCCGCCGCGACGAGGACTGCACGATTTTCGACTACGGATATCCGATAGAATGCCTGACGTCGGTCGCGAAGACCGAGATCACGGCGCTGCGGCTCGAGTACCGGCAGTATGAGCGGAACTGCGAATTCCGCGTGTATTACGATTGCCCGTCGGAGCCGCTGGAGCGTCAGCCGGTGTGCCGCGAGGGCCGCTGCGCGGTGGAGCTGCGGCCGCTCGACGACTACCTGCGCGACGAGACGCTCCGGCACCTGGGCATCGACGAGCAGCGCTGAAGCGGGGCCGGCTGCGGCCCGACGGGGGGCTCATGATGCGATCATTCCTGCTGGCCAGCGTCGCGGCGACTGTCGTGCTGCTGCTCGTCAACCTGTTCGTCTTCCCGCTGGTGTTCGGCGCGGGCATGCCGGTGCCGTATGCGAACCTGCGGGCCGAGCCACAGCTTGCACTGCACGCAGTCGCGCTGCTCGTCACCGGCGGGCTGCTCAGCGCGATCTGCGGCCGCGGCCCCGCCGGCATTGGTCCCGCGTCCGTTACGGGCGCACTCTGCGGCCTGCTCGCATCGCTGCCGTCGGGGCTGCACACGCTGGCGATGGTGGAACTGGCGGCGAGCGCGCAGATCGCGCCGATCCTCTGGACCACGGTGACCTGGGGCCTCGCCGGCTCCACGGCAGGCGCGGTCTACGGCCGACAGGCAGCCATCTCCGCATGATCGAACTCCGGGCACTCAGGGCGGACATCACGACGCTCGAGGTGGACGCCATCGTGAACGCCGCGAAGTCCTCGCTGCTCGGCGGCGGCGGGGTCGACGGTGCGATCCACCGTGCCGCCGGTCCCGAGCTGCTCGCCGAATGCCGCGGCATCGGCGGCTGCGCCACCGGCGATGCCGTGGTCACGGCCGGCTACCGGCTGCCGGCGCGCCACGTCATCCACACGGTCGGCCCGGTCTGGCAGGGCGGCGACGCCGGCGAGCCGGCGCTCCTGCGCTCCTGTTACGATCGTTCCCTCGAGGAGGCCGCGAAGCTCGGCATCAGGACGCTCGCCTTCCCCGGCATCAGCACCGGCGTCTTCGGCTTCCCGCCGGAACGTGCCGCGCCCATCGCGGTGGCGGCGGTGCGGGAGTTCGCCGTGCGTGAATCGTCGCTGGCCGCGGTGACCTTCTGCTGCTTCTCCGCCGCCGACCTGGCGATCTATGAGCGACTCGTCTGAGACGGCCCGCGGGCGGCCGCCCGCCGCCGCGACGCAACGCCCGGGGACCGCGACGGCCGGTACGCGCCTGTCGCACGGCTTCGCGGCCGAGGCCGCCCCGGGCGCGCGCGTGCTGCTGCTCGGCAGCCTGCCCGGCGTGCGCTCGATCGAAGCCCGCGAATACTATGCCCACCCGCGCAACGCCTTCTGGCCGATCGTCGAGGCGCTGTTCGGCATCGACAGCGCGCTGCCGTACCGGCAGCGTATCCTGAGGCTGACGGCACAGCGCATCGCGCTCTGGGACGTGCTCGGCGCGTCGCGGCGCCCCGGCAGCCTGGATGCCGCGATCGATCTGCCGAGCGCGCAGCCGAACGACTTCCGCGCCTTGTTCGCCGCGCAGCGCGAACTCCGGCTCGTTGCCTTCAACGGCCGCAAGGCGGCTGAGCTCTTCCGCCGGCTTGTCGCACCGTCACTCGACCGCGGCCCGCCGGACTACCTGACCCTGCCGTCGACCAGCCCGGCCCACGCCGCGATGAGTTTCGCCGACAAACTGGCGCTCTGGAGTGCGGTGACCCGCTACCTGTAGCCCGCCTCGCGGTGCGCCGCGGAAGCGGCAGGTATAGTAGCCGGGGCAGCCGCGAGTCAGCGGCGCGAACGGGCGGCGCGGGACCGCGAAGGAGACTGACATGATCGGCTACACGACCTTGGGCACGAACGACCTCGACAGGGCCGCTGCCTTCTACGATGCGCTGTTCGCGCCGCTCGGCGGCAAGCGCTTCCTGGAGATGGACGGCTTCATCGCCTGGAACAACGATCCGAAGGCGCCGGGCTTCTGCGTGACCCGGCCCTACGACGGCGGCAAGGCAACCGTCGGCAACGGCGTGATGATCGCGCTGTACGCGGGCAGCAAGCAGAAGGTCGACGAGCTGCACGCCCTCGCACTACAGCTCGGCGGCAAGGACGAGGGCGCGCCGGGCCCGCGCGGCGACAATTTCTACGCCGGCTACTTCCGCGATCTCGACGGCAACAAGCTGAACTTCTTCTGCATCCCCCGCGGCGAGGGCTGACGCGCGCCGCCGCGTCTACAGGGCGCTGTCGCCGGTCTCGCCCGTGCGGATGCGCCAGGCCTGCTCGAGGGTAGTGACGAAGATCTTGCCGTCGCCGACCTTGCCGGTGCGTGCGCTGTTGACGACCGCCTCGATGACCTCGTCGACGCGGTCGTCCGGGACCGCGACCTCGATCTTGGCCTTGGGCAGGAAGTCGACGACGTACTCGGCACCGCGGTAAAGCTCGGTGTGGCCGCGCTGGCGGCCGAAACCCTTGACCTCGCTGACTGTCATGCCTTGCACGCCGACCTCGCCCAGGGCGTTGCGGACATCGTCGAGGCGGAACGGTTTTATGATTGCGGTGACGAGCTTCATGCGGTCATCCTTCTTGTTATCCGGACCAGGGTGACATTCTAACCGATGCATCCGCCGCGTGACGCAGGCGCCGTCCGCTTGCCTGCGACGCGGGCCCCGGTTATGGTGAACCGCGCCGCCCGGGAGAGGGCGGCGGCGTGCGGCGCCGTGGGTTTCCTACTGCCGCCCGCGTGGTTTTCCCCGTGTCCGGTTTGCCTGTGGCCAGCATCGTCCGACACCTGTACGAGCCTGCCAGCCTGCGTTACAACGGCGGCGCCCTGCTCTATGCGCTGGCCGGCTACGGCCTCGGAGTCGCCGGGCTGTTCCATCCGAGCTGGCTCGTCAACCTGCCTGCCACGTTGCTCCTCGCGCACGCGATGATCGTCGCGGCCTACCTGCTGCACGAATGCGCGCACAACCTCGTATTCCGCCGCGTCCGCTCAAACGCCGCGCTGGGAAGCCTGCTGAGCTGGCTGTGCGGTGCGGCCTATGGCACCTTCGACGACATGCGCCACAAGCACTTCCGGCACCACGTCGACAACGACGACGTCGTCTGGTTCGACTACGAAGCCTTCTTCCGCCGCCATCCGCGGCTGCTTGCGGTTACACGCGCGCTCGAATGGTGCTACGTCCCGGCACACGACCTGCTGATGCACGGCATCATGATGCTCACGTCGTTCCTTATCCCCGAACGCCGCGCGCAGCGCAGGCGGAACGTTGCGGTGATCGCGATCCGCGGCGCGCTGTTCGTCGCCGCCCTCGTGTTCTTCCCGAAGGCGGCGCTCTTGTATGCGCTGGCCTACCTGATGATGATGACGGTGCTGCGCTTCATGGACAGCGTGCAGCACGACTACCCCTACAGCACGACCCTGTTCGATCGCGGCGCGGCGCCGCGCCGTGGCGACAGCGAGTGGGAGCAGGAGCACACATTCAGCAACCCGCATTCCCTGCGCTTCGAAAAGCTCAACTGGCTCACGCTGAACTTCGGCTTCCACAACGCGCATCATGCAGACATGCGGCTGCCGTGGTACCGGCTGCCGGCCAGGCACAGGGAGATGTTCGGCGACGACCCGCAGTGGGTCATTCCGCTCGCCGCGCAGCTCGCCGTGTTTCACCGCCAGCGTGTGCGCCGCATCGTCGGCAACCACGACGACCACGCGCCGAGCGGCCGCGAATACCTGCGAGCCGCGCAGCGCGCGGAGGTGTACGGCGGCAATGCGGCGTCCTTCCTCACCGCATTCTGACGGCCGCGTGCTGCGCCGCCTGCCGTACGTCCTCACCGGCTGATGGCTGGCGCATTCGATTCCCCGGCGTGGCACGAGGCCGTGGCCGGGATGATCGCGGCCGCGGACGGGGAGGCCGTGGCCGAGGCACTCGCGGCATCGATCGGTATCGTCGTCGATCACGAGGGCACCTGCCTCGTCGCCTTCCATCGCGACGCGAGCCCGGAGGTGATGCACCACACGCTCGAGCCCGCCGCCGCGCGGCACTACCTCGACCGCTATCTTGCCGGCCCCTACCTGCTCGATCCCCTGTACCTGCTTGCCGTGAGCGACGGCCCGCCGGCGCTGTGCCGCTTCCGGGACGCGCAGCCCGACCGCTTCCGCGCCAGCGAGTATTACCGGCAGTACTGCGAGCGCACGCACCTGCGCGACGAGATGGATTTCCTGGTCGGGATAGGGCCGCGCACGACCCTCGCACTGGTCGTCGGCCGCCGCCAGCGGCGCTTCACGCGGGTCGAGCTCAAGCGCCTGGAGCTGATCGAGCCCACGGTGCGCGCGGCCATGCGGCGGAGCTGGGAGCTGCACGCCACGGACCGCGACCCGGCGGCCCGGGCCGGCGACTTTCACCGCCGTCTGACCGACAGCTTCGAGCGTTTCGGCGAAGGCCTGCTGACCGATCGGGAGCGGCAGGTCAGCCAGCTCTTGCTGCGCGGCCATTCGTCCAAGTCGATCGCCCGCGAACTCGACATCGCGCCGGGGACCGTGATGGTGCACAAGCGCAACCTGTTCGCCAAGCTCGGCATCAGCTCGCAGTTCGAGCTGTTCTCGCTGCTGATCGACGAACTGGGGCGCTGAGGGCGCGACCGGCGTCACGATTTCGCGGCGGCTACCTTGCAAATGGTATTCAGCTGGCCCGCCCGCGGGGCGACCATTTCCTGCCCGGAGCAATCAGGGGTTTCCGCGCCGGCGTCCGCCGGCAACCGCCTGCAGCAGGTAATCCGATGTTCGATTTCGATTTTGGTCTTGGCGAAGATATCGACCTCCTGCGCGACAGCGTGCGCGGTTTCGCGAGCGACGTCATCGCACCGCGTGCACAGGAGATCGATGCCGGCAACCGCTTCCCGCGCGACCTCTGGCCGCAGCTCGGGGAACTCGGCCTGCTCGGCATCACCGTCGAGGAGGACTACGGCGGCAGCGGCCTGGGCTACCTGGCGCACGTCGTCGCGATGGAAGAATTGAGCCGCGCGTCCGGCTCGGTCGGCCTGTCCTACGGGGCGCATTCCAACCTGTGCGTGAACCAGCTCAGGCGCTGGGGCAGCGACGAGCAGAAGCGCCGCTTCCTGCCGAAACTCGTCAGCGGCGAGCACGTCGGCGCACTGGCGATGAGCGAACCGGGCGCCGGCTCCGACGTGATGGGCATGCGTACCCGCGCCGTTCGCGACGGCGACGAGTGGGTGCTGAACGGCACCAAGATGTGGATCACGAACGGGCCCGAGGCGGACGTCACGATCCTCTACGCGGTGACCGACGACTCGGGCGATGCGCCGCGCCTCTCCGCTTTCATCGTCGAGCGCGACCGGCCGGGGTTTCGCTCCGCGCAGAAGCTCGACAAGCTCGGCATGCGCGGCAGCGACACCTCGGAGCTCGTGCTGGAGGAGTGCCGCGTACCCGACGCCAACCTGCTCGGCGCGGCCGGGCGCGGCGCCGCGATCCTGATGTCCGGCCTCGACTACGAGCGCGTCGTGCTCGCCGCCGGCCCCCTGGGGCTGATGCGGGCCGCATTCGACGTCGTGATGCCCTACGTCCACGAGCGCAAGCAGTTCGGCGAACCGGTCGGCACCTTCCAGCTCATGCAGGGCAAGATCGCCGACATGTACACGACGATGAACGCGAGCCGCGCCTACGTCTACAAGGTCGCGGAAGCCTGCGATCGCGGCCAGACGACGCGCTTCGACGCAGCCGCCTGCATCCTGATGTCCGCGGAGAGGGCGACCTGGATGGCGGGCGAGGCGATACAGGCGCTCGGCGGAAACGGCTATATTAACGAGTACCCGACGGGCCGCCTCTGGCGCGATGCCAAGCTCTACGAGATCGGTGCGGGCACGAGCGAGATCCGCCGCATGCTGATCGGGCGCGAACTTTACGACGCCGTTTCCTGAAACGGCGGGCGGGGAGCCGGATGCCGAAGATTGCGAGCAAGATCAAGCCCGATTCGGACGCCTACAAGGCGAACATGGCGGCCAATCGCAAGCTGGCCGAGACGCTGCGCGCCGACCTGAAGAAGATCGCCCGCGGCGGCAGCGAACGCGCCCGCGACAAGCACCTGAATCGCAACAAGCTCCTGCCGCGCGATCGCGTCCGCACGCTGGTCGATCGCGGCGCGCCGTTCCTGGAGATCGGCCAGCTCGCCGCGCACGGCATCTATGCCGACGACGTGCCCGCCGCCGGCCTCATCGCGGGCATCGGCCAGGTCCACGACATCGAGTGCATGATCGTCGCCAACGACGCCACGGTAAAAGGCGGCACCTACTATCCCCTCACGGTGAAGAAGCACCTGCGGGCCCAGGAGATCGCCGAGCAGAACGGCCTGCCGTGCATCTACCTCGTGGACTCCGGCGGCGCGTTCCTGCCGAAGCAGGACGAAGTCTTCCCGGACCGCGATCATTTCGGCCGCATCTTCTACAACCAGGCGCGGCTGTCGGCGCAGGGCATACCGCAGATCGCGGCGGTGCTCGGCTCCTGCACGGCGGGCGGCGCCTACGTGCCGGCGATGTGCGACGAGGCGGTGATCGTGCGCAACCAGGGGACGATATTCCTCGGCGGACCGCCGCTCGTAAAGGCCGCGACCGGCGAGGTCGTCGACGCGGAGACGCTGGGTGGCGGCGAGGTGCATTCGCGCATCTCGGGCGTTACCGACTACCTCGCCGACAACGACACGCACGCCCTGCAGACGGTACGCGAGATCGTCAGCAACCTGAACTGGCGAAAAGATATCCCGCTGAAGCTGCGCGAGCCGGTCGAGCCTGCCTACGCGGCCGACGAGATCTACGGCATCGTGTCGCACGATTTTCGCTTTTCCTACGACGTGCGCGAGGTGATCGCGCGCCTC
>JBFJUJ010000145.1:0-7301 GCA_041624755.1 Woeseia sp. | reverse complement strand
GCGACGTTTCGCGCCGGGCTTGATCGAACCGCCGTAGACGAACACCGACGGCCGGTCGAGCCGCGCCATCGCCATGACGCAGGCCGGCATGTTCTTGTCGCAGCCGCCGATCGCCACGAGCCCGTCGAATCCCTGTGCGCCCGCAACGGCCTCGATCGAGTCCGCGATGATCTCGCGGGACACGAGCGAATACCGCATCCCCGGCGTGCCCATCGAGATGCCGTCGGATACCGTGATGGTATTGAATATGACGCCTTTGCCGCCCGCCGCATCGACGCCCGCCGAGGCACGTTCGGCCAGCCGGTTGATGTGCATGTTACAGGGCGTGATCATGCTCCAGGTCGAGGCGATGCCGACCTGCGGGCGCGCGAAGTCCCGGTCCTCGAAGCCGACCGCCCGCAGCATCGCGCGGCTCGGCGCGTGCTCGTCTCCGTCGACGACGATCCTGGAGTATCGGCGCAGTTCTTTTTCGGTCATCGCTGGTCGTCCCGGCCGCCCGTCGAACGCATAGGCGCACGCTCCCGCGGAGGCGCGCGCAAGACATAGTCGCTATCGTGGCTACTATTCGGCGAGCGAGTCGTCATCCTCGATCGTGACGGCGACGCTCCCGATCATGCTGCCGTGGGAAACGTCGGCGTCAAGTTCGATGATGAAAGACTCGTCGCCTTCCGGGACGTTATCCTGCACCAGCGGAATCAGCAAGCGCGCGTTGCGCTGGCCCGGTCCGAAGGTCACGAATCGCTGGCTCGGCACGAAGTAGTCCTGGCCCTCGGAGGCGGAGACATCGACGACGTCGTAGCGTACCGACATCGATGTCTGGTCGGGGTTGAAGCGCAGGACCTCGAGCTGCACGGCCGGGTCGCGCTCGGCGACGAGCGCGCGGCGATCCGTGAACGCCACGGTATTGGCCGGCATGCCCGCCTCGTAGCGCCGCTGGTCGTCATCGAGCAGCCTGAGATCCAGCCGGCCCAGCACTGATTCGGCGCTGTAGTAGTCGCGCAGCAACAGGCTCACCTGCCGGTCCGGCTCGTGCCGGTCGTTGCTGTCGGGCCGGATCGTCAGGGTGGCCCGGCGCTGGCCGGGCTCGAAACTGACGACGCCGTCGTCCGACAGCGTGTAGACGCCTTCTTCGCGCGGCGAGCGATTGCCGCTGAAGCCGACCTCGTCGATGCGCACGAGCAACGGCTCGGCAAGATCGAACAGGCGGTAGAGCTCGACGCCGAGCGCGACGCCATCCTCGTTGAGCTGCAGAGCGATTTCCGGGACGTCGCCGCCCGGCGCCACCAGGACGAGACTCGCCGCCTTGCCCGAGGTAATGGGCGCCGGCCGTCCCGGGTCCGAGGCCGCACCGGCCCCCGGCGTCGGCACCTCCCCGGCCGGTGGGCGGTCGTCGTCCACCGGGGCGGAACTCGCGCTGCGATCCGGCGCCCGGTCAGCGGGCAGTGCTGCCGCAGGGACCTTCGCCGCTGCCGACGATCGCTCGGCCGTCCCGGACGCGGGCCGGCGCGCCGCCGGCGCAGCTTGCGGGGCTGCTGCCGATTCGTCGCCGGGCTCCGCCGCCGCAGTGACCGGCGGGGACTGCACAGCCGCTTCGCTGCCTGCCCCCGCTCCGTCAGCCGCCGCGGCCCGCACCCTGTCGATGAACTCGCGCGCATGCTGCTCCGCAACGGCGCGCCAGTCCGGGCGCAGGAACGCGAGCGCCGCGCCGCCCAGCAACAGGGCCAGCAGCACCGCCGGCCAGACTGCGGAACGGCGCTCGTGCCGCCGATCGAAGCGCCGCTCGTTGATGTCCTCGGCAGGCACCACGAGCTTGTCGACGACATCGTCGGCCTGCGGCGGCGGCGACGGCGACGGCGACGCAGTCCGGACCTTCGGCGGCGATTTGTGCTGCATCAGCTCGTCGACGAATTCCTGCGGCGACTGCTGGCGCGAAACCCGCGCATAGGCGAGACCCTTGCGCAGCGCCTTCCACTGCGCGTCTCCCAGGTTCTGTGGCCGCTGTGGCTCCATGCCGGCCTCCGCCGCCTCGGCGGCGTTCCGCGGCCCGAAAACGCGATGGCCGGCGATCATGCGATACGCGAGGCAGGCGAGCGAGAACACGTCGTCCGCGGCGACCGGTTCCTCGCCAGTCAGCACCTGCATGCTGGAATAGGCCGGCGTCGGCGATTTCGGCAGCACCGTGTCGAACCTGGTCTGCTGCAATGCCTGGCGCAGGCGCGCGAGGCCGAAATCGACGAGTTTCGCCGTGCCGTCGGCGTGCACGATTACGTTGGCCGGCTTGACGTCAGCGTGTATGACGCCGCGCCGGTGGGCGTAACTCAGCCCTTCGCCGAGCTGGCGCAGGATGTCGAGCATGCGCGGCAGGTCGTCCGACAGGGAACCATTCTCGAGCAGGTACTCCAGCGACTGACCGTCGAGCCATTCCATGACGAGGAAATACAGGTCGTCCTCGCGATCGAGGTCGATGACGCGCAGGATGTTCGGGTGGCTCAGGCAGCGGCTCTTCGCCGCCTCCTGCTGCAGCGTGCGCAGTGCATCGGGCTCGCGCGCCACGCGCGCGGTCAACACCTTGATTGCGACCAGCGACCCGTCGCCGGCGTCGTCGGCGAGGTGGCGATCGAATGCCTTGTAGACGGCCCCGAGGCTTCCGGCCGCGACGCGCTGCTGCAGCAGGTAGCGATCGCGAAGCATGGAGCCCGGTTGCAGCCGCTTTTCGGGCACGAGGGCATCGTTGACGTCGACGTTCTCGAGCACCATCGTCTGGCTGAACACGTCGCCACCACCGCCGCCCGCCGGTGCCTGGCGCGCCGCGGAAAAGGGTCCCGCTCCGCTTTTGACGTTCTTGCCCAAAGACAACTCCGGCCCGTGATGGCCTCGCCCGAGTCCGCCGCGGCGCCGTTGCGGCCGCGGCAACTGTGCATTCTATCCTGCCAGGCAGGGTTCGCTTTGCGACCTGGTCGTCAAATTCGACAGTCGCCGGGGCAGCCCTCAACCGTCACCAATTCACGGCCAGGATCGGCCAGGCGGGCCTACAGGACCTTGCCCGGGTTCATGATGCCCCGCGGATCCAGCAATCCCTTCAGCGCCCGCATCAGCTCGATCTCCACGCCGCCGCGGTACTTCTCGAGCGCGGCTTTCTTCAGGACGCCGACGCCGTGTTCGGCGCTGAAGCTGCCGTCGAACCGGGCTACGGCGTCGTAGACGATTTCCGCGATCGCATCCTGCTCGGCGAGGAAGCGCTCGGCGGACCACCCCGGCGGCTGCGAGACGTTGAAGTGCACGTTGCCGTCGCCGACGTGGCCGAAGGCGACAACGCGCGCAGCGTCGCAGTGCGCCGCGATCGCCGCGGTCGCCGTGTCGATGAATTCACCGACAGCGGCGACCGGCACCGAGACGTCGTGCTTCAGGCTCGCACCCTCGAATTTCTGTGCCTCGGAGATGCTGTGCCGGATACGCCAGAGCGCCGCCCGCTCAGCTTCGTTTTTCGCGATCGCGACGTCCAGCGCGACGGCCCGCTGAAGTGCCTGCGCCAGCTCGCGCTCGAGGTCCGCGCCGCCGTCTTCGACGGCCACGTCGAGCAGGACATACCAGCCGGCCTCCGTGTCCAGCGGCATGCGCACGCCGTCGATGTGTCGCAGCACCATTCGCAGCGACCGCGCCGAGATCAGTTCGAAGGCCAGCAGCTCGTCGTGCAGCCGCTCGCGCAGCAGCGCGAGCAGTGATACCGCCTGCTGCGGCGAGGCCGCCGCGACGAACGCCGTGCCGACCCGGGACACGGGCGGGAACAGGCGCAGCGCCGCTGCCGTGATGATGCCGAGTGTGCCCTCCGCGCCGAGAAACAGCTGCTTGATGTCGTAGCCGGCCGTGTCCTTGCGCAGCTCGCGCAGGCCGTTAATGACGCGCCCGTCCGGCAGGACGACCTCGAGCCCGAGTACCTGTTCGCGAGCCGTGCCGTAGCGCAGGACGTTGATGCCGCCGGCGTTCGTCGACAGGTTGCCGCCGATCTGGCAGCTCCCTTCCGCCGCCAGGCTCAGCGGAAACAGTCGGCCGACGTCGGCCGCAGCTCGCTGCAGGTCCGCGAGGATGCAGCCGGCTTCGGCGACCAGCGAGTAATTCTCCGCCGAGATCGAGCGCAGGCGATTCATGCGGCGGAGCGACACGAGCACCTGCCGGCCGCTGCGGTCCGGGATCGCGCCGCCGCAGAGTCCGGTGTTGCCGCCCTGCGGCACGATGGCGATGCCCTGAGCAGCGCACTCGGCCACGATGTCCGCGACTTCCGTTGTCGTGGCCGGACACAGCATCAGCGGCGTCCTGCCCTGCCAGGTACCGCGCCATTCGCGCAGATGCGGTTCGAGCGCCTGCGGGTCGCTGACCCAGCCTCGCTCACCGACGATAGCCTTCAGCCGCTCAAGCCGCACCGGCAGGCTCCAGCAAGGCATGGCGCTCGAAGCTGGCCCAGTCGATATTGCTGCCGCACATGACGAGTACCGCCGTCTTGCCCCGCAGGCGCTCGCGCAACGGACCGAGCAGGGCCGCCGTGCTGGCCGCGCAGGCCGGCTCGACCGCCACTTTCAGGTCCCGGAACAGCACGCCCATGGCTCGAGCGAGCTCGTCGTCGCTCACCGTAAGCATCTCGTCGACGTAGCGGCGACAGAGGCCGAAGGAGTAAGGCAGCGCATAGGGCGCGCCGAGACTGTCGGCGATGGTCGCGACGCGCTCGATCCGCTCCGGCCGGCCGCTCGCGAAACTGCGGCTCATGGTATCCGCGCCGTTCGGCTCGATCCCGTAGACGCAGGCCTCCGGACGGAGCTGCTTCACCGCCGATGCGACGCCCGAGCACAGTCCGCCACCACCGACGGGCACCAGCACGGCGTCGAACTCGGGGAGCTGCTCGCAGATCTCGAGGCCCAGCGTGGCCGTACCGAGGGACGTCCGCGGCCCCTCGAAAGGATGTACGAGATAGCGACCCTCCTTCTCGCAGATCTCCTCGGCGATCGCGAAGGCAGCGTGTACGTCGTCTGCGAGGACCACCTCGGCGCCGTAATCCCGGCAGCGCTCTATGCGCAGCGGGCTTGCCGTCTCGAGCATGACGACCTTGGCGCTCGTGCCGGTCTCGCGCGCGGCGAAGGCGGTGGCGATTGCGTGATTACCGGCACTGACGGCCGTTACGCCCGACGCGAGCTGCTCGTCGCTGAGACTGAGCATGACCGCGAGCGCGCCGCGTGGCTTGAACGTCGATGTGCGCTGCAGGAACTCCAGTTTCGCGTGCACGACGCTGTCGCAATGCTGCTCGAGCGCCGGGCAGTGCAGGACCGGCGTCTCCAGCAGCCAGCGCGACAGCCGGCGCCTGAGCGCGCGGACAGCATCGATGGCGGGGACGTGTGCGCCCAATTCCGGCCTTCCTCCGACGAAAATCGAAAACCCGCCCGGCACGCTACCGCAAAGGCGGCGCCGGGACAAAATGTCGACCATGTCGATTACTTGGGATTTGAGATACCTACGCAATAATCTTAATAATACTTGCACTGTGGGGCAGAGTTGATTAGTTTCGTTTTCCGGGTGAGCGTCGCAGTCAGACCATAAGGACACAACAGCGGCGCACGCCCTGGGGAATCGCCGCCAGCCTTCCGACGTCCCGCGTGACGGCGGCGGCCAAAAATCACACGGGGATACCTGGATCGCTTGCATGGAATTTGACGACCTGTCTCCATCGGGTATTCACCGCATCGCGGGTTACTCTCCCTATCTCGACCAGCTCGCCGGCTACGCCAGCGACATGGGGCTGCGCCAGCGCAGCAGCCTTGTACAGCTCGAACGCAACCTCAACGATTTCTGGGCACTGGGCCAGAACAGCATCCTGAGCTGGACCCCGCTGGACGACGGCCTGCTGGTCCTCGTCGTGCCGCACTATGCGATCGCAGAGTACATCGCCGGCATTCCCGGCAGAGGCGACATGGCGCGCCAGGTTTCCTCGCGCTTCATCATCGAACTCATCACCGGCGAGCGGCAGCTCAGCCTCGGCCAGATGCAGAAAGTCGCGAAGCTGCTGCAGGTCGAGCCGCGCCACGTGCGGCTGCGCATGCCGCTGACGATGCACCCGGTCGAGACCCAGATCATCGAGAAGATGATCCGCCGCTACGGCATCAACTATGTCGAGAGCCGGGCGGTATGCCTGTTCGACATCGTCGGCTTCAGCCTGCTGTCGCCGTTCCAGCAGATGACCCAGCTGAACAGCCTGTCGTACTCGCTCAATTCGGCGCATGCCAAGATGCTGGAGCTCGACGTCGGCATCAATTTCGCGCGCTCGACCACCGGTGACGGTTTCTACGTCTGGAATCGCGACAACGGGCTCGAGGCCAACGTCAACCTCTACCATTTCATGCACCTGGTCCTGGCCGACAATGCCATCGCCCAGCGCAAGTCCGCGTCGAAAATCGTGCCGCGGCTGCGCGCCTGCTTCCACGTCGGCAGCTGCTACGAGTTCCACCAGGCGGAAGGGCTGAACCCCACGATCCACGACTTCATCGTCGGCGACGTGACCATCGAGCTTGCGCGGATCGTCGATGCCGCGATGCCCGGACAGATTCTCGTCGGCGACTTCATGGCCGAGGTGGCCGCCGACGGTGATCACTCGCAGTCGCAGGTGCACCTCGACGCCGCATCGTTCCTGAAGCGGGCGCAGGGCAACCTGCAGAAACTCAGCGGCCTCGAACTGTCCGGAGAGCGGGTATCCGCGATCAAGTGCTACCTCACGGGCGAACGCATGGAGAGCGGCGATTTCAACATTCGCAGGCTGCAGATTCGCGACAAGCACGGACTGACACGCAGCGCCTACAACGCGAAGGTCAACATCTACCGCGAGACGGCCGACCCGATACTGCTCGGGATCGAGGACCGCAAGCTGCCGCTGCAGGAGTTCGGCGCCGGCAACGCTTCCTAGGCCGCCGCCCCAATCCGCCTTCGGCCAAGGTCGAGCCGATCGGGGCAATCGCGGATTGATCTTCAGTGTCGCTGACCGTAGCGCGCGCGGTCATGCTTCGGGCGTCCAAAATCGCATCCTGCGATCTTGTCGAACTCGGTGGGGAGTTCCATCGCAGCCGGCCGTTCTGGCGAGACAAAAAAAACCGGCCCCCTTCTGGGTGAGGGGCCGGTTTTTTTATCTCGCGAGAATGGTCGGGGCGGGGAGATTCGAACTCCCGACCCCCACAACCCCATTGTGGTGCGCTACCAGGCTGCGCTACGCCCCGACCGCGGTCGCCCGACTGGGAGGCCGGCCATGATACGTGCCGGACCGGTTGGTG
>JBFJUJ010000144.1:0-7329 GCA_041624755.1 Woeseia sp. | reverse complement strand
GTGCGGAGCTGCCAGGTGGGTCCCGGGGAGGAGGATTGCGCGGCCGTGCTCGCGGCCCTCGGCATCGACCCGGCGAGCGGCGGCAGCATCGCGCCTGCCGCGAGCTTTCGCGTCGCGGATCCCCGGTGAGTGCAGGAGTGTCTGCTCCGGGCCGGGCCGTGCTGGCGCTGCTGGCTCTGGTGCTTGCCGTCGTGGCCGCCGTCCGCTGGTGGCCCGCCGCGGCGTTCGACTGGGGCCTGCCCGCGGGACAGCCGCCGCCGGCGGTACCGGCCGACAACCCGATGAGCGCCGCGAAGGTCGAACTCGGCCGCCGGCTGTTCTACGACCGCCGCCTGTCGGTCACCGGCAGCCTGTCCTGCGCCGGCTGTCACCGCCAGGAACTGGCTTTCACCGACGGGCTCGCCCGCGCCGTCGGCGCGACCGGGGACCTGCATCCGCGCGGCGCCATGAGCCTGGTCAACGTCGGTTACGCGAGCCGGCTCAACTGGGCAAATCACCTGCAGGACAGGCTCGAGATCCAGGCGCTGACGCCGCTGTTCGGGGATGCGCCGGTCGAGATGGGCATGGGCGGGCGCGAGCAGGCGGTCACGGCGCTCCTGCGCACGGACGCGCTGTACCGCGAGCGCATGCCCGCCGTGTTCCCCGGCGACGCGGACCCGTATTCCGTGCTGAACGCGCTGCGCGCCATCGCGGCGTTCACGCGCAGCATCGTGTCCTTCGACAGCGCCTACGATCGCTACCTGCGCGGCGACGCTGCCGCGATGAGCGACAGCCAGCTGCGTGGCATGGAGCTGTTCTTCTCGGAGCGCCTCGAGTGCTTCCACTGCCACGGTGGCTTCAACTTCACCGACAGCAGTACCCACGCGAGCGCGGTGGTCGAGAGCGTCGGCTTTCACAACAACGGGCTCTACAACCTGGGCGGCCGCGGCGACTACCCGCCGGACAACACCGGCCTGTACGACCTGACGGGCGAACGCCGCGACATGGGGCGCTTCAAGGCGCCCACGCTGCGCAATATCGCCGTGACCGCGCCCTACATGCATGACGGCAGCCTGGCTACGCTCGAGGAGGTTCTTGCGCACTACGCCCGCGGCGGCCGCCTGATCGAGGACGGCCCGCTGGCAGGCGACGGCCGCCTGAGTCCGTATCGCTCGCCCTTCGTCAGCGGCTTCGAGCTGACGGATGAGGAAGCCGCCGACGTGCTCGCATTCCTGCATGCCCTGACCGACGAGTCGCTGCTCTCGGACCCGCGCTTCGGGGATCCCTTCGCCGCCGCCGGGCGCTGACAACGCCGCAGCGGCTTCCGTCCTGCCTGCGGAAACGCGGCGTGCGCGGACCGCCGATCGCTGTGGCGGTCGCATGCCCGGATTTCGTACCATGCCCACTCCGCATTTGGCACGACGCATTCGACGAGCATCCGGGAGCGATCATGAAGCAACCCTTCAAAACCGATATCGAGGCGATCCAGAAGCGCGCGCGGGAGAAGATGATGGACGGCGCGGTCACCTCCGCGTACCAGGCCGATCGCGAGCAGGTCATCGGCGTGCTGAACGAAGTGCTGGCGACGGAGATCGTCTGCATCCTGCGCTATCGCAATCACTACTACTGCGCCGCCGGCATCAACGCGGAGCCGATCGCGCAGGAATTCCTGACGCACGCCAACGAGGAGCAGCAGCATGCCGACTGGATCAGTGTCCGCATCTCGCAGCTCGGCGGCATTCCCGACTGGAGTCCCGAGGGCCTGGCCTCGCGCGCCCACGCGAAGTACGCCGAGGGAGAAACGCTGCGGGAGATGATCGAGGAAGACCTGGTCGCCGAGCGCATCGCCATCGAGACCTATTCGGAGGTCATCCGCTGGCTGGGGAACGACGACCCGACGACGCGGCGCATCATCGAGGACATCCTGAAGGAAGAAGAACACCACGCCGACGACCTCGCCGGTATGCTGGAGACGATGTAGTCGCGCGCGCTTCGATAACCTGCCGTAGCGGTCCATCGCCCCACGCTGAGGCCGGATGATGCAGTCACAGCCGCATACCGGGTCCTACTACGCGGCGACCGTCGGCGACGTCACCGACTTCGAGCCGCTCACGGGCGAACGCACGGCGGATGTCTGCGTGATCGGCGCCGGCTTCACCGGGATCTCGACGGCGCTCTTCCTCGCGGAGCGCGGCTACGACGTGCACGTCGTCGAAGCCAACCGCGTCGGCTGGGGTGCCTCCGGTCGCAACGGCGGCCAGATGATCGGCGGCATCTCCGGCGAGGAGACCGTTGCGAAACTGGCCGGGCCGGAGGGCGCGGCGCTTCTCGAGGAGCTTCGCTGGGCCGGGCACGCGATCATTCGCGAGCGCGTCGATACCTACGGCATCGACTGCGACCTCAAGTACGGCTATCTCGACGTAGCCGTCAGGCCGCGCCAGATGCGGGATCTCGAAGCCGAGCATGACCGGCTTGCCGACGCCGCGTTCGCGCAGCCGTTCCGGCTGCTGTCCGCCGACGAGGTCGGGCAGGCGATAGGCACGGGCGCCTATATCGGCGGCCTGCTGAACATGGCGAACGGTCACCTGCACCCGCTGAAGCTGTGCGTTGGCGAAGCCCGCGCCGCGCAGTCGCTCGGGGTGACGATCTACGAGCGGTCCCCGGTTATCGAGATCGGCAGGTCCGGGAAGCCGCGCGTCGAGGCGGCGCAGGGCGCGGTGACGGCGGACGCCGTCGTCATCGCCGGCAATGCCTACCATTCGATCGAGCCGCGGCTAAGGGGAATCCTGTTCCCCGTGAACAGCTTCATCATCGCCACGGCGCCGCTGCCGGCTGCGACGGTGGCCGCGATCAATCCGCAGGATCTCGCCGTCTGCGACCAGAATTTCGTGCTCGAATATTTCCGCCTGAGCGCCGACAAGCGGCTCTTGTTCGGCGGCCGCTGCAACTATTTCGGCAGCGATCCGGCAGTGATCGAGCGGCAGCTCAGGCCGAGGATGGCCCGCATCTATCCGCGGCTGGCCGAGGTCGGCGTCGATTTCGCCTGGGGCGGCAGGATCGGTGTGCCCGTCAACCGCGTGCCGCAGTTCGGCCGGCTCGACCGCGACGTGTACTACTGCCAGGGATTTTCGGGTCACGGCGTCAACGTGACCCACCTGGCCGGCCGCATCATGGCCGATGCGCTCGCGGGCACCGTCGAGCAGTTCGACCTGTTCGCGAACATCCGGCCGGTCGTCGTACCGGGCGGTCACCTGCTGCAGAAGCCGCTGGTCGCCCTGGCGATGATGTACTACCGCATCCGCGACCGGCTATAGCTCAGCCGCCGGCCGATGCCAGCTCGTTCCAGCGGTCGATGAACCGCACCGCCGCGTCCACCTGGCGCCGCGTCTCGGCTTCACCCCGCGCCGCGCTGCCCTCGGACGGATCGCGCACGCCCCAGACGCCTGTCGTCGACATCTCGGCTGACGACGTACCTTTGCCGGTCTCCTCCGCCTTGAGACCTTCGGCGAGGAACAGCATCAGCGCCGTCGGCTCGGCATCCACGACCTCCGGCAGCATCGCCTCGAGGTGTGGCGGCAGCGTCAGCTCGGCGGGCACGGCCCTGTCGAGCTGCACGAGCGTCGGCATCAGGTACAGCGAGTTGGACGTCTCCGACGTGCCGCCGTGCCGGTCGAGCACCGCGCTCGGCGCCGCGGCCGACGGGCCGAGGAAAGGCCGCACGGCTTCGTCGAAGCTCACCGCGACACCGCCCGTGCGCTGGTTGATCTGGTCCACCAGCAGGGTCGTGATGGCCCGGTTGCCGCCGTGAGCATTCATGATGATGAAGCGCCGGAAGCCGTGGCGGATCAGGCTCTCCACCGCCTCCATGTGCACCTGCAGGATCGTCTCGGCGCGCAGCGAAATCGTCCCGGGGAACCCCATGTGGTAGGGCGACTGGCCGAGCATGAGCACCGGCGCGACCAGCACGTCGCGCTCCTGCGCGATCAGCTTGCAGCGCTCCACGCCATTTATGAAGTCGGTACCTATCGGCAGGTGGTCGGCGTGTTGCTCGAGCGAACCGAGGGGGATGATCACCAGGTCCGAGCGGGTCAGGAAGTCGCGGACTTCGGCGGTCGACATGTGCGGCAGGTAGTTCCTGACCTTCTGCTCGGTCCACAGCGGGTTGGTCTGTGCGGCGAGCGGTGTCGCCGCGCAACAGAGGCACAGCAGGCAGGCTTTGGCGAGGCTCATCATGTCCGGACTCCCTGGTTGATCCCGGTAGCTCGTGCGGGAAATGCGACCGGGCCGGCGCAACAGGCGCGCTGCGCGCGTTTGCCGATACGAGGACGCAATAGTGCACGATCCGGTTTCGCGGGCAAACCGGGCCGAGCCGATCAATCGGGTGTCGGCGCTGCGCAGCGGAAGGCCGCAACAGGCGTCTAGCGGATCAGGGACGCGACGAGGTTCGAGAGGCGCATGTCGATGGCCTGCAGGCCGAGCAGGCGCGCCAGGAGGGATGACCTGACGCCGGCGCCGAGGCAGAGGGCAGGACGGCCGCGGATTTCGACGGCGAGGCTCAATCCCAGCTTGCGGAGCGAGCCGGCGGCGGCGGCGAGCGCGCGGCGCCGAGACCGCAGGGCCCGCGGCCCGAGTCGACGCAGCTCCGCCCAGCCCGGGGCGGCGAGGATCAGCGTCGAGCCGTCGGCCCGCAGCCGGACCGGTCGACCCGTCGGACCCAGCAGGTTCAAGCCTCCGCGAACGTCGATCGATATGTCAGCCTCAGGCCTCGACACCGTCGCGTGCACGAATCTTGAGACTGCCGTTCACTTTCCAGAGGGCGTGGCTGGCGTCTTCACCGACGCCGCTCGGAACCCAGATTTCCATGTTCTCGGCTTCGTAGGTGATCTCGGCGTTGCGGCCCGTCAGCTTGTCGTAAAGCGCTATGGCCAGCTCCGGCCAGTCTCTCGTGTGATTTGCCATTCTCGGATACCTCGGAGTGTTGTTTACTCCGCGGTACTGTACCGGCGCCCGGGACCGTCAACCATAGCGCTGGCGGCAGGGAAACATCTTGTTACACCGGGATCTACAGTGGATCAGGCAGGGTCCGGCGCCCGGCACCGGGGTCGAAACGCTGTAACCCGCTCGGAAGTTTGGCGGGTGTGCGTCTGCGTCCTTCGCAGAAAGGCTTACTCGACAACGAACGTATCGATGCGGGTGCCGGGCGCGCGATCCGCGTCGGACACGGCCCAGACCTGCGCCGACAGCGACCAGGCGGCCCAGATCAGCAGCAGCATAGCGATTACGAGCCAGCGTGGTGAAATGAGGCGCATGACCGGTTCCTCCCTCGAGTCGTGCAATTACGTGATGCCCTCCTGAGAGTAAAGCGGCAGTCGGTCGGGATTTCCCTCACGGGGTCGTATCGTCATTCGTCGAGCGCAGCCAGCACGGCCGCATCGCGCTCGTAGATGTCGTCGAAGAAGTGCACGATGCCGGCATCGTCGACCTCGGCGGTCCGGTAGCGCAGGAACACCGGTAGCGGCTCGCTCAGAAACACCGTGCGAGTTTCGTCCGAGAGAACCTGCGCGTCGATCGTCGTGCGCGTCCAGCCGTCTGCGGTCAGCACCTGCTCCGCGAGTGCGAGCGGCTCGTCGACGCGCACACAGCCGTGACTGAAGGCGCGTTGGGCGGCACCGAACAGGTGCCGTGCGGGCGTATCGTGCATCGTCACCGAGTATTCGTTCGGGAACACGAACTTGACCTGGCCGAGCTCGTTCGCCGGGCCCGGCCGCTGCACGATGGTGAGGTCGAAGCTGTCTTCCGACACGCTCGCCCAGTCGACGGCGGACGGGTCGACGATCCTGCCGTCCCGATCGTAAAGTTCGTACCCGCCGCGGGCGAAGAACCGTGGGTCTCGCCTGATTCTCGGCAGCATCTCTTCGCTCGCGATTCGGTGGGGCACCGTCCAGGTCGGGTTGAACACGACGTACTTCAGCATCGAGCAGACCTCGGGTGTCTGCTGATCGGGCTCGCCGACCACGACGCGGGTCTGCCATACGGTTTCGTTGCCACGAACCAGGTCGGCGCGGAACGCCGCGATGTTGACGAGCAGGTAGTCGTCGGCCGGGCGGTCCGCGTCCCAGCGGGCGCGTTCGAGGTTCACGCGCAGCCCGTCGATACGCGCGGCGACGGGTACGTTGAGCGCGCGCAGCGTCGCCGGCCCGACGATGCCATCTGTCGCCAGTCCGTGGCGGGCCTGGAAGCGGCGTACGGCCGCCTGCAGGCGCTCGCCGTATTCCTCGGCCTCCGGCGGCGGTCCGGCGCGCCGGCCGGCGACGAGATCGCCGCTGGCAGCGAGTCGCCGCGCCAGTTCGCGGACGCGAACGTCGCGCTCGCCGGGTCGGATAGTCGGGCCGTCGCTGACCGTGGGCCAGCCGCCGGCGACAGCGAGGCGGCGGTATTCCGCGAGCGCGGCGCGCAGTCGCCGGTAATGTGCGCTGTTCGGTCGGAGCGCGCCGATCGCCTCGGCCAGCGATTCCGACTCGGCGATCGTCAGCAGGGCGGCGACCAGTCCGGTCGGGTCCTGCGGCGCGCTGGCGCCCTCCGCGGTGAGAGTGGCAGTCGCGAGCGGCGAGTCGGGATTCGCCTTGCCGTGGCGGAGGTGGGCTGCCAGTCGGGCCAGGGCATCGGTCAGCAGGATGTCGCGGCCGGCCAGGTCGCCTGCGTCCGGCGCCGCGGCGGCAGCCCTGCCGGGGGGCGCCGCAGCGGCTGCGGTCAGGAGCCGCTCGATATGCCGGGGCCGATAGTCTGCCGGGCGGAGTCCGTCACGGTCGCTCGCGTGGATGACGCGCAGCAATGCCGCGGCGCGTCCCGGCGTGAGCCAGGCCGGCGCGAAATCGCGTGCCTCGTAGAACGCGGCCACCAGCCGCGGCGCGCCAATGGCAGTGCCGGGCCCGTAAGGGCCGCCGCCGGCAGGCGCGGACAGCCGCCCGGACTCGAGGCGCAGCGCCTCGCGGACGCCGGAATCGGCGCCGGGAGCCGCCCGCCAGGGCAGCGCGACCAGCAGCGTGGCCAGTACCGCCGTGACCGCCAGGCCCCCGGAGGCGCGTCGTGTGGCGGATTCCCTTGAAATTTTCGCGTAAAATGCCACCCTTTCCCGCCAGAATCGCTGGATGCCGGCTACCGCAGGGCACCGCCAAGTTGCGCTCATGATCCTATTCAGACACAGACTCCCCGCGTTTCGGCTGCACGCGATACCCGCCGTCCTCGGCTGCGCGCTCGCCGCCTTCGCGCCCTCGAGCCAGGGCAGCCTTGCCCTCGACAGTCGGGAGCTGTCTTTCTACCACACGCACACCGGCAAGCGGCTCGACGTCG
>JBFJUJ010000143.1:0-7372 GCA_041624755.1 Woeseia sp. | reverse complement strand
GCCAGCGGTCATTGAACGGATTCTCGAGCATCTCGGCTTGCAGCTCGCGCCCGCCTGCGTGCGCCTGCATTTCCAGAACGACAGCGAAGATGCCGACGACCGAACGACGCGGAACCGAACCGGCTCGTCGCGGATGGCGGCCTCGCTCGAGCTGTCTACCCGTCATCCCCCGGCTGCCAGCCGCCCCCGTCGGGCTCGACGTCTTACATTAACCGCCTTATGCACACTAGCCGCCGAATCTCCGACATCGTTACAATCCTCCGTCAGCTCGCACACGTCAGCAAAGCCTCGACTGGGCACAGGTCATTCAGCGTGACGTAGGCGCCAGCTATGACAATCGCCCCGGACAGCAGGAATATCCAGATCGCAAGCATGCGTCCGAGAGTTGCGACCCACCCATCCGCCTTGGTCGACGAAAACAGGACGAAATAACCGACCACAAACCAGAACGTCGCCGGCACAAAACTGATAAAGAAACACATCGCGCTGCACTCCTGCCTATGGCGCATGCCGCGCCCGCTCATTTGCATTGACTCGCGACAGATCGTCGAGGCTGATCGTCAGTGGGAGCTGGAATTTCAGTTTGGCGTTGGTGATTCCAACCAACTGCATCGCCAGAACAACGTCGCAACCCGTGTCCTTTAGAGTTTGCTCCACGGTTTGCCGTGCGGATTCGCATCCCATGACGAGTGCCGCATCGTATCCCCTGGCTCGTTTCAGCAAACGGTTGCGCTGTCCATTCGTCCATAAACAGGCTGCAGCACAGGGCAGGTAGCTCGTGAAAACGCCGGTTTCAATCCCGTCATTTTCGAGGGACTCCCGGATCTCGGCAATGTGTTTTTCAAAGGCGGGCGTCTTTATTCCGTGTTTGAAAAACTCAATCAGCGGCGAGTCGTTGTCACCCGCCAGGCTGACCGGCGGGCACACGGGACACGAGACGATCAGCACGGATTTGTAATTTTGCAGCCTGTCACGAAGCTCCAGCGGTTCCAGATGAAGAGGCATGACCAACCTCGCTTGCGGCTACACGTTTCGGGGAAAATGGTCGCCGCTCGGACCGCTTCCCAGGCAGCCCGGCGATCTTTGGGACCTTCGTGGCGATCGGACGTCGCGGAGGAAGCGAGGACCCGTGGCTTTGCGTCTCCGGCTTTCGCGGGATTTGCTCTTGTCGGAATTATTATCGTCCTCCGATGGAGGCTTTTGTCAATTCCGGGTTCTACCTAGCGAAGGTTCCGGTGTGAGCGGGTAGCGGTATTCCAGCAACCTGTTGGCCTTCCACTTAGTGGGATGCACAGCGGTGCCAGCGAAGCTGGCTGGCTTCGGAGTTTGAAGTGATTCATGGTGCGACCCGATACGGTAGGCCGGCGGACCGCGGTCGATTCAGCTGCGTCGGTTTCCGACTCTATGCACTGAGTCTGGTCCACACGTTGCCAGGGCACGCCGATCGTCTGCGCGCCAGGGCACGTGTTGCCGGCCGAAGCCACGACGACGATGCCGGCCTGCCAGGCAGCCATGACCCGATTCCCGGCCTGCCCGACCCCGGCATCGTCGAGATCGGCGTCGGCGTACCGGGATTCCCGACACGCCAGGGGGGCGCCCGGGTGACCGGCCGCGGTCGGTTCCTCTGCCGCGACTACCCCCACGCCGCCACCGGCGCAGCGCCGGCGACGTTGTCGAGATATTCCTCGACCAGGTCTTTCAATGCCGCCGGTCGCGACCCGACGTCGAGCCTCGCCAGCGCGCGGCGCTGCCAGCGCGCCGGCGTGTTGCCGGTCTCCAGTCGCTCGCGCATCAGCCCGAGCAGGCGCGCGCGTTCGGCGTCGGCCACGCCGAGCACGGCGAGACCGTGGTCCGCCAGCGGCAGCAGGTCGCGGCACAGCTCCGTGACCGGCAGCAGCCGCGGCGAGGACTCGTCGAAGGTCGGCCACAGCAGCTCGGCATCGAGGCCGCGCTGCGCCGCGCGATAGAAGTTGTACTCGGCGTAGCGGAACGGGAACGCCGGGAGGTAGCGATTGATGCTTCCGCTTATGCCGATCGTCAGGCCGATGAGGAACGCGGCATTCGCCATCATGTCCTGCGGGGTCGGCCCGGCCGGCAGGGAGCGGAACTCGATGCGCAGGTGGCCGCCGTCCGCCGCGTCGTAGACCGGCCGGTTCCAGTTCCAGATCGTCCCCTGGTGCAGCCGGAGCTCCATGAGTTCCGGCGTGCCGCCGCTTCTCACCACCTCGAGCGGGTCCTCGTCGGAAGTGAGCGGGACGATGATCGGGTACAGGTAGCAGGACTCGGCGAACAGCTCGTAGGCACCCTTTCGAATCCAGCCATGGCCGAAGGGCACGCGGGCGGCGCGGCGCCATTCGTAGCTCGAGCTGCCGCGCGTGTCCACGGCCTGCTTGAACAGCGCGATGCGCGTCTCGTCCCACAGCTTGTGGCCGAGCAGCAGCGGCGAATTTGCCGCCAGCGCCAGCGCCAGCGGGGTCACGAGCTGCGCCGCATTGTAGCAGTCGGCGAAAACCGCCGGGTTGACTCGCAGGTGGAGCTGGAACGACGTGTTCGCGCCTTCGATCGACACGCTGTCTACCGTCGTGTCCAGCGGCTCCTCGCCGTCGATGCGGATGCGGATGTCCTCCTGGCGGATGCGGCGCAGGCCGGCGGACAGCGCCCGGTAACGCGGCAGGTCGGTCAGCGCATCCGAGCGGAGCTGCTCGAGATCCAGCGTCGGCAGGATGCCGATCGGGATGATGCGCCCGTCCATGCCCGCCACGATCTCCGCCAGCGTTGCCAGCGCTTCCTCGAGTTCCTTCTGCATGGCCGAGAACGGCGTCCCGGACGCACTCACGGGCGACACGTTGTACTCGAGATTGAAGGCGTCGATCTCGAGCTGCAGGCGGGGATCCAGCGACTCGGCGAGGACCCGGCTGTTGACCGGCAGTCCGCGGCAGTCGTCGTCGACGATCGACATCTCGAGTTCGGCGCCGATGCTCGGCTCGCCGACGCCGAAGTGCTCGCGATCGAGCATGATCGCGAGCGCTTCGAGATTGTCGCGCAGGCGAACGGCGGCCCGCGTGTATTCGCTCTCGTCGAACTCCCAGCGGTCGATCATGATACCCACGGGCTAGCGGGCCCTGCCGGCATCCGGCGTGGTCAGGCCTTTCTGGCCGTCGCGCCCGATCAGCGCCTTCAGCCACGGCGGCGTCACGATCGTCGTGACGATGACCATCAGCACGACCGCGGCGAAGATCGCGTCGTCGATGACGCCCAGCGTGCGGCCGATCGCCGCGAACACGAGGCCGACCTCGCCGCGCGGCAACATGCCCACCCCGATCACCAGCCTGCGGGACGGGCGGCCCGCGCCGAGCCCGGAGGCAAGCTTGCCGACCGTCGCGGCGAGCAGCAGACCGCCGGCCAGCACGAGGACGGGGCCCGACATGAAAGTCTCGAGCTTGACCTGGATGCCCATCAGGATGAAGAAGATCGGCACGAGGATGACTTCGAGCGGCATGATCAGTTCGCGCACCGACAGGGGACGTATGCTCCCGTGCTTGTGGGTTCCGCGGAAGTAGCGGTCGTGAATGACGACGCCGGCAGCGAACGCGCCGATGATCGTCGCAAGACCGGCCAGGTTGGCGGCCCAGGCCAGCACCATCACGAACATGTAGGACGTGAACATCTTCGCCTCGACGAGGTCGAGCCTGCGCATCAACCGCGCGGCCACGCGCACGAGCGCCGGCCCGAACCAGATCGCCGCGCCGAGGAACAGCGCAGAGGTGGCAACGACCAAGATGATTTCGCCGAGGTGGACACTGCCGCTGACGACGATGCCCGATACGACCGCGAGGATAACGAGGCCCAGGATGTCGTCACAGACCGCGGCGCCGAGCACGATATGTCCCTCTTTCGAATGCAGCTGGCCCATCTCGCGCAGGACGTTGGCGCTGATGCCGATGCTCGTCGCGCCCAGGGTCGCCGCGACGAACAGTTTCGCGTTGAGGTCGAGAGACGGGGTCAGCAGCGACGCAGCCAGGAAGCCGAGCCCGACCGGCAGGACGATGCCGATAATCGCGACCCGTATCGAGTCGGCGCCGACCTTGCGCAGCTCGGCGATCTCGGTCTCGATGCCGACCATGAACAGCATGAAGATGATGCCGTAGCGCGAGAATATGTCGACCGCGTGTGCGACCTGCATGACCTCGCCGCCATTGGGACCGGTGATGATGCGCACCAGTTCGGCGCCCTTCTCCGCGCCGAAGAGCTGCGCCGCGGTAGCGTCGGTCGGGCGTCCGGCCAGCGTCGCGTTGATGATCTCGAAGACCTGCGGCCCTTCCCGCAACACCGCGATCAGGTCGACGCCGAGCCACCAGGCGACGTTGCCGAGCAGCACACCCACGAGCAGTTCGCCGAGGACGGTCGGCTGGCCCAAATTGCGCGCCGCGACGCGGCCGATGATCGCGACCGCGAGCACGCCGGTAACGCCGAGGATGACCGGGGCAATCGGGTCCCCGTGGGAAATTGATATCCCGCTCTCCATGACGCTCAGCAGATGCGCGGCAGCGGGTCGTCCTCGAGTTCCTCGAGGAAGCGTTCGCCGCCCAGTTCGGTTTCGAGAACCACGCGGCGGCTCGCCGCCGATACGCGCCCGATGCGCGCGGCCTCACGGCCGGCAGGCAGCGCGTGCCAGGCCGCAAGCGCCGCCTCGGCCTCGTCGGGAGCGACGACGGCGACCACCCGGCCTTCGCAGGCCAGGTAGACGGGATCGTAGCCGAGCATGTCGCAGACGGACGCTACCTGCTCGCGCACCGGGATCGTCGCCTCCAGCCTGACGCCGAGCCCGGTCGCGCGTCCGATCTCGTGCGCTACCGACGCGACGCCGCCGCGCGTCGGGTCGCGCATGAAGCGCAGCCCGTCGAAGCCGAGCAGCGCCTCGGTCAGCGGCAGCACCGAGGCCGCATCGGATTCGAGCGTGCCCTTGAGGCCGAACTCCTCGCGCGCGAGCATCACCGCGGTGCCGTGGTCGCCGATCGGCCCGCTGACCAGCAGCACGTCGCCCTCGCGGATGTTCTTCATCGACGGCCTGGCGCCCGGCAGCCGGACGCCGACGCCTGTCGTGGCGAGATAGAGGCCGCCGCCCTCACCGTTCTGCAGCACCTTCGTGTCGCCGGCGCTGACCTTGACGCCGACGTCGCGCGCGGCCGCGGCGAGGCTCGCGACGATGCGGTCCAGCCGGCGCAGTTCGAAGCCTTCCTCGATGAAAGCGTTGAGCGTCAGGTAGAGGGGCCGCGCACCGGCCACGGCGAGGTCGTTGGTCGTCCCGTGGACCGCGAGCGAGCCGATGTCGCCGCCGGGGAATTCCAGCGGCTGCACCGTGAAGCCGTCCGTGGTGATCATGACTTCGTGGCCGTTCAGCGCGATGGGAACCGAATCGGCTTCGACGTCGAGCTGCTCTGCGCCGAGATGGCGCAGGAATACGGTTTCGATGAGTTCCCGCATGAAGCGGCCGCCGTTACCGTGCGCCAGCGAGATGCGTTCGTCATCCATGCCGGGCTCCGGGCGACTGGCGCGCGGCGACTTCGGCCACCTGGCCGAAACAAAGCGCGGCGTCGTTGCACGGCAGTCGCTCCGCGAGATGGACCAGGAACCCGTCCGCCTCGAGCAGCGCGACCGCCAGCTCCGTCAGGACGCGGTTCTGGAACACGCCGCCGGTCAGCCCGACCTGCCGGACGCCGGTCTCGTCGCGGACGCGCCGCGCCTGGTCGAGCAGGACGCGCGCCATGGCGGCGTGGAACGACGCGGCCCGCGCCGACGGCTCGATGGTCTCGTCGGCCAGGCCGGCCAGCAGCGGCTCCCAGTCGCTGCGCCAGGTTCCGTCGGCGTCGCGCGCCAGCGGCAGCGCCTCCGCGCCGTCCGCTGTCGTCCCCTGGCAGATCGACTCGAGGCGCATCGGCCCCGCGGCCTCGAAGCTGACCGAGTCGATGCCGAGGACGAGTGCGGCAGCCGCATCGAACAACCGCCCGGCGCTGCTGGTAATCGGGCAGTTGAGCCCGCGCTGCCAGGCGGCATGCGCGATGCCGTCGGGGTCGTCCTGCGGTGCGAACGGCAGGCCGGCCTCCCAGTGCAGCGCCGCGGCGCTGCGCCAGGGCTCGCGGCCGGCGCGCTCGCCGCCGGGCAGGCGGAACGGCCGCAGGCTCGCGACACGCCGCCAGTCGCCCGGCCTGCCGTAGAGTGCCTCGCCGCCCCACAGCGTGCCGTCCTCGCCGAGGCCGACACCGTCCCAGGCGAATGCCAGGAGCGGTTCCTGCATGGCCCGCTCGGCGGCCAGCGCGCCGGCATGCGCGCGATGGTGCCAGACCGTCTCCGCCGGCAACGCGTGCTGCATGGCCCAGCGGTGCGTCGTGTAGCCGGGGTGGGCATCGCAGGCGAGTTTTTCCGCGGTGACGCCATACAGCGACTGCATCGCTTCCGCCACCTGCTCGAACACGGCGAGGCTGCGCGGACTGTCCATCTCGCCGATGTGCGGCGAGATGACGACGCGGTCGTCGAAGGCCAGCGCGAGCGCGCCCTTCATGTGACCGCCGACCGCGAGCAGCGGCCGGGACAGCCGCCACGGCACCTCGAGTTCGAGCGGAGCCGTGCCGCGACCGAGCCGCAGCGGTCGAAGCCGGCCGGCGATCGGGCGCAGGACCGGGTCGTCCGCCGGACGCACGATGCGGCGGTTGTGATGCAGGAAGGCGTCCGCAATCGGTGCCAGCTTCTCCGCCGCGTCGTGCCGCTGCGTCAGCACCGGTTCGCCGCTGACGTTGCCCGAGGTCGCGACCAGAGGACCGCCGAACCCGCTGAGCAGCAGTTCGTGCAGCGGGCTGTACGGCAGGAACACGCCGAGTTCGCCGAGACCGGGTGCGACGTTGCCGGCGATGGCGAGCCCGTTGTTCTTCGGCACCAGCACGATCGGGCGCTCGGGTGCGAGCAGCGCCTCCGCCGCGGCGGCGTCGAGGCACACCGCGTCGCGCACGCGCGCGAGCCCGTCGTCGCCGGCGAGGGGGAACATGATCGCAAGCGGCTTGTCGGGCCGGCGCTTGCGCCGGCGCAGCGTCGCGACGCTGTCCGTGCGTCTCGCATCGCACAGCAGGTGATAGCCGCCCACGCCTTTGACGGCGACGATGCCGCCGCGCTTGAGGCAGGCCAGCGCGCTGTCCAGCGGCGCCGTCGCCGGGGCCGGGCCGGGCGCCTCGTAGCGCAGCGTCGGTCCGCAATCGGGGCAGGCCAGCGGCTCGGCGTGGAACCGCCGGTCGGCCGGATCGAGATACTCGTCTTCGCAGGCCGGGCACAGCGGGAAGTCGGTCATGCTGGTGTTCGGCCGGTCGTAGGGCAAGGCCTCGAT
>JBFJUJ010000142.1:0-7398 GCA_041624755.1 Woeseia sp. | reverse complement strand
TCGAATTCGTTCACGAAAGCAAAAAGTGTCTGATCAATCAGCGCGAGGTGCACCGCGACACGCTGGGCTTCAACGAGGCGCTGCGCTCGGCGTTGCGCGAAGATCCGGACGTCGTCCTGGTCGGCGAGCTGCGCGACCTCGAGACGATCCGCCTCGCCCTGACGGCCGCGGAGACCGGCCACCTCGTTTTCGGGACGCTGCACACGAGCTCGGCGGCCAAGACCATCGACCGTATCGTCGACGTGTTCCCGGCCGCCGAGAAAGAGATGGTGCGGGCGATGCTGTCGGAATCGCTGCGCGCGGTCATCTCGCAGACGCTGCTGAAGAAAATCGGCGGCGGCCGAATCGCCGCGCACGAGATCATGATCGGCACGCCCGCGATCCGCAACCTGATCCGCGAGGGCAAGATCGCGCAGATGTACTCGGCGATTCAGACCGGCCAGGGCTCCGGGATGCAGACCCTGGACCAGAACCTGAGCGAGCTGATGGCGAAGGGACTGATCACCAAGGAAGAGGCTCGCTTCAAGGCCGTCAATAAGGATAACTTCTAGTCGCGCCGGGGAGGCCAGCGGGACCGGTGCGAGGAGACACGTAATGGAGAGAGAGCAAGCCGTCAGGCTGACGCAGAACCTGCTGAAGAAGATGGTCGAGAAGGGGGGATCGGACCTGTTCATCACCGCGGGCTTCCCGCCCGCGATCAAGGTGGACGGCACCATCCACAAGGCGACGGACACGGCGCTGAACGCCGAGCAGTCGGCGATGATCGTCCGCTCGATCATGAACGACAAGCAGATGAAGGAGTTCGACTCCACCAAGGAATGCAACTTCGCGATCAGCCCGCAGGGCATCGGCCGTTTCCGCGTCAGCGCCTTCATCCAGCAGGGCATGTCCGGCGCCGTGCTGCGCACGATCACGACAGAGATCCCCACGCTTGGCGAGCTCGAGCTGCCGCCGATCCTGAAAGACGTCGTCATGAACAAGCGCGGCCTCGTGATCGTCGTCGGCGGCACCGGCTCCGGTAAGTCGACCACGCTGGCCGCGATGATCGGCCATCGCAACGAGCACTCGAAAGGCCACATCATTTCCATCGAGGACCCGGTCGAGTACGTGCATCCGCACAAGGGCTGCGTGATCACGCAGCGCGAGGTGGGGGTCGACACGGAGACCTGGCACGCGGCGCTCAAGAACACGCTGCGGCAGGCGCCCGACGTCATCCTGATCGGCGAGATCCGCGACAAGGAGACGATGGAGTACGGCATCCAGTTCGCCGAGACGGGTCACCTCTGCCTGGCAACGCTGCACGCGAACAGCGCGAACCAGGCGCTGGATCGCATCATCAACTTCTTCCCGGAGGAGCGGCGGGCACAGCTCCTGATGGACCTGTCGCTCAATGCCAAGGCGTTCATCTCGCAGCGCCTCATCCCGC
The DNA here is from genome assembly GCA_041624755.1 of Woeseia sp. Taxonomy (GTDB): domain Bacteria; phylum Pseudomonadota; class Gammaproteobacteria; order Steroidobacterales; family Woeseiaceae; genus Woeseia. The sequence goes on along the minus strand of JBFJUJ010000142.1, from coordinate 5,972 downwards.
GCGAGAGCGGCGTCGGCCGGGTCGCGGCGATGGAGATCATGCTCAATTCGCCGCTGATCGCCGACCTGATCTTCAAGGGCGAAGTCGCCCACATCAAGGAGATCATGGCGAAGTCGACCCGGCTCGGCATGCAGACCTTCGACCAGGCGCTCTTCGCGCTGTACGAAGACGGCGTGATCTCCTACGAGGAGGCGATGCGCAACGCCGACTCGAAGAACGAGCTGCGCCTGCGCATCAAGCTGGAGAGCAAGCGCGATTCGTCGATGGCCGAGCAGCAGGCGCAGAGCCTGCACATCATGGAAGAGGACACGGCTCAGACCTTCTGAACCGGCCCGAATAATTAAACGGAAGACGCCCAGCGCGCATACACGATGAATGTAAAACCGCTTTTCAAGCTGATGGTCGAGAAGAAGGCGTCGGACCTGTTTTTCGCGCCCTTCGCACCCGCCAAGATCAAGATCGACGGCAAGATCATGCCCGTGAACAAGCTGGAAATGACGCCGAAGATGGTCAAGCAGGCGGCCATCGAGCTGATGGACGAGGACCTGCTCGAGAAGTTCACCCGCGAGCTGGAGATCGATTTCGCCATCTCCGAGCCGGGGCTCGGGCGGTTCCGCGTCAACGTCTTCCACCAGCGCGGCAACGTCGCCATGGTCTTGCGCTACATCACCTCGGAGATGCCGGTGCTCGACGAACTCGGCATGCCGGAGCAGCTGAAGGAACTCGTCATGCTGCGGCGCGGCCTTATCCTTATGGTCGGCGCGACCGGCAGCGGCAAGTCGACGACGCTCGCCGCGATGATCAACCACCGCAACGAGAAGACCTCGTCGCACATCATCACCATCGAGGACCCCATCGAGTTCCTGCACCCGAACAAGCGCTCTATCGTCAACCAGCGCGAGGTCGGCCTCGACACCAAGTCCTATGCGACGGCGATCCGCAGCGCGGTGCGCGCCGCGCCGGACGTCATCCAGATCGGCGAGATCCGCGACCGGCTGTCCATGCAGTCAGCCATCGACATGGCCGGCACCGGCCACCTCGTGCTGGCCACGCTGCACTCGAACAACGCGCCCGAGACGCTGGATCGAATCATCAACATGTTCCCGCAGGAGCAGCACTCGCAGATCTTCCTCGATCTCGCACACTACCTGCGCGCGATCATCTCGCAGCGCCTCGTGCGTTCGCGCGCCGGCAAGCGTGTCGCCGCAATCGAGATGATGCTCAATACGCCGCACATCAAGGACCTGATCATGCGTGGCGACATCGCCGAGGTGAAGGAAGCGCTGAAGTCGAGCGGCGAGCAGGGCGTGCAGAACTTCGATGACGCGCTGCTCGCGCTCTACCGGACCGGCACGATATCGCTCGAGGAAGCGATGTCACACGCCGATTCGCGATCCAACCTCGAAGCGAAGGTCAACTTCGGCTAGCAGGCTGTCGAGCAAGCTCCGGCTGTCGGCGGCGTCAGGCGCGCTGGGGAAATACCCGCGCGGCGTCGAACACCGGTCCGTCGACGCAGACGCGCTTCATCGCCGGGCCGTCGTCTTCCTGTACCAGCACGGTGCAGCCGGCGCAGCCGCCGACGGCGCAGGCCATGTATTCCTCCAGCGATACCTGACAGGGCAGGCCATAGTCCGCGGCCAGCCTGGCGGCGGCTTCCAGCATCGGCGTCGGCCCGCAGGCGAAAATCTCCGTGCGGCCGAGCGCCGCGGCGCCCTGGCCGGCGAGCCAGCGGTCTGCCAGTTCGGTCACGAAGCCGTCGAAACAGCCCGGGAATCCCGACAGGCTGGCGAGCCGCGACGGCACGCCGGCGGCCTCGAGCAGCGGCATCGCGCGGTCGACGCCGTCGGGCATCCCGGCAACCGGCAGTTCCGAGCGCGTGGCGTCGAACGGGAACGGCAGCTCCGATCCCATCAGCACCAGCGGCTGCCAGGCGGCCTCGTCCTCGCAGAGCGTCTCGGCGAAGAACACCATCGGCGGGATACCGACGCCGCCGCCTATCAGCAGCGGCCGCGTGCGCTCCGCGGAGGGCGAGAAACCGCGCCCGATCGGCCCGAGGACGCTGACCCGTTCGCCGGGGCGGCGGTGGGCAAGGAACTTCAGGCCCTCGCCGACGATCTTGAAGAGCAGCTCGATCCAGCCGCCGTCGCGGTTCGCGCGCATGATGGACAGCGGTCGCCGCATCGGCAGCGCTTCGTCGCAGCGGACGTGTGCAAAGCTGCCGGGCGTCGCGCGCGCCGCGCAGCGCGGCGCCTCGAGGCGCACGATGAACTGCTCACCGGGAAAGCGCTCGACATCCAGCACCCGGGCGTCCTCGAGGACGATCGTCCCGCGGTGCGGCCGGGCTGCCGCCGCGGCGTCTGCCGCTGCGCTCAAGGCGCCTCGCGCCCGGTCACCGCGCAGAGAAGTGCCATGCGCACGGCGACGCCCTTGGTTACCTGCTCGGTGATTACCGAGCAGGCGCTGTCCGCCAGCGCCGATTCGATCTCGATGCCGCGATTCATCGGCCCGGGGTGCATGACGATGGCATCGGGCGCTGCGATCTTCATCCGCTCGCGGCTGATGCCGTAATTGGCGAAGTATTCGTCGATGCCCGGCACACCCTCGAGGTTGCCGATCCGTTCGCGCTGGATGCGCAGGGCCATCACGACGTCGGCGCCGCGCAGGCCGTCGTCGAGCGAGGACAGGATGCGTGCTCCCGGAAAATCGCCGGGCTCCGGCGCGAGCGCCGGCGGCGATACGAGACGAAGTTCGCGGACGCCCATGATCGAGAGTCCCTGGGATGCGGATCGTGCGACGCGCGAATGCGCGATGTCGCCGACGATGGTCACGACCAGGTCGCCGAAGTCGCCCTTGTGACTGCGGATGGTCAGCAGGTCGAGCAGGCCCTGCGTGGGGTGCGACACGTCCGCTTCGCCGGCATTCAGCAGGCTGACGTGATCGTCGACGTGGCGAGCGATGAATGCCGGCACGCCCGCGCTGGCGTCACGGACGACGAAAACGTCGACCTGCATCGCCTGCAGCGTGTAGATGGTATCGAGGATGCTCTCCCCTTTCTTGCGCGACGAGGTATTGACGTCGAGATTCAGCACGTCGGCGCCGAGGCGCTTCGCCGCCAGCTCGAAGGACGCGCGCGTGCGCGTGCTGGGCTCGAAGAACAGGTTGGCGACCGTGCAGCCGCGGAGCGCCGTCGAGCGCCGCGCCGGCTGGCCGAGCGGGCTGAGCCAGCGATCCGTGCTGTCGAGCAGTTCGATGATCTGCTGCCGGCCGAGGCCCTCGAGCGTCAGCAGGTGCCGCAGGCGACCGTCCGGCTTGAGCTGCAGCGCGGTCGTATCCGCTGCGGGCGTCTGGGTAATCAGTTCGGTGACAATCATGGCGCCGCCATTCTACTCCGAATCGCGCCGCTGCATGACACGCGCGAGCCAGCGCTCGGCGATGACGGCGGCTGCAGCGGCGTCGACGTCGGCTTTCCCGATACGTCCGCGCGTGCCGGCGCGGCGCGCGTCCTTCAGCCGCTCGCCGGCCTCGAGCGACGAATCGCGCTCGTCGATCGTGGCGATCGGCAGCCCGTAGTGCCCGAGGGCGTCACAGAATTCGGCCACGGCGCCGGCGAGCGAGCCCGGGCGGCCGTCCGCCATCGTCGGCATGCCCACGACGAGCTGCGCCGGTCGCCAGTCGGCGACGAGGGCATCGATGCTTTCCCAGTCGGGGCCGTTCTCGCGGTTCGTCACCGCGCCGAGCGCCGTGGCCGAGCCGGTGACCGGCTGGCCCACCGCGATGCCGATGCGCTTGCGGCCGAAATCGAAGGCGAGCACGCTGCCGGCCAGGGTCTCCTCAGGCGTGCCCGGCATCGGGGGACAGCTTGCGGATATCGATGCCGAGGGCGCGGGTGGCGTACAGCCAGCGCTCGGCGAACGGCACGTCGAACACGATCTCCGGGCTGGCCGGCACGTTGAGCCAGCTATTGGCGAGGATCTCGGTTTCGAGCTGGCCGGCCTCCCAGCCGGCGTAGCCGAGCGCGACGATGACCCGTTTCGGGCCGCGCCCGTCCGCGATCGCGTCGAGGATATCGCGCGACAGCGTCAGGCTGATGCCGGTGGAGACGGCGACCGAGCTCTCGAAACCCGGGCCGGCGTCGTGCAGCACGAAGCCGCGGTCGGGGGCCACGGGCCCGCCGTTCAGCACCGGCGCTTCGCTGACCCGTGTTTCGCGTGCTTCGAGGGAAAGCTGCTCCAGCAGCCCGCCGAGCTTCAGGTTCAGCGGGCGGTTGATGACGATACCGAGCGCGCCCTCGTCGTTGTGCTCGCAGATCAGCGTAACGGTCGAACTGAAATTGGGATCGGCCATGCCGGGCATGGCGATCAGCAGGTGGTTGCTGAGCCCGCTGGGGACGTCCATGCACACAGTATCCGCCCTGCGGCGGCAGAGGACAACCGCGGCGGCGACGGCCGCAGCCGGCCGGCTTCAGTTGAGGCTGCGCGCAGCCGCAGGCACGGCCATGTCGCTGAAGCGCCACTTGTAGAGGAAATTGAGTTCGGGATAGTCGACGCGCACGGCCTCCGGGAACGGGTCGAACGGCGCCGCACGGCGCAGGATGCTGAGCGCGGCCTGGTCGAGCACGCGCGACCCGGACGAACGCACGATGACGACGTCGGTCAGCCGCCCGGACGCATCGATGGTGACCTCGATCGTCGGACTGCCGGTCAGCCCGCGCAGGTTGGCCTGCTCCGGAATGTATTTCCCGCCGACCGATTCGATCTTGCGTTTCCAGCGGTCCACGTAGCCGGCAATGCTCGATTCGCGGGTATCGGCGCTCAGCAGGACCCGCTCGCGATTCTGGTCGCGGACCAGGAAGTTGGCGTCCTGTTCCTGCGGCAGCGGCAGCGTCGTCTCGACGCCGGCCTCGAGCAGGGCAGCCCGCGTTTCGCGTTCCTCCGGGTCGTCGCGCGGCTGATCGGCGACCGCCCGTGCCCGCTCCGCGCGGGTCGTCACTACCTGGTCGGCCGACTCGTCGTGCTCGACGGCATCCGTAAGCTCCCGGGCATCCGGATCGCCGAGATTGTCGACCGGTACGCTGCTTTTCGCCTGTGCGCCGGGGCGCGCCGCCTCGTCGGTGTTGCCGCCGCCCAGCTGGCTCGCCTGCGCGAGGTAGGCGGCCTCGTCGTCGCGCGGGATGCTGCGGTCGGGATCGGCGACGATCGTGACCTCGAGAGACACAGGGTCGTTCGGCAGCATCTCGAAGACCGCGTTGAAGGTGATGCCGATGATGAGGATGCCGTGGACCAGCGCGGCGAGGAACAGCATCGGCGGCAGTCGATCGGGACCCTGCCCGCCGTCGAGCCGGATCTCGTCCAGCTCGCCGAGCTCGCTACGCCTTTTCTGTGCTGCTTCCGCCATCGCCAGTTCGCCGCTCCTGCGCGGCCGCGTCGACACTATTGTGTCACAGAACGCCCCTGGCCCCGGCGGCGTGGCCGCCGGCCGGAACCGGCCTCAACCCGAGTCTACGCTGGGTAATGCCGCCCTGATGAGACCTGCGTCACCCGCCGCAGCCGTCGCCTGCCCGCGCGCGACGGCCCCGTCCGAGCCGGGTCTCGATGGCATCGAACATCAGGCCGGCGATGTTCAGGTCGAACAGGCGGTCGAGTTCGCGGATGCCGGTCGGGCTGGTGACATTGATCTCGGTCAGGTAGTCGCCGATGACGTCAATGCCGGCGAAGACGACGCCGTTGTCGCGCAGCACCGGCCCGACCCGTTCGCAGATCCGGCGGTCGCGCTCGGACAGCTCGCGGCCTTCGCCGGTTGCACCCATGACGAGGTTGCCGCGGTTGTCGTCCGCGGGGGGGATGCGCGCGAGACTGCAGGGCACCGGTTCGCCGTCGACGAGCAGGATGCGCTTGTCGCCGGCCGAGATCTCCGGGATGAACTTCTGCGCGACGCAGTAACGGCGCTCGCTGTCGGTCAGCGTCTCGAAGATG
>JBFJUJ010000141.1:0-7458 GCA_041624755.1 Woeseia sp. | reverse complement strand
TGCTCAGGCATCACCGTAGCCACGGAGGCGATCGATGAGTTTCAAAGGCGGCAAGCTGATATGGATGAACGGGCGCATGCTCCCCTGGGAGCAGGCAACCGTGCACGTCCTTGCGCATGCCCTTCACTACGGGTCCTCGGTCTTCGAGGGCATTCGCATGTACGGCACCAGCGACGGACCGAAGATCTTTCGCCTGACCGACCACATGCGCCGGCTGTACGACTCGGCGAAGATCTACCGCATGGCCATCCCTTACGAGCTGGACGAGCTGATCGGCGTCTGCAAGCGGGTCGTGGCCGAGAATGACCTGACCGACGGCGCCTACCTGCGGCCGATCGCGCTGCGTGGGTACGGCGAAATCGGCCTCGCGCCGAAGCCCGATCACCCGGTCGACGTCGCCATCGCGGCCTGGGAATGGGGCGCGTACCTCGGCGCGGAAGGGCTGGAGCAAGGCGTCGACGTTTGCGTATCCAGCTGGCAGCGCGTCGCGCCGAACACGGTCCCGGCGCAGGCCAAGGCCGCAGGCAATTACCTGTCGAGCCAGCTAATCAGTACCGAGGCCAAGCGGCTCGGCTTTGCCGAGGGCATCGCGCTGTCGACCGACGGCACCGTGAGCGAAGGCGCCGGTGAGAACCTGTTCCTGGTCCGCGACGGCAGGCTGATCACGCCGCCCTCCACTGCATCGATCCTGACCGGCATCACCCGCGATACCGTCATGAAGCTCGCGGCACGGCTCGGCATCGACGTCGTCGAGCAGTCGATCCCGCGGGAGAGCCTGTATCTCGCCGACGAGCTGTTCTTCACCGGCACCGCTGCCGAGATCACGCCGATTCGCTCCGTCGACCACATCAGCATCGGCGCCGGCAAGCGCGGCCCGATCACGGAAAAGCTGCAGGAGGCCTTCTTCGGCCTGTTCAGCGGCGCGACCGAGGACGAGCACGGCTGGCTCGAAGGACTGGACGACGAGCCGATGGCGGTGGCCAGCGCATCGTGACCGGCAAGCGCGCTGACGAGCTTTCGGCTCGCTGCCCGTCCCGCTGCTGAGGCGGTAACTCCATGCGCCACACGGCCGCGCGCACGCTGTTCGAGAAGGTCTGGGACGATCACGTGGTCCGCGCGGAGACCGCGGACACGCCGGCAATCCTGTACATCGACCTGCACCTCATTCACGAGGTGACGACGCCGCAGGCCTTCGCCCTGCTCCGTTCGCTCGGGCTGCCGGTCCGGCGACCTGACCTGACGCTCGGCACGATGGACCATTCGACGCCGACGACGCCCGTCCGCACGCTGCGCGACATCGCGGTCGTCGGCGACGGCGCTGCGCGCCAGGTGGCGCAGATGCAGGAGAACTGCCGCGAGTTCGGGCTCGAGCTTCACGGCTTCGACAGCGAGCATCGCGGCATCGTGCACGTCATCGGCCCGGAACTCGGTGCCACCCAGCCGGGCAAGACGATCGTCTGCGGCGACAGCCACACCAGCACGCACGGGGCATTCGGCGCCCTCGCCTTCGGCATCGGCACGACCGAGGTCGGGCACGTGCTGGCGACGCAGTGCCTGCTGCAGCGCAAACCCCGCACGCTGCTCATCGACGTGCGCGGCCGCCTGGCCCGCGGCGTGACGGCGAAGGACATCATCCTCGCCACGATCGGCCGGATCGGCGTCGGCGGCGGAACCGGGCACGTCATCGAGTATCGCGGCGAAACGATCTCCGCGCTCGACATGGACGCGCGCATGACCATCTGCAACATGTCCATCGAGGCCGGCGCCCGCGCCGGCATGATCGCGCCCGACGACGTCACAATCGAGTACCTGCACGGCCGGCCGCGCGCGCCCCGCGACGCCGATTGGGACGCCGCGGTCGCGCGCTGGCGCGCATTGCCGAGCGATGCCGACGCCGGCTACGACAACAGCGTGCAGATCGACGCCGCCACGCTCGCGCCGATGGTCACGTTCGGCACCAATCCCGGCATGGTCGTGCCGGTGACCGACCCGGTGCCGCAGGCCGGTGGCAGCGGCTTTCGCAAGGCCCTCGACTACATGCGGCTCGAGCCCGGCAGGCCGCTGTCCGAGGCGCGGGTCGACGTCGTATTCATCGGCAGCTGCACCAACTCCCGGCTGAGCGACCTCGAGCAGGCCGCGGACCTGCTGCGCGGCCGGCACATCGCCGAAGGTGTGCGCATGCTGGTCGTCCCGGGCTCGCAGCAGGTGAAGCGGCAGGCCGAGGACCGCGGCCTCCACGAGGTCTTCATCGCCGCCGGCGCCGAATGGCGCGAGTCCGGCTGCTCGATGTGCCTCGGCATGAACGGCGACACGGTGCCGTCCGGCCAGCTCGCCGTCAGCACCAGTAACCGCAATTTCGAGGGTCGCCAGGGCAAGGGCGCGCGCACGATACTCGCGAGCCCGCTGACCGCGGCCGCCTCCGCGCTGGCCGGCCGGGTCGCCGATCCGCGCCCCTACCTGAACTGAATCAGGCGCTGCCGGTACCGATGATGGAAGCCGTATCGACCATTCGCTCGCGCACCGCGGTGCTGCCGGTGGAGGACGTGGACACCGACCAGATCATCCCGGCGCGTTTCCTGACGACGACGACTCGGGAAGGCCTGGGGCGGCACCTGTTCGCCGACTGGCGCTTCCGCGCCGACGGCAGTCCCGATCCCGACTTCGTGCTGAACACCGCGGAAGCACAAGGCTGCACGGTGCTCGTCGCGGGCCGCAATTTCGGCTGCGGCTCGTCGCGCGAGCACGCTCCGTGGGCCCTGCTCGACTACGGCATTCGCGCCGTGATCTCGAGCGAGATCGCCGACATCTTTCGCAGCAACTCGCTCAAGAACGGGCTCTTGCCGGTGCTGGTGGACGACGACACGCTGAACTGGCTGATCGGGCACCCGGGCGCCGAGGTGACGCTGGATGTCGCGGCGTCGACGCTCAAGCTGCCGGACGGGCGCACGGTCGAATACCCGATCGATCGCTTCGCGCGCTATTGCCTGCTCGAGGGTGTCGACCAGCTCGGCTTCCTGCGGCAACATGAAGAATCGATTGCCAGCTTCGAGGCGTCCCGCCCGTGGAAGCCCTGATCACCGTACTGCCCGGTGACGGCATCGGCACGGAAGTCACCGCGGCCGCCTGCCGCGTGCTCGGGGCGGTCGCCGACAGACACGGGCACAGGTTCGAGTTTTCCGAGCAGCTCATCGGCGGCGCCGCGATCGACGCGGTCGGCGAGCCGCTGCCGGCCTCGACGGTTGCGAGCTGCCGCGAGAGCCACGCGGTGCTGCTCGGCGCGGTCGGCGGCCCGCAGTGGTCCGACCCGAATGCCCGCATCCGGCCGGAACAGGGGCTGCTGGCGATCCGCGCGGAACTCGAGGTGTTCGCCAACCTGCGGCCCGTGCAGATCTTCCCGGAGCTGGCCGCCGCGTCGCCGATCAAGGCCGAGCGGCTCGAGGGCGTCGACCTGATGGTCGTGCGCGAGCTGACCGGCGGCATCTATTTCGGCGACAAGACGCGCGACGAGTCGTCGGCCAGCGACCACTGCGTCTACCATCGACACGAGATCGAGCGCGTCGTCAGGATCGCGGCCGACCTCGCGCGGCGGCGCTCCGGCCGGCTCTGCTCGGTGGACAAGGCCAACGTGCTCGAGACCTCGCGCCTGTGGCGCGACGTGACAAGCAGGCTGGTGGCGAGCGAATACGCCGACGTCGAGCTCGAACACATGCTGGTCGATGCCGCCGCGATGCACCTGATCAATCGCCCCGCCCGCTTCGACGTCATCGTCACGGAAAACATGTTCGGCGACATCCTGACCGACGAGGCGTCGATGCTGGCCGGTTCGCTCGGCATGCTGCCGTCGGCGTCCATTGGCGCAACCGAGCGCGGCCTGTACGAGCCGATCCACGGTTCGGCGCCCGACATCGCGGGCCGGGGTATCGCGAACCCCTGCGGCAGCATCGCCAGCGCGGCGATGCTGCTGCGCCACAGCCTCGGGCTCGGCGCCGAAGCGGACGCGATCGATGCGGCGCTCCGCCGGGCGGTTGCCGCGGGGGCGCGTACCGTGGATATCGCTCTCGACGGCGAGCGCGCGCTGTCGACCGACGAGATGACCGAGGCCGTCATTCGGCAACTGCCCTGAGGGCGGGCGGCCCACGGGCGACGCAGACGGGATACCCTCAGCGCGCCGCCGCGTTCAGCAGCGCGACCCTGTCGCTGGTCGCGGCGCAGGCCAGCGCGCGTTCGACATCCGCCAGCAGGTCGTCACCGTGCTCCAGGCCCACCGACAGGCGGACCAGGTTGTCGCCGATGCCGGCGGCCGCGAGCGCCTCTCGACAGACCGCGGCGTGCGTCATCGACGCAGGGTGACAGACCAGGCTCTCGACTCCGCCCAGTGACTCGGCCAGCGAAAAACACTGGAGGCTGTCGACGAAACGCCGCACCGCGGGCTCGCCGCCGGCGATCTCGACGCTGACCATGCCGCCGAAACCGCGCTGCTGGCGGCTGGCCAGGTCGTGGCCGGGATGGCTCGCGAGGCCCGGGTAGTAGACACGCTCGACGACCGGGTGTGCCTCCAGCGCCCCGGCCAGCAGCGCGGCATTCTCCTCGTGCGTGCGGATGCGCGCGTGCAGCGTGCGCACGCCGCGCAGCGTCATGAAGCTGTCGAACGGCGCACCGGTGATGCCCAGGCAATTGGCCCACCAGCCGAGCGTCTCGGCCAGTTCCTCGCTGCCGGCGATCACGGCGCCGCCGACGACGTCACTGTGGCCGTTCAGGTACTTGGTCGTCGAGTGCACGACGAGGTCGGCGCCCAGCGCGAGCGGATTCTGCAGCGCCGGCGACAGGAAGGTATTGTCCACGGCCACGAGCGCGCCGGCAGCGCGCGCACGCGCGGCGACCGCCTCGATGTCGACGATGCGCAGCAGCGGGTTCGACGGCGTCTCGACGAGGATCAGCTTCGGACCGCGCGCGCAGGCCGCCTCGAACGCCTGCTCATCGGTCTGGTCGATGAAGGCGACGTCGAAGTGCCCGCGCCGCGCCAGGTTCTCGAACAGGCGGTAGCTGCCGCCGTAGCAATCGTGCGGTGCCAGCAGCAGTTCGCCCGGCTCGAGGAGCTGCACGAGCAGCGTCAGCGCCGCCATGCCGGACGAAGTGACCACGGCTCCGGCGCCGCCTTCCAGCGAACACAGCGCATCCGCCAGGGCATCGCGCGTGGGGTTGCCGCTGCGCGTGTAGTCGTACTCGCGCTTCGCGCCGAAACCGGCGAAGGCGAAGTTCGAGGACAGGTGCAGGGGCGGCACAACGGCGCCGTGCTGCGTGTCGCTCTCGATGGCGGAGCGCACCGCTAGTGTGGCTGGTTGGGATTTGCGGGTCATCGTGATCTCCGTCAGGCTGCCGACAAGTCCGAATCGCTCGCGCGAATCGACGTTACTCATCGGAACCCCGCGGAGATCGCGGGAAGGGTGTCGTGCCCTGCGCAGCGGTTCTGCCGGTGCTGCGTTGCACTGACCCTCATCTCTCGAAGCACGACGTGCTCCGCAGGAGTTGGCACCTTTTCAGGATGGTTAGTCCTGAAGGTTGCCCCGGCGTCTTAGGGCCTATCCCTCAGCCGGTCTCGATGAGTTCCGGGCAGTCTAGAGGCGCCGCGGCGCCAGCGTCAAGCGCCCAGGTCCGGTTTTTCGCCTCCGGGCCCTGACGGGTTCGCGGCGGGCAACCGCGACGGCGCCCTTGCATCGGCCCGCCGGATGTATTAGCGTACTAACGCGTTAATACATTGATACGCCGCCACCGCGGCGCGCAGGTAAGCCGATGAAGCCCAATCGACAGGACAGCGACGGAGCGCGCCGGCGCGCGGAGGAAGCGCTGTGCCGCGCGCTCAACTCGCTCGAGACGGTCGACGAATGCCGGCGGTTTCTCAAGGACCTGTGCACGCCCGCCGAGCTGCAGGCGCTGGTCGACCGCTGGCAGGTGGTCGAACTGCTGCGAGAGGACCTGCCCTACCGCCGTATCCACGACCTGACCGGCGTCAGCGTCACGACGATCGGCCGGGTCGCGCGCTTCCTGACGGACGGCTTCGGCGGCTACCAGGCGGCGCTCGAGCGGCTCGCACCGCGTCGTTCGCGCAAATCCGGCGCCGCCCACTAGGACACACTCATGGACGACTCCGAGCAGCGCATCAAGATCGCGGTGCAAAAATCCGGCCGCCTGACCGATCATTCGCTCGACCTGCTCGAGCGCTGCGGCCTGAAGTTCACGCAGAGCAAGGACCAGCTCTTCTGCTACGGCGAGAACATGCCGGTGGACCTGCTGCTGGTGCGCGACGACGACATCCCCGGACTCGTCAGCGACGACGTCTGCGACCTTGGCATAGTCGGCAAGAACGTCGTCACCGAAAAGCGCTGCAGCCTCGAGGACGACGGGCGCGACGCCCTGTTCGACCAGGTCTTCGAGCTTGACTTCGGCCACTGCCGGCTGTCGATCGCCGCGCCGGAGGACGTCGCCTACCACGGGCCGCAGTCCCTGAGCGGCAAGCGCATCGCGACGAGCTACACCGCGACCCTCGGCAGCTACCTGCGCGCGCAGGACATCGATGCGGAGATCGTCTATTTCTCCGGCGCGGTCGAGATCGCGCCGCGGCTCGGCCGCGCCGATTTCATCTGCGATCTCGTGTCGACCGGCTCGACGCTGAAGGCCAACCAGCTTCGCGAGGTGCAAAAGGTCACCGAGAGCGAGGCCATCATCATCCAGACGCGCGCCGAGCTGCCGGCCGCGAAGCAGGAATGGGTGGACAAGCTGCTGCAGCGGCTCGACGGCGTGCTGCAGGTGCGCGAGAGCAAGTACATCATGCTGCACGCGCCGCGCAGCGCGCTGGCGGAGATCAAGCGCCTGCTGCCGGGCTCCGAGGCGCCGACCGTGATTCCACTCGACGACGACAGCGGCCGCGTCGCCGTGCACGCCGTGTGCCGCGAGAACGTATTCTGGGAGACGCTGGAAAACCTCAAGGCCGCCGGCGCGAGCGCGCTCCTCGTGCTGCCGGTCGAGAAGATGCTCGCATGAGCGCCCTGCCGAGAGAATTGCTGACGCCCGTCCGCTGGGAGACGCTCGACGAGCAGCGCCGCCGCGCCCTGCTCGAGCGCCCGGCGGTCAATGTCCGCGCCGACGTCGAGGCGGCCGTGCGCGGCATCGTCACGCGCGTTCGCGCTGACGGCGACACGGCCCTGCTCGCGCTGACGGCGAAGTTCGACGGCGTCGAGCTCGAAACGCTGCGCGTCACGGACGAGGAATTCGATGCCGCCGAGCGCGCGCTGCGGCCGGCGTCGCTGGCGGCGATCGACACCGCGATTGCCAACGTGCGCCGCTTCCACGCGGAGCAGCGCCAGCCCGACGTCGACATCGAGACGATACCGGGCGTGCGCTGCCAGCGGGTGTCGCACGCCATCGACGCCGTCGGGCTTTACGTGCCCGCCGGCAGCGCCC
>JBFJUJ010000140.1:0-7537 GCA_041624755.1 Woeseia sp. | reverse complement strand
CTGGACGCCGCCGTTGCCGAGGCGTTCGGCACCTTGCTCGTGTCGGAGGCGGTGATCTTGATCCGGTCGATGTCGATCTGCAGTTCCTCGGCGACGACCTGCGCGACCTTCGTGAACAGTCCCTGCCCCATCTCCGTGCCGCCGTGGTTGAGATGCACGGTGCCGTCCGTGTAGACGTGCAGCAGCGCGCCCGCCTGGTTCAGGTGTGTCGCGGTGAAGGAGATGCCGAACTTCACCGGGGTCAGCGCGATGCCGCGCTTGAGCGTCTCGTGCTCCGCGTTGAAGCGCTGCACGGCATCTCGCCGCGCGCGGTAGTCCGCGCTGGCCTCGAGGCGCGCCGTGATGTCCTCGAGCAGGTTGTCTTCGACCTTCTGGCCGTAAGGCGTTACGTCGCGGCCGCCCGCGCCGTAGTAATTCAGGCGCCGGACGTCGAGCGGGTCCCTGCCGACAAAGCGCGCGATCTCGTCGATGACGTATTCGATGGCGTACATGCCCTGCGGGCCGCCGAAGCCGCGGAACGCGGTGTTCGACACCGTGTGCGTCTTGCAGCGGTGCGAGACGATCCTGACGTTCGGCAGGAAGTAGGCATTGTCGCAATGGAACATCGTGCGGTCGTTGATCGCGCCGGACAGGTCCGCCGACATGCCGCAGCGCGACGCAAACACGAACTCGATGCCCTCGATGCGTCCCTCGGCATCGAAGCCGACGTCGTAATCGATGACGAAGTCGTGGCGCTTGCCGGTCATGACCATGTCGGCGTCGCGGTCGAGCCTGAGCTTGCAGGGCAATTTCAAGCGCTGGGCCATCAGCGCGGCGATGCAGGCGATCAGTGCCGGCTGGCTCTCCTTGCCGCCGAAAGCGCCGCCCATGCGCCGGCATTCGACGACCACGTCCTTGGAGGTCCTGCCCGTCGCCTCCGCCACGAGATGCTGCACTTCGCCGGGATGCTGCGTGGAGCTGTAGACGTGCAGGTCGCCGTCCTCGACCGGCAGCGCCATCGCGATCTGGCCCTCGAGATAGAACTGGTCCTGGCCACCGACCTCGATCCTGCCCTGCAGGCGGTGCTGCGCGCCTGCCAGCGCCTCGTCCGGCGCGCCGCGCGCCAGCGTCTCGGAGGGCAGCACGAAGGAGCGTTTCTCGAGCGCCGTGAGCGGATCGAGGATGGGCTCGAGATCCTCGTACTCGATGCGCGCGAGCCTGGCGGCCCGGCGCGCCGCGGTGACGGTAGTCGCCGCCACGGCGAACACGGCCTGGCCGACGTACTGCACGAGACCCGGCGCGAATATCGGGTCGTCGTTCACTACCGGGCCGCAGTTGTTCTTGCCGGGTATGTCGTCGGCCGTCATCACGTCGACGACGCCGGCCGCGGCGCGTACGGCGTCGAGGTCGAGATTCACGATGCGCGCATGCGGTCGCTCGCTCATGTCGACGGCCAGGTGCAGCAGTCCGCGCGGCTCCGGGATGTCGTCGGTGTACGCCGCCGCCCCGCTGACGTGCAGGTGGCTGCTGTCGTGCGGGACGGCCGAACCGGCGGCCCCGGCCACGGCGGCGTCGCCGCGCTCAGGCCCGGCGGCGACGTCCATAACCGTATACCCGGCTCACGGCCCGGCCCTCGTCGCTCGCCGCCGTTTCGCGGTAGCAGCGTGTCAGCAGGTTCTTCGCGACGCGCCGGCGGTACTCGTCGCTGGCGCGCATGTCGCTGATCGGCTCGAAATCCTCGTCCAGCGCATCCGCCGCGGCGGCAAGGCTGTCCGCCGTGAACGCGGCGCCGGTCAGCGCGCGCTCGCAGGCCGGCGCGCGCTTCGGCACCGCGGCCATGCCGCCGAAGGCGACCCGCGCGTCGTCGATGCGGCCGTCGACGACTCGCAGCCGGAACGCGCCGCAGACGGCGGAGATGTCCTGGTCGAAGCGCTTCGACACCTTGTAGCTCTGCAGCCGGTCGCCGGGCGCGAGCCGCGGGATGTCGATCCTCGCGACGAACTCGCCGGGGCGAAGCGCGGTCTGGCGGTAGCCGAGGTAGAAGTCCTTCAACGGCAGCTCGCGGAGTCCGGTCGCGCTCTGCAGGACCAGCGTCGCGTCGAGGGCCAGCAGCGCCGGCATCGAGTCGCCGATCGGCGAGCCGTTGGCGACGTTGCCGCCGAGAGTCGCGGCATTCCGTATCGGCGGCGACGCGAAGCGCAGCCAGAGCTCCTCGAGCGTCGGGAAGTGCCGGTTCAGCTCCGGCAACAGCTCGCTGAAGGTGACGGCTGCGCCGACGCGGATCGCCTCGTCGTCGGTCTCGATCGTGCGCAGTTCCTCCACGTGCCCCGTGTAGATCAGCGTGTCGAATTCGCGCAGCTCTTTCGTGACCCACAGCCCGACGTCGGTGCCGCCGGCGGTGAGCGTCGCGTCGGGGTGCTCCGCCATCAGCCCGGCCAGCGCTGCGGCGCTTCGCGGCGCGAAGAAGCGCCGTCCATCGTGAGCCAGCGCCAGCGTGTCGTCGTGCGCGATCGAGCGCAGGCGCGCGACGCGCCGCTTCTCGTCTTCGTCCGCGCGGTCGGCGCGGCCGGGAGAGTGCAGCCAGTCTCCGGCCTGCCCGGGTGCGAGCGCATACATGTCCCGCGCCGCCGCGACGATCGGCCGGTAGCCGGTGCAGCGGCACAGGTTACCGGCCAGCGCGTCGTCGATCGCCACGCGATCGGGCGCCGGGTCGTTCTTGTACAGCGCGAACAGCGACATGACGAAGCCCGGCGTGCAGAAGCCGCACTGCGAGCCGTGGCAGTCGATCATCGCGCGCTGCACCGGGTGCAGTTCGCCGTTCCCGGCGGACAGGCTCTCGACGGTCAGGAGTTCCTTGCCGTCGAGCAGCGGCAGGAAGTGGATGCAGGCGTTGACGGCGCGAGCCTCGAGCCGCCCGTCCTCGCCGGGCCCGGCGACGACGACGGTGCAGGCGCCGCAGTCACCCTCCGCGCAGCCCTCCTTGGTGCCGCAGCGGCCGAGATCCTCGCGCAGGAACTGCAGCACGGTCCTCGTCGGATCGACGTCGGCCAGTTCGACGACCTCCCCGTCGAGCACGAAACGCAGCACCTCTGTCGCCGGATGATTCATGTCGCCGCGCCGTCAGCTGCCACGATACGTCGAGTAACTCCACGGTGAGACCAGCAGCGGCACGTGGTAGTGCGCATCCTCGGCTACTGCGAAACGCACGACCACCTCGTCGAGGAACGGAGGCTCGGCAAGCTCGAGACCGCTGCCGTCGAAATAGGCCCCGACATCGAAGCTGAGCTCGTACCGGCCGGCGGCGAAGCCGGCGCCATCGAGCAGCGGCTCGTCGGTGCGGCCGTCGGCGTTGGTCACCGTCTCGGTCACGAGCCGGGCCTCGGCGTCCAGCCGCCTCAGGCGGATCGTGATGCCCGCGCCCGGCCGACCGCGCGCGGTGTCGAGAACGTGTGTCGTCAGTCGGCCCATGTTCCTCCGGCAGCTGCCCGCTGCCGACTGTCCCGTGTTCTCCCATGGTAGGTGATCTGCCTGCCGGCGGGTAGTTGGCGCTGCGCGCTTTCGGGCCGGTGACTGTGCTACCTTGCCGGCAAAAGCCGACGACGCGGGGGTCGACAGCATGAGCGGCAACGAACTCACCAGGCGCCTGTTCCTGAGAGGGTCCGGATCCCTCGCCGGGTCCGCGGCGCTCAGGGCCACCTTGCCCGGCCTCGCTGCGCTCGTTCAGGCCGCCTGCAGCGCACGCGATGCCGGCGCCGACTTCATGAATCTCGGCGCGGACGAGGCCCGCGACATCGAGGCGATCACCGCCCGTATACTGCCGACGACCGATACGCCCGGCGCGCGCGAGGCCGGTGTGATCTGGTTCATCGACAAGGCGGTCGGCGACTTCCTCGCCCCCGGACTGCCGGCGCTCAGGAGCGGCCTCGACGAGTTCAACGCGGCGCTGACGGAAGCCTATCCCGGCAGCGGGCGCTTTCCGGACCTGGACGAAGCCGACCAGGATGCGTTCCTCGCGACGCGCGACGATACGTCGCTGTTCCAACTTCTGCGTGTCGCCACGCTGATGGGCATGTTCTGCCTGCCCGACTACGGTGGCAACCACGACTACGTCGGCTGGAAGCTGCTCGGTCTCGATCCGCACGCGCACGCGCACACGCCGCCCTTCGGCCATTACGACGCCGAGTACCCGCGGGAGCACGCGGATGGCGATTGAATCGATGCCGGCGTTCGCTCACGACGAGGCCGTCGACTTCGTCGTCGTCGGTTCCGGTTCCGCCGGCGGCATCATCGCCCGCGAGCTGACGGTTCAGGGCTTCGACGTCGTCGTGTTCGAGCAGGGCCCGTACCGGCAGGCGGAAGACTTCAGCCATGACGAGATCGGCGTCCTCTTCAGCGGTGAGCTGCTCGGCGGTGCGGCATCGCAACTGGGCCAGACCTTCCGCGACGACGAGAGCAAAGCGGCCGGACTGCCGGAATCCGAGATGGAGCCGCCGGCCTACTACGCGCGAACGGTCGGCGGCAGCAGCGTGCACTTCAGCGGCAACTACTGGCGGCTGCGCGAGATCGATTTCCGGGAGCGTAGCGTGCTCGGCCCCATCGCCGGCACGACCTTTGCCGACTGGCCGATAAGCTACGACGAGCTCGAGCCCTACTACACGCGGGTCGACTGGGAGATCGGAGTCTCCGGCGCCCCGGGGCCGTTCGACGCACCCCGCTCGCGGCCCTACCCGGTGCCGCCGATGCCGATCAAGTCATCGGGCGCGATCCTCGAGCGGGCCGCGAAGAAACTCGGCCTGCATCCGCAGCCGGCGCCGGTCGCCATCCTCTCCGCGCCGCACAACGGGCGCGCAGCCTGCGTCCACTGCGGCTACTGCATGTCCTTCGGCTGTGAGGTCGGCGCGAAGTCGTCGACGCTGGCGACGATGATCCCGGAAGCGCTCGCCACCGGCCGCTGCGAGCTCAGGCCGCTGTCGACCGTGTTCCGGCTGGAGACGGGCAAGGACGGCAGGGTCGACGAGGTGCTTTACTACGACGCCGACGGCCGCGAGCGCTCGCAGAAGGCGAAGGCGGTCGTGCTGTCGGCCAACGGCGCCGAGACGCCGCGCCTGCTGCTCGACTCTGCCAGCAGTGCGCACCCGGACGGCCTGGCGAATTCCTCGGGTTTCGTCGGCCGCAACCTGATGTTCAACTGCCATTCGATCGCCAACGGCGTGTTCGAACGGCAGCTCAACGACTACAAGAGCATCCAGGTCACCCGCATCGTGCACGACTTCTACGAGACCGACCCGGCGCGCGGTTTCTACGGCGGCGGCGGCATCGACGCGCGGCCGCTGTTTTCGTCGACGCCGATCCTGCACGCCATGGCCGGCATGCCGCCGGACGCGCCGCGCTGGGGCCGCGAGTTCAAGGAGATGCTGGCACACGGCTACACGCGGCAGATGTCGATCATCGGCAATACGACGTCGCTCCCGCTCGATCGCAACAACGTCACGCTCGACCCCACCTACCGCGACCGCTTCGGCCGCGCCGCGCTGCGCATCACCTACCGCGATCACGACGACGACCTCGCGATCGCCGCGTTCCTGCAGGAGCGCGCGCTCGAGCTGTTCGACGCCGCCGGCGCGAGGCGCAGCTGGGCCTACCCGGTGCACGCGCAGCGCAGCGGCGCGCACCTGCTCGGCACCTGCCGCATGGGCGACGACCCGCAGACCTCGGTCGTCGACCGCTATCACCGCAGTCACGAAGTACAGAACCTGTTCCTGTGCGACGGCTCGAGTTTCGTGACGTCGGGACGGGGCCAGCCGACGCTGACGATCATGGCGCTGGCATTCCGCGCCGCGGAGCACATCGCGGCGGCCGCGCGGGCGAACGAGATCTAGCAGCTCGCGGGCAACCGCTAGTCGCCGGCCAGCAGCTCGTCGCGACGCTTCAATACGGCGCGGCGCTGGCGGGCGTCGAGGACGTCCCCGAGTTCCGCCTCGAGCAGCTCCGCGTTCAGCGCGGCCAGCGCCTCGCGCCACGCGGGCCCGACCGTCACTTCCACCTCTTTCAGGTAGCGCGGCTTGCCGCCGCGCGTGCCGAAGGCGTTGCCGTGGCCGCTCAGGAACAGCTTGAAGGCCTCGCCGTCGTAGAGGATCTCCTGCTGGGTGCGCACGTCCTTCCCGATCAGCGTGTCGAACACGTACATCGACTCCCACTGCGCCGGCAGCGGGCACCAGGCGGTGGCGCCGGACCGCGCCGCGATGCGCTGCTCTTCGGTGATGGCGCCGAGCGGCATGAGCTGCAGCGCGCCGTGCTTGCCGTCGACCTCGCGCCGCACCGTGACCGGCACCAGCCCGACGCCGAGCAGGCGATCGAGGCGCCAGGCGGCCACTTCCGGGGAAAAGCGACGTTTCCGGTCGGGAAAGAAGCGCGCCGCGGCCTGCCGCCCGCCGAGCAACACCCGGGCGTCGAAGAAGCCGTCCGGCCGTTCGTCGCCGAGGCGGACCTCGCCATCCCCGAGCATGGCCTCGATGGCGGTGACGGACAGCGCACCGAGTCCGTTCGGCCGCGGGTCCGCGTCGATGTCCGGCCGGCCGCCATCCTCTGCGACAGCGCCGCGGTCGCCTCGGTCCAGCACCAGCGCGTGCGCGCTGCCGCCGTAGTACTCGTTCAGCATGCCGGTATCGATCTCGAGGATGCGCTCGTCGATGCGGTCCACGATCCGCCGGGACACCGTCGGCGTGTGCCCGATGACAATGCGCTCGGCGTTCATGCCGGCGAGCGCGAGCCCGAGGCGATCGCGTTCGAGCATCGCCGGGCAGCCGGCGTGCCCGCGGTACCAGGCAGGGCCGTCCTGGTCGTGGATCGAGACCTGGTGATCCTGCATGACAGTCGCGACCGCTGCCTTTGCGGCGTCATCGAGCACGTTGCCCTCGGGCAGTCCGGCGACGATCTTCCGGTGCGCGTAAAAGCTGTCGCCCGGATGCAGGATGCCCGCATCAGTCAGCGCCGCGACTGCCCTGACGTAGCTATCCAGTTCTTCGCCAAGGTCGCGATTGACGGTTTCGAGACCCAGTGCGCCCACCGACGGCGACACGCCGCCATGCACGAACACCGTGTCGTTGACGACGACGATCATCGGCTTGCCGAGCAGCCAGGCGCCGTAGACGCCATCGGGCCGGAAGGCGCGACGGTGCGCGAAGAAGCCCGGCGGGTGGGCGCGCTCGAACTGCGCCGCCAGCGTCGCCGGATCGGGTGCCGGGCGCGCCTCAACAGCGACGTCCTGCACGGATTCCGGCGCCGCCGGGGCCGCGGCCTCCGCCTCGGCGGCAGCTTCCGCCTGCGCCGCGGCCTGCGCCTGTGCCTGTGCCTCAGCTTCCGCCTCCGCGGCTGCGAGCGCGCGTGCGATGAAGCGCTCGCGCCAGCAGGCACGTTCCTCGTCGGTCTCCTCGGCCGCGAACGCGGCATACTCGCCTGCCGAGACGTAGCGCAGGTCGCCGACGAGGTTCATGACTTCGTGGTTGCCGAGCAGGACGTGAACCTGCCCGCCGGCGGCGGCGGCCTCTTCCTCGAGGCG
>JBFJUJ010000139.1:0-7563 GCA_041624755.1 Woeseia sp. | reverse complement strand
TTCGACCGCTTCGCGATATCCGTCGCCGGCGCGCTGGGGCTGATGCAGGTCATGCCGTTCTGGCTCGACGAAATCGGCCGCCCGAACGACAACCTGATGCATGTCGACACGAACCTGCGCTTCGGCTGCACGATCCTGCGCTACTACTACGACATGGAGAACGGCGACCTCGTGCGGGCGCTCGGGCGCTACAACGGCAGCCTGGGACGGCGCAAGTACCCCAACAAGGTGCTGGACAAGCTCCGACTCAAGTGGTTTCGCGTCTGACTCAGCCCGTCTCGAAGGTCTCGAGATCGCGCCACGCGACGTCGCGCCCGCTCACCGATTCCACGACCGCCATCGGCGGCCCTTCGCGCAGCCATTGCTGCAGCCGATCGAGGGCGGCCGCGCTGCCGCAGGCCAGCACCTCCACCGAACCGTCGTCCAGGTTCCTGGCGTAGCCCGACAGGCCCAGGTCGCGCGCCGCGGTCTGCGTGCTGGCGCGGAAGAACACGCCCTGCACCCGCCCGCTGACACGGAACAGGCGGCAGCCCGAGCGCAGCTCTTCCGGCGACTGCGGGGCGGCGCTGTCGTCGGCGCCGCCGGTATCGCGAGGATCAGCCACGCCGCTGCCCGGGGTACGTCAGTTCTCTCGCTGCCCGGTCGCGCGATCGACGACCGACAGCGCCTGCAGAGCGCTGTTCCTGGCGGCCAGCGCATCGCGCCGCGCCTGCGCGTAGGCGCGGCGGCTCAGTTTCTGCTGTGCGCTGGCGAGGTAGTCTTCGGCCTGCCGGAGTTCCGCGGCGGCGTGGTCCTCCGCACCGGCCTCGCGGGCCACGGCGATGGCCTGGCGGGCGTCGCTCATTTCCTGTACCGGCGGCGCCGTTTCGCAGGACGCAAAAACGAGCGCAAGCGCAACCAAAATGCCGCGCCAGTGTACGCCGACCATGCAGCCGGTTGTTATCGTTACTATCTTCGAGCGCACCGAGACACGCTAGCAGGCAGTTGTACAGGCAGTCAAGCAGCTGACCGGGCGCGCCCCGGTTGCTACAGTCGCCGTTCCGAGGCGCCCCCGGAAGGAGCCATGCAGATCACCATCTACCACAACCCGCGCTGCTCGAAGTCGCGGAAAACGCTGGAAATTCTCCAACACCGCGGCGTCGGGCCGCGGGTTCGGCTGTACCTCGACGAGGCACCCGATGCCGAGGCGCTGATCGGACTGGCCGGCGCGCTGCGCCGGCCGCTACGGGACTTGCTGAGGACGGGCGAAGAAGAGTTCCGGGCGGCCCGCGACCGGCTCGACCTCGACGACGAGCAGGCGCTCGCCGCGTGGCTCGCCGACCATCCGCAGGTGCTCGAGCGACCGATCGTCGTCGACGAAGCCAGCGGCCGCGCGGTCATCGGCCGGCCGCCCGAGAGCGTCCTCGCGCTGCTGGACACGGGATCGCGCGAGCGATGATCGACGTCCTGGTGTTGTACTACTCGCGCAACGGCGCGACCGAGGCACTCGCGCGCGAGGTCTGCAACGGGGTGGATGCGGTACAGGGCGCGGCCGCGCGCTTGAGGACCGTGCCGAACGTCTCGCCCGACACCCGGGCGACTGCGGAGCCGGTCCCCGGCGAGGGGCCGCCGTATGCGATGCACACGGACCTGCTCGAATGCGGCGGCCTGCTGCTCGGCAGCCCGACACGCTTCGGCAACATGGCCGCCGCGCTGAAGTATTTCCTCGACGGCACGTCGGGACTGTGGCTGACGGGCGGTCTGGCCGGCAAGCCGGCCGGCCTGTTCACGTCGACGTCGACGCTGCACGGGGGCCAGGAATCGACCCTGCTCAGCATGGCGCTGCCACTGATCCATCACGGCATGCTGATCACCGGCATCCCGTACACGGAGAAAGACCTTTCCGATACGAAGACCGGCGGTACGCCGTACGGGGCGTCGCACGTCACCTGGAACCGGCAGGGGGACGAGCTCGCCGACGAGGAACGGCGCCTCGCGCGCGCGCTCGGCAGGCGCGTCGCCGACATCGCCGTCCGGCTGGCCCGCAGCGACTGACCGCCGGCGGGCGCGGGCCTCAGGCCCGCAGCACGTCCCTGACGAAAGGCACGGTCAGGCGCCGCTGCGCGCGCAGCGCCTCCGCGTCGAGTCGGTCCAGCAGCGCGTACAGGCTTGCCATGTCGCGACGGCTGCGGTGCAGCAGGTAGCGCGCGGTGTCGTCAGGAAGTTCCAGCCCGCGGTGTCGCGCACGCAGCTTGAGCGCATCGACGCGGTCGGGCTCGGCGAGCGCCTGCAGCCGGAACGCGGTCAGCTGAGACAGGCGCGAGCGCAGGTCGGGCAGCCGAAAACGGCTTTCGCGCAAGCTGCTCGCGCTCGTGACGAGCAGGGTTCCGCCCGCGTCGCAGAGCTCGTTCCACAGCGCGAACAGCGCCTCTTCCCAGTCGGTCGCCGCGGCGGCCTGGTCGACATCGTCGATGCAGACGACGCGCCGCGACGCGGCGCCGTCCAGGATCGCGGGCCCGGCCGCGAACAGCGCCGCGAGCGGCAGGTAGATTGCGCTCTCGCCCGCGCGTGCGCAGACCGCCTGCAGCAGGTGCGACTTGCCGCTCGCCGGCGGCCCGAACAGCCAGCATCCGGCCCCCTCGCCGGTAGCCGCCAGTTCCTCTAGGAAGGCGACCGTGGCCTCGTTGCGGGCGGGCCAGAAGCTGCCGAAGACGGCGTGGTCGTCGAGCTTCAGCGGCAGCGCGAGCTGGCTCAAGACCCGCCGTCTCCGGATTCCAGGGCCTCCGGACCGGATTCCGCGATCGCGCGCGCGTCCGGATGCTCCTTGAGATAGCGCTCGTAGGCGAAGCGCACCAGCACCGACAGCACCGCCGCGGCCGGCAGCGCGAGCAGCACGCCGAAGAAACCGAACAGCTGGCCGCCGGACGCCACGGCGAAGATCACGAGGACCGGATGCAGGCCGATGCGGTCGCCGACCAGTTTCGGCGTCAGCACGGAGCCCTCGATCATCTGCGCAATCGAGAAGGTCGCGACGACGCCGAGCAGCCTGAGCAGCGGATCCGGTTCCAGGGCCACCGTCAACCCGGCGAGGCCGATGCCGAACACGAAGCCGAGATAGGGCACGAAACTGACGAGCCCGGCGACCACGCCGATCGCCACGGCGAACTGCAGGCCGACGAGGCCGAGGCCGATCGAGTAGATGACGGCCAGCGCGATCATGACGAGGAGCTGGCCGCGCAGGAAAGCGCCGAGCACCTCGTCGGATTCGCGCGCGAGCCTGAAGACCGTATCGCGCTGCCGGGACGGCACCAGCGAGCCCAGGTGCTTGATCATCGAATCCCAGTCCCGCAGCAGGTAGAACGTCAGGATCGGGATCAGGAACAGGCTGATGACCGCGGCCGCGAGAGCGCCGCCCGAGCGCGTCAGCGACACCAGTACCTTGGCGCCCCAGGTGCCCGCCATGTCGCTGTAGCGGTCGAGGAAGGCGGCGACGCCGACGTCCTCGGCGGATTCCGCGCCGATCAGGCCGGTCAGCTTCGGCAGCCACACCTGCTCGAACTGCGCGACGATGCCGGGCAGCGCGTCGAGCAGCGCACCGACCTGCGTCTGGATGAGCGGCAGCACGAGCAGGGCGATCAGCGCCACCGACAGGATCGTCAGCAGGAACACGATGACGACCGCGATCGTGCGGGGCAGCCGCATCGCCTGCAGCCGGTCGGCGAGCGGATCGCCGATGTAGGCGAGCAGCGCGGCGGCCACGAACGGCGTCAGCACCGGCGCCAGCAGCCACAGCAACCAGCCGATGACGGCCAGTGCGATCAGCCAGTTGATGTTTCTTTCCCTGTCCATGCCGTTTCCCTTAATCGAGGCTCGCCGACCGCCGCGGGCCGGCCCCGGCGCCCGCGACACCACCGTTTCAAATAAGCCCTCGCGCCCGCCGGGACCACGACCACACGTAATCGATGCCGCTGACGACCACGGTAACCAGCACGCCGGCACCGACGACGACCACGCTGATCTCGGGCGGCCAGTCGAACGCCGCGCGGCTCAGCACGAACACGACCAGCACCAGCTCGAGCGCGGTGTTTAGCTTGCTGATGCGAGTGGGTTCGCCCTGTACGGGTCGGACCAGGAAATTATAGGCGGTCGCCCCGCCGATGATCACGACGTCGCGCAGGATGACGAGGACGGCCAGCCACAGCGGCAGGTAGCCGCCCGCGACCAGCATGATGAACATGCCGGCGACGAGCAGCTTGTCCGCGATCGGGTCCAGCAGGGCGCCCAGCCGCGAATGCCAGGCGTAGCGCTTCGCCAGCCAGCCGTCTATGCCATCCGACAGGGCCGCCAGCAGGAACAGGCCGAGCGCGACCTCGAAGTACCGGCCGGCGACGGCGATCAGGATGGGCGGGATCAGCGCAATGCGCAGGATGGAGATCGCGTTGGGCAGCCAGCTCAGGCTCATGGCATCGCGGCGGCGGCCGTCAGGGCCGGTAGGCGTAGCTCAGGCCGCCGGGCTCGCCTGTCCCGAAGCCGTCTTCGGGAGAGGCGTAGCGCTCGAGCCTGCCGTCGAAATCGAGGGCCGAGGCGAGCCGCTGCCGGCCGCCGTTGATGCGCACGGCGTAGCGAACACGGTCACCGTTCACGGCATCGAGGCGGTACTCCTTGATGAGCTGCAGGCCGCCGATCAGCTTCTGTACCGCGGCGTAGTCGCGCACCGAGTTCACGTTCGTCACCGTCAGCATGACGTCTTCCAGGGGCGCGTCGCCGACGAACGCGAATTCGCCGGCGAGCGTATCGGCCAGCAGGTGGACGGTCTCCTCGGGGTCGCCGCTCCACTGCCGCTCGTTGCCGCCGAAGTAATACGACCAGCGATTGCGCTGTGCCACGTCCGTGCGCAGCCGGCCGACGAGCACCGAACTCGCCCCGTAGCGCCGCGACGCCTCCTTCAGGCGCTCGTGGAAGCCGCCCCAGACGTCGACGAAGCTGACATCGGTGGAAACTTCATTGTCGAGGTCCGGGAAAACGACGGGGATGCCGCGGGCCGCGGCCACGCGCTCGATGCGCTCGCGAAGCTCGCTACGCCGCGCCGCGCGCAGGTCGATCGAGGGCTGCACGTAGGGCGGCGCCGCAGCGAGCAGCTCGCGATCGCCCTGCCCCCAGTCGACGGCCAGCCACACGACGGTCAGCGGCCGGTCCCTGCCCCATACCGGCAGGCCGCGGGCACGCAGCACCCGCTCGATGGCAGCGCCGTCGAAGGATACCCACAGCGTGTCGCCCTCCCCCGGCCGGAACTGCAGGACGAAGCGCGCCGGGTTCGGGAACAGGGCCTTCAATTCCGGGGAAAATGCCGCGCCCTCGGAGCCGGTGACACGCACCAGGACCTGCTCGAGTGCGCGCTCGTAGGCGACCTGGCGCGCGTCCGGGTCCGACGGCTCGAGCGGCACCTCGGCCTGGTACAGCGATTCGACCTCGATCGCGTCGGCGGCCGGCAACCACGACAAAAACGCGGCCAGCCATATCACGGTGTAGCTGCGCCTGCGTCGACGCAGCGTGCACGGGTTGTCTGTCAGCATGTCGGTTTCCCGGGATCGGGACCTTGCGATGGTGGTCTCAGGGATTAGGTTCTATCATATCGCCCTGCAGGCTAACTCAAAACCGATCACGGGCCGTCCGGATCGAGCAGCATGGCTCGACCCGGGCAAAAACCCACGGCAAGTCACGCCACGCGTGGCGAGTGCTGAGCGCTATGACCCGCAAATCCCTGACCTATCGCGATGCCGGCGTCGACATCGACGCCGGTAACGCGCTCGTCGAACGAATCAAGCCGCTGGTGGCTGCCACGCGGCGGCCGGAAGTGCTGGCCGGGCTCGGCGGCTTCGGCGGGCTGTTCGCCCTGCCCCCGGAGCGCTACCGGGAAGCAGTCCTCGTGTCCGGCACCGACGGTGTCGGCACCAAGCTGAAGCTGGCGCAGCAGCTCGGCCGCCACGACACGATCGGCATCGACCTCGTCGCGATGTGCGCCAACGACGTCCTGGTCACTGGCGCCGAGCCCTTGTTTTTTCTCGATTATTTCGCCTGCGGCCGGCTGGACGTCGCGGTCGCCGAGGAAGTCGTCAAGGGCATCGCCGAGGGCTGTCGGCAAGCCGGCGCGGCGTTGATCGGGGGCGAGACGGCGGAAATGCCCGACATGTACGCCGCCGGCGAATACGATCTCGCCGGTTTCTGCGTCGGCGCCGTGGAGCGCGCCGAGCTGATCGACGGCGCGTCGATCGAGGCCGGCGACGCGCTGGTCGGCATCGCCTCGAGCGGACCGCACTCCAACGGTTTCTCGCTCATTCGCCGGGTCCTCGACGGCGCCGAGAATCGCGACATCGACGGCGCGGCCGCCGAAGACCTGTTGTTGGCACCCACGACCATATACGTCCGGCCGCTGCTGGCGCTGTGCCGCGCCATCACGGTGAAGGGGATGGCCCACATCACCGGCGGCGGGCTCACCGACAACGTGCCCCGCGTGCTGCCCGGCGACGTGCACGCCGAAATCGACGTCAACAGCTGGAGGCCGGGACCGACTTTCGACTGGCTGGCGGTGACCGGCCGCATCGCCGCCGACGAGATGCGCCGCACCTTCAACTGCGGTGTCGGCATGGTTATCGTCGTCGCCGACGGCGAGGTCGAGGCTGCGATCGACCGGCTGGCGGCCGACGGCCTGGCGGCCTGGCGCCTCGGCCGCGTGGTCGCGGGCGCCGGCGCGGTGCGCTACGTTTGACCGCCGGGGGCCGGCCCTCCGCTGCGGTCCTCATCTCGGGCGGCGGCAGCAACCTGCAGGCGCTCATCGACGCCGTCGAGCGTGGCGAACTCGACCTCGATCTGCGCGTGGTCATCAGCAACCGGCCGCAGGCCGGCGGGCTGGAGCGCGCGGCGCGTGCCGGCATCCCGGCGCGCTACGTGCCCAGCCGCGGCTACGGTCGGGATGCGTCCGACCGCCGGGCCTACGACGAGGCGCTCGCGACCGAGATCGATCGCTTTGCGCCGGACCTGCTGATTCTCGCCGGCTTCATGCGCATCCTCGGCCCCGACTTCGTCAGGCGATACGCCGGCCGCATCCTCAACATCCATCCGTCGCTGCTGCCGAAGTATCCGGGCCTCGATACGCACCAGCGGGCTCTCGACGCCGGGGACAGCGAGCACGGCTGCACGGTGCATTTCGTCACCGACGAACTGGACGGCGGGCCGCCGATCATCCAGGGTCGCGTGCCGGTGCTGCCCGGCGACGACGCCGCGCGGCTCGCGGCGCGCGTGCTGGAAGTCGAGCACCGCATCTACCCGCGCGCCGCCGGGCTGTTCGCGTCCGGGCGCATCGCCTGCCGTGACGGCCGCTGCTGGCTCGACGGCAAGCCGCTGGACGAGCCGCTCGGCGATCCCGGCTGACGCGGCGGCCGCCGGGATTCAGGCCTTCGGCAGCGTGACGCCGGTCTGCCCCTGGTACTTGCCGCCGCGGTCGCGGTAGGAGGTCTCGCACTCCTCGTCCGACTCGAGGAACAGCATCTGCGCGACGCCCTCGTTGGCATAAATCTTGGCCGGCAG
>JBFJUJ010000138.1:0-7600 GCA_041624755.1 Woeseia sp. | reverse complement strand
GAGAAGAACCGCTTCCTGCGCCACATGTCGCACGAGCTGAAGACGCCGCTCGCCAACATCCGCGAAGGCACCGAGCTGCTGCTCGACGGCACGGTCGGCGAGCTCGCCGCGCCACAGCGCGAAGTCACCGACATCCTGCGGCACAACGGCCTGAAGCTGCAGCAACTCATCGAGAACCTGCTGAGCTTCAGCGCCTGGCAGACCCGCAACGAAGTGCTCACCCGCAGCACGTTCCCGGTGCGCGCGCTGGCCGTGTCGGTCGCCCGGGCGCAGCGCCTCGCGCTGCAGGCGGCCCAGATCCAGCTCAGGCTGGCGGTCGACGACGAGATCATCAACGCCGATCGCGACAAGATCCGCACGGTCCTCGACAACCTGCTGTCGAACGCGATCAAGTTCACGCCGCGCGGCGGCGTCATCACGATCCGCGGCGCGCGCGCGGACCTCGCCTTCATCCTGGAAATCGGCGACACGGGACCCGGCATTCCGGACGAGGAACGCCCGCGGATTTTCGATGCCTTCTTCCAGGGACGGCAGAAACAGGGTGGCCAGGTCGCCGGCACCGGTATCGGGCTGTCGGTCGTGCTGGAATGCGTGCAGGCGCATGACGGCACGGTGGAGCTCGTGGATTCGCAGGAGTTCCCGGGCGCGCATTTCCGCATCCTGATCCCGCAGGCAGAGGCCGTTGCACAAACACGGTTCGCTGCCAGTGCCTAGCCGCGCCCGCCCCGTCGCTGTGCCGCTGGCGCGTCGCGTCCTTGGCGGCGCGCTGCTGCTCGTGCTGCTCGGCGGCTGCGCGCAGTTACCGGACTGGCTGCGCGGCGATCGCCGCAGCGCGCCGGAATCGGGCGTCATACTCGGCGCGCCGCCGGCCGAGCAGTACATCGAAGAGATGTATCGCCTGGCGAGCGGCGACCCGGCGACGCAGGCGGAGATCTATGCGGATTCCGAGGCGGCCGCGTCGCTGACCCCCGACCCGTCGACGAAGCTGCGGTACGCGCTCGTCCTCGCGACGCCGTCGCACGCCGAGAGCGACCCGGAGCGCGCCCAGGACCTGTTCCGCGAACTGCTGTCACAGAGCGAATTGATGACCGCCGCCGAGATCTCGCTGGCGACGATCCACCTGCAGCAAGTCGAGCGTAGCCTGTCCCTCGAGCGCGAAACCGACAGGCTGCGCGCGGAGGCGTCGCGCAACAGGAACTCGGAACAGCGTGCGATCGAGCAGCGCATTGCGCAGGTCGAGGCCGAGAATCGACGCCTGCGCGAGTCGCTGACGGAGGCCGAAGAAAAGCTCGACGCGATCACGACGATCGAGCGCTCGATCCGTGAGCGGGCGGAGAACGGCGAGCGGCAGTAGGACGGCCGGCTGCACCGGCGGCCGCTCGGCGCCCCCTGGCCGGCAGCCGGAGTATCCGCTGCGACGCAGTTCCGCGAATTCCCGGGCGCCGGATACCGGATGCTGCACGGCTCCGGCCGCCCGGACCTGTCACCGTTCTGCGACAGCGTGACGGCGTCGGGGACAAACGCCCGGGCAATCGCCATAATAGCGATTTCGGAAGCCCGCAATCGTGAAACCCATGCCGAGCAAGAAGCCCGAATCGAAGGGCAGGATTCTGCTGGTCGATGACGACCCCGGATTGCTGCGCCTGCTGTCCATCCGCCTGCGCGCCGAGGATTACGAAGTCGAGGCGGTCGAGAGCGCAGAGCGTGCGCTCGCCGTGGTCCACCGCTTCAACCCGGACCTCGTGATCACCGACCTGCGTATGGACAAGATGGACGGCATCGGCCTGCTGAAGGAACTGCAGGGTCGCAGCCCGGGCCTGCGCGTCATCATCATCACGGCGCATGGCACGATTCCGGACGCGGTAACCGCGACCCAGGGCGGCGCCTTCGGCTTCCTGACCAAGCCGATCGACAAGGAAGAACTGATGGAGGCCGTCGAGCGTGCCATGAAGATCTCCGGCTCGCCGGCCGTGGACGTGGAGGACGACTGGTCGGCCGAGATCATCACGCGTAACCCTAAACTCAAGGAGATCCTCGCGCAGGCGAAAATGGTCGCGGCGACCGACGCTCGCGTGCTGGTCACCGGCGAATCGGGAACCGGCAAGGAACTCCTCGCGCGGGCCATCCACAAGGCGAGTCCGCGCAACCGCCAGCCCTTCGTTGCCATCAACTGCAGTGCGATGGCGGAGAACCTGCTCGAATCGGAGCTGTTCGGTCACGCGAAGGGCGCGTTCACGGGCGCGACGCGCAGCCACAAGGGACTGTTCCAGGCCGCCGAAGGGGGCACCCTGCTGCTCGACGAGATCGGGGACATGCCGATGCGCCTGCAGGTCAAGTTGCTGCGTGTCCTGCAGGAAAGCCAGGTGCGGCCGGTCGGCAGTACCGAGGCGATCTCGGTCGATGTGCGCGTCGTCTCCGCGACACATCGCGATCTGCAGGACATGATGCGCGAGGGTCGCTTCCGCGAGGACCTGTACTATCGCCTCAATGTCGTGAACATTCGCCTGCCGTCCCTCGACGAGCGTCGCGAGGACATCCCGCTGCTCGTGTCGCACTTCCTGCAGACGATCGCACAGGAAGCCGGCCAGGACCGCAAGGTCTATGCGCCGGAGGCGGTGGAGCTCCTGGTGACGGCGGAATGGCCGGGCAACGTGCGCCAGCTCTACAATGTCGTGCGGCAGAACGTGGCCCTGTCCCGCTCTCCCGTCATCAGCGGCGAACTGGTGCAGTCCTCGCTCGGTGAACACGCCGGCAAGCTGATGTCGTTCAGTGACGCCCGCGACGAGTTCACCCGCAATTACCTGTCACAGATCCTGCAGATCACCGCCGGCAACGTCAGCCAGGCGGCGCGCCTCGCGAAGCGCAACCGCACCGATTTCTACAAGCTGCTCGCGCGCCACGACCTGAACCCGGACGCGTTCAAGGTCCGCTGACTGCATTCGGGGACAGTCCGGTAACTGTCCCCGATCATCCTAGCCGCCCTCGCCTTCCGCGCTGCGCTTCGAATACGCTTCCGCCGACAGGCCGTACTTGCTGAGCAAGTCGTAGAGCGTCGGCCGCGTGACGCCAAGTTGCTCGGCGGTGCGCGAGATATTGCCGAAATTCTTCATCAGGGCCGAGCGGATGGCCTTCGACTCGGCGCGCTGCCGGACCTCGCGCAGGTTCAGGGACTCGGTCTCGCCGCTGGAGCCCGACAGCCCGAGGTCCACCGCGGTGACCTGCTTGCCGTCCGCCATGATGACCGCGCTCTTTATCTTGTTCTCGAGTTCGCGCACGTTGCCCGGCCAGTGATAGGCCTCGATCGCCGCGTTCGCATCATCGGAGAAGCCGTTCAGCGCGCGGCCCTGCTGCTCGGCATACCTGTTGAGCAGCGTGCGTGCGAGTATCAGCCTGCCCTCCTCGCGATCGCGCAGCGGCGGTATGTCGATAGTGATCTCGCTGACGCGGTAGTACAGGTCCTCGCGGAACAGGCCCTCCTTGATGAGCTCGACCGGGTTCTGGTTCGTCGCGCACACGACTCGCACGTCGACTGAGATCTCTTCGCGCCCGCCGACCCGCTCCACGACCCGCTCCTGCAGGAAGCGCAGCATCTTGGCCTGCAGCGGCAGCGGCATGTCGCCGATTTCGTCCAGGAACAGGGTGCCACCGTCGGCCGTCTCTACCTTGCCCGGCGTCTGCTTGGCAGCGCCGGTGAAAGCGCCCTTCTCGTAGCCGAACAGCTCGGATTCGAGCAGGTTCTCCGGGATCGCGGCGCAATTGATCGCGACGAAGCGTTTGTCCGCGCGCGGGCTCAGGCGGTGGATCGCGCGGGCGAGCAGTTCCTTGCCGGTGCCGGATTCGCCGAGCAGCAGCGTCGTCACGTTTGTCGGCGCGACTTTCTCGATCATGCGGCAGACCTGCAGCATGGCGTCGCTGGCCGCAACGATGCCGTCGAGCGGCGAATCGCTCGCGATCGACTGCAGCCGGCGGTTTTCAGATTCCAGTTCCGCGATATTGAAGGCACGCTCCACGAGCAGTTCCAGCGTGTCCGTATCGACCGGCTTCTGGTAAAAATCGTAGGCACCGAGAGCCACGGCGCGCAGCGCGTTCTCCTGATCGCCGTGACCGGTTACCACGATGACCTTGGTCAACGGCGCGAGCTTGAGCGTCTCCTGCAGCGTGGCCAGCCCCTCGTCGACCCCTTCCGGGTTCGGCGGCAGCCCTAGATCCTGCAGGACGACGAGCGGCTCGTGACGCCTGAGCTCGGCGATGGCGGATACGCGGTCGCCGGCCGTCACGACGTCATAGCCTTCGAAGCACCATTTCAGCTGCTTAAGGAGTCCGGGATCGTCCTCGACGATCAGCAGTTTTCGGCTCGTGGTGCTCAAGGCAGTTCCTGGGTAGTCGCAATCGCGGGGCCGCTGATGAGGGCAGCGCCGCTATGTTGCCACGACGGCCGCTTCCGTTGCAGCGCTTGCGTCACAGCCGAAAGCGGAACTGCGGCGCAGCGGGCGGCGGGCAGCGTGACGCCGCCGCCTGGCGAGCGCGCCGGGATTCCTGCGAGCGGCGCCCTGCGCCGGCCCGTTCGGCAGGGGGTGTGTCGTTCAAATTGCAGTTGCGAATCATTATCATTTACGTTAACGTTTTCAGCATCGGGTAGGCCCGCGCGTGCGGGCCGGGAAAACAGGCAGAGACAATGAACCACAAAGCGTTTGGCGGCGCGGCAGCCCTGCTGCTCTGCACCACCGGTGCGGCAGCGGCACCCGCCCAGCCGGACGGGTCCGATGGCGGCGAGGTGCTCGACAACGTCACGATCATCGGCTACCAGCGCGACGTCCGCGACGTGCCGGGTTCCGCGCACGTCGTCGACGCCGAAGAACTCGATGCGCTGAACCATTCCGACGTGATGCGTGTGCTGCGCACCGTGCCGGGCGTCTACGTGCAGGAAGAGGACGGCTTCGGCCTGCGGCCGAACATCGGCATCCGCGGCTCGGGCCTCGACCGCAGCGCGCGCATCGCGCTCCTCGAGGACGGCGTGCTGATCGCGCCGGCACCGTACGCGGCCTCCTCCGCGTACTATTTCCCGACGCAGCGCCGCATGCATGCGCTCGAGGTCCTGAAGGGACCGTCGGCGGTGACCGTGGGACCGCGTACCACCGGCGGGGCCATCAACCTCATTTCCACACCGATCCCGGACGAGTTCGGCGCCAATGTCGACCTGCGCCTCGGCCAGAACGACGGCGTCGACGCGCACCTGAACGTCGGCGACCGCGGCCGGCGCTTCTCCTGGCTCGTCGAGACCGTGCAGAGCGCGAGCGACGGCTTCAAGACCATCGACGGCCCGGCCGGCACCGGTACCGGCTACGAGATCGAGGACTACCTGGTCAAGCTGCAGCTCGACAGCGATCCGCAGGCGCGCCTGTACCAGAGCCTGCGCCTCAAAGCGGGCTACACCGACCAGGTCTCGGACGAGACCTACCTGGGCCTGACGGCGGACGATTTCGCGGCGGATCCCTACCGCCGCTATGCGGCCTCGGCCGGCGACGTGTTCAATGGCGAGCATGAGCAGCTGCAGCTCAGCTACCTCGTCGACAGCGAGCGCGCCTGGCGCGGCGAGCTGACTGCCTATCGCAACAACTTCGAGCGCGACTGGTTCAAACTGCAGTCCGTCAACGGTGTGAGTATCGGCGCCATTCTCGACGATCCGCAGACCTACGCGACCGAGTTCGCCTACGTGACCGGCAGCTCGAGCCCCGACGACGCGCTCGTCAAGCGGCACAACGCGCGCCAGTATTATTCGCAGGGCATCCAGGGCTCGCTGACCTGGGACCTGGAACTGGGCGAGAGCGACCTGAGCGTCACGGCCGGACTCCGGCTCCACGAAGACGAGGAGGACCGGCTGCAGGCCGAAGACGGCTTCCGCATGGAAGACGACCGACTCGTGCTGACCAGCGTCGGCGCACCGGGTTCGACGACCAACCGCGTGAGCTCCGCCGAGGTCACGGCCTTCTTCGTCAGCTCGGAGATCGCCAGCGGCAACTGGATTTTCACGCCGGGCCTGCGCTTCGAGGATATCAGGCTGACCCGCGAGGACTACGCGACGGACGACCCGCAGCGCCGCGCCGGCCCGACGCGCGTGCGCGAGAACTCCGTGTCAGTGCTGATACCGGGCATCGGCGCGCTCTATCGCGTGAGCGACAACCTGAGGCTGCTCGCCGGTGTCCACCGCGGCTACAACCCGCCCGGCCCGGGCAGCAGCGCCGACGAGGAGTCGAGCGTCAATTTCGAGTTCGGCGCACGCTACGACCGCGATGCGCTGCGCTTCGAGTCGATCTACTTCTACAACGACTACGACAACCTCGTGGGCACGGTAACCGCCTCGACCGGTGGCAGCGGCCAGATCGGCGACCAGTTCGACGGCGGCAAGGTCACCGTACAGGGTCTCGAGCTGAGCGCGGCCTGGGGCTTCGACGGGCTGTCCGACCGGGGCCTGAGCCTGCCGCTCCGGTTCGAGTACACCTGGACGACCGAAGCGGAATTCAGGAGCGGCTTCGAGAGCAGTTTCGACCCGTGGGGCGATGTCGAGGTGGGCGACGAACTGCCGTACATCCCGGAGCACCAGCTGCGCGCCACGGCCGGCGTCGAGGCGGAGGCCTTCGGCGTGAGCCTCGCCGGTAACTACATCGGCCGCATGCGCACCGTCGCCGGCCAGGGGCCCTTCGATCCGGAGCGCACGATCGACTCGCACGTCGTCTGGGATCTTGTTGGGCGCTACCGCTTCACCGAGCAGCTCTCGGCTTACTTCAAGGTCGACAACCTGTTCGACGAGACCTACGTCGCCGCAAGGCGCCCGGCCGGCCTGCGGCCGGGGCTAGGGCGCACGGCCTGGCTCGGCGTGAGCCTCACGCTGTAGGCGGGCCCGGTGGGGCGCGGCGTCACGCGAATGTTATTGACAATCATTCTCATTTGCGTTTGAATTCCTGATACGAGGGATGGGTCCGGAATATGTACGTCTGCATCTGCAACGCAGTCACCGACAGGGACATCCGCCGCGCGGCGGCCAGCGGCGCGGACAGCCTGTATGCCCTGCAGGATTCTCTCGGCGTCGCGACCTGTTGCGGCAGCTGCAGACAGCAGGCGACCGACATCCTCGACGAGACGCACAGCCGCCGCGGCGCCCTGCAGCCGACGCTGTACGTCCCGACCCCGGCCTGAGGCCGCCCGCGAGCCCGGCGGGGCCGCTTCCCGCGATGGCCGGAGCTGCCGCCGGCGGCGTGCGAAATCGCAATCATTCCAGTTGTCAACGTCCACATTGCCCGCGGTCGCCGCGAGGCCGCGATAGCGCTTGCAGCGATCCCTGCGGCACTTATGATGGGCGACATTCCCTATCGAGCCGACCGGAGTGTTCATGAGAGGCGATGCCACCGTTATCGACCACCTGAATCGCGTGCTGAAAAACGAGCTGACGGCGATCAACCAGTACTTCCTGCACTCCCGCATGCTGAAGGACTGGGGCTTCCACTCGCTCGGCGACAAGGAGTACGAAGAATCCATCGACGAAATGAAGCACGCCGACCAGCTCATCGGGCGCATCCTGTTCCTCGAGGGCCTGCCGAACCTG
>JBFJUJ010000137.1:0-7617 GCA_041624755.1 Woeseia sp. | reverse complement strand
GCACGGCATTGTCGTGCAGACGCTGGAGCAGGCCCTCGCCGGCACGCGGCCCGGCGCGCAGGCCGGCAGTCCCGCGCGCGTCGCCGCGCCGGCCGCCGAAACGCAGCAGGCGATGTCGCTCGCCGAGCGCCGGCCGGCGTCACGCGCCGCCGTCGGCGAGGCGCTTGCCGGCTATGCCGCGCTCGCGGCAACGCCGTCCGCCGACGTCGCCGCCGCGCGCGGCCCGCACCCGGCCCCCCGGCCGCGCAGCGCCGACACGCCACCGCTCGGCTTCGCGGTCGCACAGCTTGCCGGGATCTACATCCTCGCGGAGAACGCCGACGGCCTGGTCGTCGTCGACATGCACGCGGCCCACGAACGCATCCTCTACGAGCGGCTGAAGAAATCCTACGAGCAACGCGGCCTCACGCGGCAGCCGCTGCTGGTGCCGACGCCGGTCGCCGTCTCCGAGCGCGAGGCGGACCTGGCCGAGGAGCAGGCCGGGGTATTCGCGCAACTCGGCCTCGTCGTCGACCGGGCCGGGCCGACGAGCCTCGTCGTCCGCGAGCTCCCCGCGCTGCTGAAGCAGGCAGACGCGGAGAGCCTGCTGCGGGACGTGCTGGCCGATCTCGCGGAGGGCGGCAGCAGCAGCCGCGTCGACGACCTGAGCGACGAGATCCTCGCGACCATGGCCTGCCATCATTCGGTGCGTGCCAATCGCAGCCTGACGGTGCCGGAGATGAACGCGCTGCTGCGCGAGATGGAAACGACGGAACGCGCCGACCAGTGCAACCACGGCCGGCCGACCTGGACGGCCGTCAGCCTGGCCGAACTCGATCGACTGTTCCTGCGGGGGCAATAGCCCTGCAGTCGCAGCCGGTCATCTGCCTGATGGGCCCGACGGCCTCGGGAAAGACGGAGATCGCACTGCGGCTCGCCGAAGAACTGCCGGTCGAGCTCGTCAGCGTGGATTCCGCGCTCGTCTACCGCGGCATGGACATCGGTACCGCGAAGCCGGACGCGGCGACGCTCGCGCGTGTGCCGCACCGGCTCATCGACATCCGCGATCCCGAGGAGGCCTATTCGGCCGGCGATTTCGTGCGCGATGCGCTGCAGGCGATCGACGAGATCCGGGCCGCCGGGCGCCAGCCGCTCCTGGTCGGCGGCACGATGATGTACTTCCGTGCGCTGACCCGGGGCATCGCGGTACTGCCCGGCGCCGACCCGGCGCTGCGCCGGCAGCTCGATCGCGAGGCCGCGGAGCGCGGCTGGCCCGCAATGCACCGCGAACTCGAGTCGATAGACCCGGCCGCGGCGGCGCGTATCAACCCCAACGACAGCCAGCGCATTCAGCGTGCTCTCGAGGTCTACCGGCTGAGCGGCCGGCCGCTGTCCGACTGGCAGGCGCAGACCGCGCCGGCCGGACATGTCGAGTTCCGGCGCGTCGCGCTGCTGCCGGCATCGCGCAGGACGCTGCACGAGCGCATCGAGCGGCGTCTCGGGCGGATGATGCAATCCGGCTTTCTCGACGAGGTACGGCAGCTCAGGGCGCGGCCGCGCCTGACCGCGGCGAGCCCGTCGATGCGGTCCGTCGGCTACCGGCAGCTCTGGGCCCATCTCGACGGGGCGTTCGACCTCGACACGGCTGCGCGCCGGGCGCTCTATGCGACCCGCCAGCTCGCGAAGCGGCAGATTACCTGGCTCCGGGCCGAACCCGGACTTTTTGTCACCGACCCGCTTGAAGCCGGCACTTTCGGCACCATTCTAAGGCACCTGCGCGACAATTCAGGGCGATAACGGCGATTCCGGCGATTCGGCGGCTTGCCGCCTATGTTAGAATTTCGGTTCGCAATGGGCAGGTTGTAGCGTTGATGCGCTGGGCAACGCCGGCTGGCGACGAATACAACAAAAGAACTCGAAAAGAATAAGGAGACCCCGACATGGCCAAAGGGCAGTCGTTGCAGGACCCCTTCCTGAACATCTTGCGCAAGGAAAAGGTTCCGGTGTCCATTTACCTCGTAAATGGCATCAAGCTACAGGGGCAGGTCGATTCTTTTGATCAATTCGTGGTGTTGCTCAAGAACAGTGTCAACCAGATGGTCTACAAGCATGCGATTTCGACGATCGTACCGTCGCGCAACGTGCGCCTGCCGCTGCCGGACGCAGACGGAGGCTCTGACGACTAGGTACCCGCAATACCGCAGGCTTGATCCCGCGAGGGCCGCACTTGTTTGAGCGGCCGAAGAGCGGCGAACGGGCCATCCTGCTGCACGCGTCGGCAACCGGCGCTCCGGAAGACTCCGAACGCGAGGAATTCACCGAACTGGCGCGCTCCGCCGGCGCAGAGCTGGTCGGCGAACTCGTCAGCGCGCGCCGCAGCCCCGATCCGCGGTTCTTCATCGGGCGCGGCAAGGTGGAAGAGCTGGTCGCGCTGGTGCGCGAGACCGACGCGGAGCTCGTCATCTGCGGGGCGGGCCTGTCGCCGAGCCAGGAGCGCAACCTCGAGCGCGAACTGAAGTGCCGCGTGGTCGATCGCGGCGGGCTGATTCTCGACATCTTCGCGCAGCGCGCGCGCAGCTTCGAGGGCAAGCTGCAGGTCGAACTCGCCCAGCTCAAGCATCTGTCGACGCGGCTGGTCCGCGGCTGGACGCACCTCGAACGCCAGAAGGGCGGCATCGGCCTGCGCGGCCCGGGCGAGACCCAGCTCGAGACGGACCGCCGGCTCATCGCGCAGCGCATCCGCCAGCTCAACGAGCGGCTGGCGCAGGTCGACGCGCGCCGCACGATGAACCGCCAGAACCGGGTCAATGCGGAGATCCCGACGGTTGCGCTGGTCGGCTACACGAACGCCGGCAAGTCGACGCTGTTCAACGCGCTCACCGACGCCGGCGTCTACGTCCGCGACAAGCTCTTCGCCACGCTGGACCCGACGGTGCGCCGCTTCGAGCTGCCCGATGGCGAGAGCGCGATCCTCGCGGACACGGTCGGCTTCGTCCGTGACCTGCCGCACGAGCTGGTCGCCGCGTTTCGCTCGACGCTGCAGGAGGCTCGCGAGGCGGACCTGATCCTGCACCTGATCGATGCGAGTGACCCGGAGCGCTGGCAGCGCGTGCGCCAGGTCAACGCGGTATTGAAACAACTGGGCGCAGAAGCGGTCCCACAGATCCGCGTCTACAACAAGATCGACAAGCTGGACCGGCCGCCGCGCGCCAACCGCAACAGGCGCGGCGAGGGTCGGGCGGTCTGGCTGTCGGCCGCGACGGGCGAGGGCACGGACCTCCTCCTCGAGGCGATCGCGAATCGTCTGCGCCGGCAGAGGGTACAGGGTATGATGCGGCTGCGCCCCGACCAGGGGCGCCAGCGTGCCCGTCTCTTCGAGCTCGGCGCGGTCGACAAAGAGACCGCGCTCGACGACGGCGGCTGGCTGCTGGAACTGAACCTGGGCGAGCGGGATTTGCAGCGCTTTTTGAAGCGTGAGAATCTCCCCGCCTCGCAATTCGAGCCTGCGGACGCCTATCGTCCGCCGGGTGCTGCAACTCAGAGATAAAGCGAAGTACATGGCCTGGAACGAACCTGGAAACGGCAAGGATCCCTGGAAGAAGCGCGACGGCGGTGAAGCCGCCGACCTCGACCGGATCGTGCAGAACTGGCAGCGTCGGCTCGCCGGCATCTTCGGCGGCAAAGGGAGCGGGCGAAGCGGCGGCAGGGGCGGCGGCTCCGGCGGCTGGGTGATCGGCCTGCTGCTGATCGTCGCCTGGGCGCTGACCGGCCTCTACCGCGTCGACGAGGCCGAGCGCGGCGTCGTGCAGCGCTTCGGCGCCTACACGCAGACCACGCTGCCCGGCCTGCACTGGCACTGGCC
Source organism: Woeseia sp. (assembly GCA_041624755.1). Lineage (GTDB taxonomy): Bacteria > Pseudomonadota > Gammaproteobacteria > Steroidobacterales > Woeseiaceae > Woeseia. Next base: position 3,776 of record JBFJUJ010000137.1, on the reverse strand, counting down.
GTTCCCGATCGAGACCGTGGACATCGTCAACACCAATGCCGTGTCCAACTACGCCTTCCGCACCGAGATACTGACCGCCGACGAACAGTACGTTTTCGTGCAAATGGTCGTGCAATACCGCCGTTCCGACCCGGTGAAGTACAGCTTCGAGGTCGTCGAGCCCGAGGCCACGCTGCAGGACGTGACAGAGAGTGCGCTGCGCGAGGTGGTCGGCACCAGCACCCTCGAGGTGCTGGTCACGGAGCGACGCGACGAGATCGCGCCGCGCACCCAGGAGATCCTGCAGACGACCCTCGACGGCTACAACGCCGGTATCGACGTCACCTCGATCAGCCTCGAGAAGCTCGACTACCCGCAGGCCGTGCAGGCGGCGGTCGACGACACGCAGAAAGCACGCAACGACAGCGACCGCTTCATCCTGGAGGCCGAGACCTACGCGGGCGACATCATCCCGCGCGCCCGCGGCCGTGCCGCGCGCATGCTGCAGGACGCCGAGGCCTATCGCGACCGGCTGATCGCCGATGCCGAAGGCGACGCCGCGCGCTTCCTCGCGCTGCTGTCCGAGTACCAGCGGGCGCCGCGCGTGACGCGGGAACGCCTCTACCTGGAGGCGCTGGAAGACGTCTACAGTCGCGTGAACAAGGTGATCCTGGATACCGAAGGCAGCGGCAACCTGCTGTACCTGCCGATCGACAAGCTCATCGAGGCCGGCCGCGGCAAGAGCCGCGCCGACGGGTCGCGGACGACGTCGACGCCGTCGCCGTCCGCGTCGTCGACGCCGGACGATGACGACATGGCCCAGCGCCAGAGGAGGACCCGCGAATGACTGACATGCGCTTCGCTGCCGTCGTACTCGTCGGTCTCGGGCTGGTCGGACTCGGCCTCTCCGCATTCACGGTCAACGAGCGGGAGCTCGCGATCAAGCTGCAGGTCGGTGAGGTCGTGCGGTCGGAATACGAGCCCGGGCTGCACTGGAAGATTCCCGTGTTCCAGACCGTGCGCAAGTTTCCCAAGCGCATCATGACCATCCAGGACCGGCCGGAACGCATCTTCACCGCCGAGCGCCTGGCGCTGCAGGTCGATTTCTTCGTCAAGTGGCGCATCGTCGACTCGGTGCAGTACTACACCTCGACCGGCGGCTCGCAGCTCGTGGCCAACGATCGCCTGTCGGAGATCATCAAGAACGCCATCGTTACCGAGTTCGGCAAGCGCTCCGTCTCCGAGGCGATCTCGGTCGAGCGCGCCGAACTGATGCGCGACATGCTGGAGACGGCGAAGACCACGGCGCAGGGGCTCGGCGTCGAGCTCATCGACGTGCGCGTCAAGCAGGTTGAGTTTCCCGACGACGTCCGTAATTCGGTGTACCAGCAGATGCGCGAGGAGCGCGCCCGTGTCGCCGCCGAACGACGCGCCGAGGGCCGCGAGATCGCCGAGCAGCTGCGTTCCGCCGCCGATCGCGAGCGCACCGTGATCCTCGCCGAGGCCTATCGCGACAGCCAGAAGCTCCGCGGCGAAGGCGACGCGCGCGCGGCCGATATCTACGCCAGTGCCTACAACGAGGATCCGGAGTTCTACGCGTTCTACCGCAGCATCGACGCGTACCGGAATTCGATCAGCGAGTCGGGCGACCTGATCGTGCTCGACCCGAAAAACGATTTCTTCCGCTTCCTGAACAACCAGGACGGCGAAGAGTAGCGGGGCACCGCCGCCCGCTCGCGCCGCCGCCGCTTTGCGTGGCGGCGGCGATCGTGCGCGCGGCGGCAACTGCGCGTTGACCGGTACCTGAAGAATTCGAACAATGTGGCAGGACATCTTTACGGCCTTCGCGCTCTACCTGATCATCGAGGGCATGATCCCGTTCGTAAGTCCGGCGAATTTTCGCAAGACGGTCGCGCGCATCGCGACGCTCGGCGACAGTAACCTGCGGATAGCCGGACTGGTGGCGATGGCGGCGGGACTTTTGCTGCTGTACATCGTCCGTACCTGATCAACGCAACCGGGAGATACCCGCCATGGGTAAGAACGTCGTCGTCATCGGTACCCAGTGGGGAGACGAAGGCAAAGGCAAGATCGTCGATCTGCTGACCGATCGCGCCGAGGCGGTCGCGCGATTCCAGGGCGGCCACAATGCCGGGCACACGCTGGTCATCGGCGGCAGGAAGACCGTCCTGCACCTGATCCCATCCGGCATCCTGCGCGAAGCAGTGCAGTGCCTGATCGGTAACGGCGTCGTGCTGTCGCTGGAGGCGCTGGTCAGCGAGGCGCAGTCACTGATCGACAACGGCGTGCCGGTGTTCGAGCGACTGCGGGTAAGCTACGGCTGCCCGCTGATCCTGCCGTCGCACGTCGCGCTCGACAAGGCGCGCGAGAAGGCACGCGGCGAGAAGGCCATTGGCACGACCGGGCGCGGCATCGGGCCCGCCTACGAGGACAAGGTCTCGCGGCGCGCCGTGAAGGTCTCCGATCTTTTCGCGCGCGAAAAATTCGCGGCGAAGCTCGGCGAGGTGCTCGACTACCACAACTTCCTGCTGAAGCACTATTTCCGTGCCGAGACGGTCGACTTCAACAAGACACTCGACGACGCAATGCAGGCCGCGGAACTCGTGCGGCCGATCACGGCCGACGTCACGCAACTGCTGCAGGACCTCGCCGAGAAGGACCTGAGCATCCTGTTCGAAGGTGCGCAGGGTACCTTCCTGGATATCGATCACGGCACCTATCCGTTCGTGACCTCGTCCAATACGGTCGCCGGCGCCGCGAGCATCGGCACCGGCGTGGGCCCGCGCCACCTCGATTACATTCTCGGCATCGTCAAGGCCTACACGACCCGCGTCGGCGCCGGGCCGTTCCCGACCGAGCTGTTCGACGACATGGGCGAGCACCTCGCGACCGTCGGCGCGGAGTTCGGCTCGACGACGGGCAGGCCGCGTCGCTGCGGCTGGTTCGACGCCGTCGCGCTGCGGCGCTCCATCGCCAACAGCAGCATCTCCGGGCTGTGCATCACCAAGCTCGACGTGCTGGACGGCCTCGAGACGATCAGGATCTGCGTCGGCTACGAGATCGACGGCGAGCCGGTCACCGGCGTGCCGCTGGTGCTCGAGCGGCTCGCGGAATGCGAGCCGGTGTACGAGGACATGCCCGGCTGGGACGAATCGACGGTCGGCGTGACCGCGTACGAGCGTCTGCCGGAGGCCGCGCGCCGCTACCTCGAACGCATCGAGGAACTGGCGGGCATCCCGCTCGACATCATTTCCACCGGCCCGGATCGCGAACAGACGATCATCAAGCGGCATCCCTTCGAGTAGCGCGCTGCCGGCGGCAGGCTGCGGCACCGGCCGCGGCGATCAGGAGCAGCAGGCCGGCCGCGCCACCGCCGCTGCCGCCGCCCGCACTGCCGCCGCTGTTGGTCACGGTCACCGCCACGGTGGCCGAGTCGGTCAGGCCGCCGGGATCGGAGACCGTAAGGCGAAACTGCAGCAGGGAATCGGAGCGGACCGAAGGCGCGGTGAACGTCGTGATCGCCGAGGTCGCTGCGCTGAGCGTCACGGCGGGCCCGGCGATCTGCGTCCAGGCATAGCTCAGCGAGTCGCCGTTCGGGTCGTTCGAGCCGCTGCCGTCGAGCGTGACGCTCGAGGTCTCGGCCGCGGTCAGGCCGGTGGGCACGACCGCGTTCGGCGCCACGTTCGAGCCGCTGCCGTCCTCGATCGTGATTCGGGCGACGGCGGCACCGTCGAAGGCGGCGCCGCCTGCATTGCCGAAGCTCAGCTCGAAGAACT
>JBFJUJ010000136.1:0-7688 GCA_041624755.1 Woeseia sp. | reverse complement strand
TGCGCTGGCCGCAGACGCTGTTCGCGACCCGCTCGATCAGCAAGCTCGTGGCGCTCGCCGAACACACCGGCCTCATATTGCCGATCGGCGAATGGGTGCTCAGGAGCAGCGCGCGACAGCTTCGCGAGTGGCGTGAGGCGGGCCACGACGACTTGCGTATCAGCGTGAATCTCTCTGTCCAGGAACTGGCCCGCGCCGACCTGGCCGGCAATGTCAGCGCCATCCTCGACGACTGCGGGGTCGACCCCGCCGGCATCGTCTTCGAAATCACCGAGTACATGCTGTTTCGCGACGCAATGAAGGACTACGAGGTCTGCAATGCGCTGAAGGCGCTGGGGGCCGGCCTGACCGTCGACGATTTCGGCACGGGCGCCTGCTCGCTGACGCATCTCGCACACAGCCCGGTCGACGCCATCAAGATCGACAACAGTTTCGTGGCCAATGCCGTCGACCGTCCCGCCGACCGCGCGGCCTGCGCCGCGGCCGCCGCGCTGGCGCGGGAACTGGGGGTCACGATCATCGCCGAGGGTGTGGAGACCGCCGCACAGGCCGGCCTGATGCGCGAACTCGGCTGCGATCTCTTGCAGGGTTTCCTGTTCTGCGAACCGCAGACCGCCGATGGCATCGATGCCTACCTGGCACGGCCCGTCGCGGCTCTGCGCGCGGGGTGACGCGATGACGCTGCTGCGCCACGGTGCCGGTTCCGCGGAGCCCGACGACGACGTCGACCTGACGCAGTCGATCCGGAGTCTCGAGGTGCCCGGGGCGCTGGCCGTCGTCGACGACGGCGCCGATGCCGACATGTACCGGGCACTGCTCTTCTCCCGTGACAGCGGCGCCCGCAAATGGGGATCGCGCTGGCTGTCGCAGGCAGGCTTCGAGACCGAGCTCAGGCGCGACGCGGCGGATGCACTCGAGAATGCGCGAGCCGCCGACGCCGACGTCATCATCGTCGAGGCCGCACTGCGCGGCTCGGGCGATGCCGCCCTGTATTCCGAGCTGATCGGGGCCGCCGACCTGTCGGCCCCGGTCATCGTGCTCTGCAACAGCAGCCGGGAGATGACCGCGGCGCTGGATGCGGGCGCCTGGGACGTCGTCCGCAAGCCGCTCGAATGGCGGCTGGTCGGCAGCCGCGCGCGCTGCGCTGTTCGGGCGCACGCGCTGATCCGCGAAGCGCAGCGCGCGAGGTCCGCCGCGGCCCGCGCGCTCGAGCTCGCGGATTCGGCGCGGCAGCGTCTGCGCAGCCGCGAGGCCTTCGAGCCGGTCACGGGATTGCCGAACAAGACACGCTTCATCGACCTGATCAAGCGCGGCATGAAGGCGGTGGACAGGGATGGCAATGTGCTTGCCGTCTTCGTCATCGGCTTCAACCGTTTCCGGCTGGTCATCGAGGCCATGGGCCAGGAGAGCGCGGACCTGGTGCTGACCGAGATCGGCAACAAGATCAACCGCTGCCTGCAGGCCGCCGGCGAAGTCAGCGCGCGTACCGACGGACTCTGGACCGCCGCCGCCGCGAGCATCGACGGCACGCGCTTCGGCGTCATGATGACCTGTTCGAGCGACAACTCGGACCTCGCGGAGATGCAGCAGAACCTGCTGGCGGCGCTGTCGCAGCCGGTGCAGGTCGCATCGCAGATCGTTCACCTGTCCGCCTGCGTCGGCGTCGCGCTGTACCCGCAGGATGCCGGCGACGCCCACCGCCTGCTGCAGCGCGCCGAAAACGCGATGCGCGACGCACAGAGCCACGGCGGCGGCTTCCGGCACTACTGCGAGCGCTCCGACGCGGCGGCGGCGCGCAAGCTGAAGATGGAGCACATGCTGCACGAGGCGCTCGACCGCGGCGGCATCACCGTTGCCTATCAGCCGATCACGCACACGGCGACCGGCAGGCTGGTTGCAGCAGAGGCGCTGCTGCGCTGGCCGCAGCCGGACGGCAGTTTCATTTCACCGACCACCTTCGCGCCGATCGCCGAGGAATGCGGCCTGATGATCCGGCTTGGCGAATTCGTGCTCGACGAGGCCTGCCGGCAGTTCGCCCGCTGGAACCGCAAGCGCCGCCGGCTGCCGCTCATTTGCGTCAACGTCTCCAAGATCCAGCTGATGAGCGGCGATTTCGTGCAGACGGTGGCCGGCGTCCTCGAGCGCCATGCGATCGAACCCGAGTGCCTCGAACTCGAGCTGAGCGAGCGCGGCGTGCTGTCGGGCGCGCAGGACCTGGTCAGCATGCTTCACGAGCTGCGACGGCTCGGCGTGCGCCTGTCGATCGACGATTTCGGCACGGGCGACTCCGCGATCGCCTACCTGAAGGAAATGCCGGTCAACAGCCTGAAGATCGACCGCTCCTACATCGGCGGCATGGTGGCCGACAGCAAGGATGCCGCGATCGTCTCCGCCATGGTGGCACTGGGACAGCGGCTCGACCTGACGGTCGTCGCCGAGGGCGTCGAGGAGCCGGAGCAGCTTGCGATGCTCCGCGAGCTCGATTGCGAGCTGTTCCAGGGCTTTATCGTGTCCCGTCCCGTTCCCCCCGGAAAGTTCCGCAAGTTCTTCTGATACGCCGCGGCCAGCGGCTGCCGACAAGCGCCTGAAGTCCCTCCGAAACCCGGCTTGTCGGGCTCTCGTAACCTGTCGCCAGAAGCCGACTTAACCGGGTCGTTATGTGATGCGCGTCACAATTTTTCCGCGATTGCGAACGCCAGCGGTCACCGTTTTATCCCGCCGATTCCCGCCTAATAGCTTCCATCACGAACAGGGGATTGGAACGTGCAAAAAATTCGAATGTCCAGACTCTTCCTTTGGGGTGGCATGTGATGCGGGGTTTCATTTTCGGTCGTCATGCGCGCAGCGGCTCGCCGATCGCGAGGCTGGCAGGACTGGCGCTGGTCGCCGCGGCTTTCGTCGGTGGCACAGCCGCAGCGGGCACGAGCGGCCATCCGATGCGGTTCGAACACCTGACGCTCGACGACGGACTGTCGCAGAGCAACGTGTTCGCGATCCTGCAGGACTCACAGGGCCTGATGTGGTTCGCAACGGAGCACGGTCTCAACAGCTATAACGGCTACGAGTTCGAACATTACAAGCGCGAGCGCGGCAATCGGCAGGCCCTCGTCAGCGACTACATCTACGACCTCGCCGAGGATCGCGACGGCAACCTTTGGATCGCGACCAACGGTGGCGGCCTGGCCCGCATGTCCCTGGACGATCGCACGTTCACCTCTTTCAGGCACGACCCGGCAAACCCGGACAGCATTGCGAGCAACGTCGTCCGCACCTTGCTCCTCAACGACGACGGCACGATCTGGCTGGGCACGCGCGGCGCAGGCCTCGATCTCTTCGACCCGGCGACCGGCAGGTTCACGCACCACGAGTTCGCCGCCGTGAATCCGCAGGAGAAGGACCTAAACGAGATCTACGCACTCTTCAAGGACGCCGGCGGCTCGCTGTGGATCGGCAGCAACCGGGGCTTGTCGCGCCTCGATGCTTCCTCCGGCGAGGTAACGAATTATCGCCACGACCCGCTCGACGCCGCTTCGATCAGCGACGACCGGGTCCGGGCCGTGTTCGAGGATTCCGGGGGTCGCCTGTGGGCCGGCACCTACGGCGGCGGGCTGAACCTGCTCGATGCCGGGAACGCCAGCTTCACCCGTTTCCGCCACGATCCGGCCGACCCGACGTCGATCGCCAGCGACCGCGTGACCTCGATCTTCGAAGACAATGACGGCCGGCTCTGGGTCGGCACCGCCGGCGGCCTCGACCTCGTCGATGCCGCAGCCGGCAGCTTCGCCCACTACCAGCACGACGAGACCGATGCGGCGAGCCTGGGTGACAACGACGTCACCGCGCTCTACCAGGACCGCGGCGGCATACTCTGGGTCGGCACTCGCTACCGTGGCCTGAGCCGCTGGAACCCCGGAACCTGGTCGTACGGCCTGCAGGCCGCGAAAGAACTCGCCGCCGGCGAGGAAAGCCAGCCCAACGTCACCGCCTTCGTCGAGGATGCGGCCGGCGTGCTCTGGGTAGGCACCTTCGGCGACGGCCTCAACGCCATGAACCGCGAGACGGGTGACGTCGTTCATTATCGCAAGGACGGTCCGGCGCACCGCGCCCTGAGCGACGATCGCGTCATGAGCCTGCTGGTGGACAGCGAGGGCATGATCTGGATCGGCACCATGACCGGCGGCCTCAATCGCCTCGATCCGCAGTCGGGCAGGATCGACGTCTACCGCCATGACAGCGCCGATCCGGTGAGCCTCAGCGCGGACGGCATCATGACGCTGTTCGAGGACAGCCGCGCTCGCATCTGGGTCGGCACCTTCGGCGGCGGCATCAGTGTGTTCGACCGCAGCACCGGAAAGTTCCGGCGCTACAGCGCCGACCCGGCCGATGGCAGCGCCCTCAGCAGCAAGCGCGTTACCAGCTTCGCGGAAGACCCGAGCGGCAGGCTCTGGATCGGCACCGACGCGGGCGGTCTCAATCTCTACGACCCCCGGACGGACAGCTTCCACGTGTTCCACCATGATCCGGACGACCCGCATTCGCTGGCGGCCGATACCGTGTACTCCGTCAACGTCGATGCCGAGGGAACCGTCTGGGTCGGCACCCGCGGCGGCGGCCTCGATCGCGTCGTCGGCAGCGTCGAGCGTCCCGACCGCATCCTGTTCGAGAATGTTTCGCAGCGCGACGGTCTCGCCAACGACGTCATCTACGGCGTGCAGTTCGACGACTCGGGCCGGCTGTGGCTGTCCACGAACTACGGCATCAGCCAGTTCGACCCGAAGACGCGCGCGGTCAGGAACCTGCACCGCAAGGACGGACTGCAGTCCGAGGAATTCAATTTCGGCGCGCACTACCGGAGCGCGAGCGGCGAGCTCTTCTTCGGCGGCCACAACGGCTTCAACGCCTTCACGCCCGAGAAGATCAGGCAGAACGCGACCGTCCCGCCACTGGTGCTGACCGGCGTCTACAACGGCAACGATCCAATCAAGGCCGACAAGCCGATCGACGAGACCGACGGTATCGAGATCAGCTACAAGGACGATAACCTGAGCTTCGAGTTCGCCGCGCTGGATTACGCTGCGCCGGCGCTGAACACCTATCGCTACAAGCTCGAGGGCTTCGATCGCGACTGGGTCGATCTCGGCAACCGTCGCCGCGTCAACTACACCGACCTCAATGACGGACGGTACCTGCTGCGCGTCCAGGCGGCCAACGCGGAGGGCGTCTGGAACGAGGCCGGCCTGTCGATCCCGGTGCGCGTGCTGCCCGCTCCCTGGGACACCTGGTGGGCCTATCTCGGCTACTGCGCGGTGTTCGCACAGCTCGTGGTGATGCTCTGGCTAGGCCACAAGCGCAAGGTCCGTCGCGAGGAAGAGTACAGCCATCGACTGGAGTGCGAGGTGCGCGAGCGCACGGAGAAGCTGCTGGAGCGCAACAAGCAGCTCAACGACCTCAATCGCTCGCTGCAGCAGAGCAGCCTCAGCGATCCGCTGACCGGCCTGCGCAATCGCCGCTTCGTCTTCGAAGAGGTGTCTCGAGACCTCGACGTCGCGCGCCGCAAGATCGGCAACCTGCGCAACGGCGTGGACTCGCGAGGCGTGTCCGACCTGGTCTTCATGATGATCGACCTCGACAACTTCAAGCCGATCAACGACACCTACGGTCACGCGGCTGGCGACCAGATGCTGCTGCAGGTGCGCGACGTGCTGCTCGCCGCCTGCCGCCGCTCGGACTTCGTCGTCCGCTGGGGCGGAGACGAGTTCGTCGTCATCGCCAAGCAGGCGATCCCGGGCGAGTCCGAGGCGCTGGCCGAGCGTATCCGCTCGCGCATTGCCGCACACAGCTTCCTGTTGGAAGACGGGCAGATCGTCAGGACCACCTGCTCGATCGGCTTCGCCCAGTACCCGCTGTTCCGCGGCAAGGAAGACGATTCCGGCCTGGACCAGATCCTCGGCCTGGCCGACAGCCTGATGTACGAAGCCAAGAAGCGGCGCAACGCCTGGGCCGGCCTGCTCGGCCCCAGCGACGCGGTGACCAGCTTCGACTACGACCACGGGGACATAGAGTCGACCTCGCTCCTGTTCCGCGCCCGCCGGGCCGGTTCCCTTGCGAAGTTCCAGCCAGACAATCCGGACGAGTTGCCGAAACTCGCTCTGGTCCGCTGACGGCGGGAGGCTGAGATGATGAACACCAAAAACACACGAAGCGATACGCAGTCACTTTCCGATTCTGCATCGGATAAGAGAAAGCAGGGGGCAGCCGCTGCCATGAACAGAAAATCGACCATCGGACGAATCGGTACGCTCGTCGTCGTCGGCGCCGTGCTCGCGCTCGTGATCAGCGCAGGCGTCAACGACGCCGCGACGTCGACGGCCCGGGAGCCCGGCACGACGCGGCTCGCCGTCGACACGGCGGGGAATGGCGTCATCGTCGACGGCTGGAGCGCCGACGCAGCGACCGAGCGCCGTGAAGCCGCCGCTCGCCGCCACGGCATGGTCGACCCCGTAATAGCGGAAGTGCCCGGACCGGGCGCGGCCGCAGCCGATGCAGTTCCGGCCGACGCGGCCGGGCCGCAGGCCGCCGCGACGGCGTCACCGGCCTTGGATGCAACGCTTTCGACCGCCGCGCGCGCCAAGATGTCCGACGGCGTCGCCGAACTCGCGATAGCCGGCGGCAACGGCATGGTCGAGCTCGTGGTGCGCTACGACCGCCACCCGGAGCTGTACGAGCACGCCCGCATCGAGCGCCTGGGCGGCGAGGTCATCCGCAGCTACTCGGCCCTTAGCATGCGCGCGATCCGCGTGCCGGCGCACGCGCTCGAGGAACTCGCGATCGATGACAACGTCGACCGGCTGTCGCTCGACGAGGCAGTCAGCTCGACGTCCGTGTCCTCGCGCGCCGCAGCCAACCTGCCGCAGGCCATTTCCGGCAACAGCGCGTTCGACGGCAGCGGTGTCCGGGTGGCGATCCTCGACACCGGCATCGCCCCGCACGCGGACCTGCCGGCCGATACGCTGCAGTACGACTTCCTCGGCGGCCAGTTCCCTGTCCCGACCATCGAGAACGGCGAGATCGTCGATTTCGCCGACAGCCCCCGCATCGATCCCTACGGCCACGGCACGCACGTCGCCGGCATCGTGACCGGGCAGGGCGGCAATTCCGCCAACGACTGGCACGGCGCTGCCACCGGCGCGTCGCTGCTGTCGCTGCGCGTGCTCGACGCGAACGGCCAGGGCTCGATGTCGGACGTCATGGCCGCGCTGGACTGGCTGCTGCAGTACGGCAGCTATTTCGACGTGCGGGTCGTCAACCTCTCGCTCGGCAAGGGCATCAGCGAATCGAACACGACCGACCCGCTGGTCGCGGCGGTCGAGCAGCTCTGGGACCAGGGCATCGTGATCGTCGTGGCCGCGGGCAACCTCGGCAACCACGGCTCGGTGACGATCAAGAGCCCGGGGAACTCGCGCAAGGTCATCACGGTCGGCTCGCTGACCGACGCCGGTACTGCGGACTACGCCGACGACTACGTGTCCTCGTTCTCGTCGCGCGGGCCGTCCGCGGGCGACCTGGTCCTGAAGCCGGACCTGCTGGCGCCGGGCAACCGGCTGATCGCGGCCATCCCGACCGGTTCGCACCTGCACCAGACCATGGTCAGCCGCCAGCGTGCCTGCACGGTTGCGGGCTGCACGGAC
>JBFJUJ010000135.1:0-7744 GCA_041624755.1 Woeseia sp. | reverse complement strand
CTGCTGGCGACCGGCGAGCACGACGTGCTGGTCGTTCAGGGTGAGAGGGAAGTCCTGGTCCCGTTCGTGATGGGACGCTACGTTCTCGGCGTCGATCTCGAAAACCGGGTGATAGACGTCGACTGGGAATGGGACTGAGCGATGCAGATGCAGATCGTCAGCCTGTTCCCGCAGATGGTGGCGGCGGTGGCCGACTTCGGCGTCGTCGGGCGGGCGGTGGACCGGGGGCTCCTGGCGCTCGGCTACCAGGACCCGCGCCGGTTCGCCGACGATGTGCACCGCACGGTCGACGACCGGCCTTACGGCGGCGGGCCGGGCATGGTAATGAAGTACCGGCCCCTGCACGCTGCGGTGACGGCGGCCCGGGAAGCGCTGCCGGAGGGCAGCCCGGTGATCTGCCTGTCGCCGCAGGGACGGGTGTTCGACCAGGCCGCGGCAGCGCGGCTGTCGGCACTGCCCGGTCTCGTGCTGATCGCCGGGCGCTACGAAGGCATCGACGAGCGCCTGATCGAGGCGGTCGTCGACGAGGAACTGTCGCTCGGCGATTTCGTGCTGAGCGGCGGCGAGATCGCCGCGATGGCCGTGATCGATGCGGTCGCCCGGCTGCTGCCCGGAGTCCTCGGCGACGAGGCGTCGGCGGCGGAGGACTCGTTCGTGGAAGGCTTGCTGGACTGCCCCCACTACACGAGGCCCGAGGAAATCGACGGGCGGCGCGTGCCGGCGGTGCTGCTGTCCGGCGATCACGCGGCGATAGCGCGTTGGCGCCATCAGCAGGCGCTGGGCAGGAGTTTCGTCAGGCGGCCCGACCTGGTCGCGAAACTCCGGCTGACGGACGAGCAGCAAGGGTTGCTCGATGAGTATTTACGGCAGCGGGACCGGGGCAAGGAATGACCGCCGCGGCTCCTTACAGCAGGCATTCGTCCGGCATGGTTGCCGGCAGGTAGAGCGAGATGAGCAAAGTAATCGAAGCGATCGAGAAAGAGCAGATTACCCGGGAGATCCCCGAGTTTTCCCCCGGCGACACGGTCGTCGTACAGGTTCGCGTCAAGGAAGGTGACCGCGAGCGCCTGCAGGCGTTCGAGGGCATCGTCATCGCCAAGCGCAATCGCGGGCTGAACTCGTCGTTCACGGTCCGCAAGATCTCGCACGGCGAGGGCGTCGAGCGCGTGTTCCAGACCTACAGCCCGACCGTGAGCGAGATCCAGGTAAAGCGGCGCGGCGACGTGCGGCGCGCCAAGCTGTACTACCTGCGCGGCCGTACCGGCAAGTCGGCGCGCATCAAAGAAAAGGTCTGAGATCGTCTCGTCCGCGTGCCTGCTCGCGGTGGCAGCCGGGCGCCCCGGCCGGCGGCCGGTGACCGCGGCGCCTCGGGCCTGCGCCCCGCGGCCGACCGGGCCAGCGGAGCGCGCAGCGGCGCAGCGTCGCCGCGGCCCGTGCCTGCCGCGTCCGGCAGGACCGATCCACCGGCGCGCGCGGTGAACCATGCGAGCCCTGCGGGGTCCCTGATGGCATGAGACCGTCCTTTCACAATCGACTGCCGGCGGCGCTGGCCTGCGCGCTGGCGGCGGCTGCGCTCGGCGGCTGCGCGTCCCTGGTGTCCAATGCCGCCAGCGGCTTCGCCGACAACCTGTCCGCCGCGGTACTCAATCAGGACGATCCCGAGACCGTGCGCGACGGCGCGCCTGCCTACCTGCTGCTGCTGGACAGCCTGATCGAAGGCAACCCGGAGAGCCCGGACATCCTCGCCGCCGCGGCCAACCTGTACGCGTCCTACGGCGCGGTGTTCGCCAACGAGCCGGCCCGCGCCCGCCGCCTGACCGAGCGAGCCCGCGGCTACGGCGCGACCGCGCTGTGCGAGAGCTTCAAACCCTCCTGCGGCTGGGACGACATGGACTACGAGGCCTACGAGGCCACGCTGTCGCGCCTGCAGCCGAAACACGCGGACTATGTGCTCGCCTACGGCGTCGCATCGCTCGCCTGGATTCGCGCACACAGCGACGACTGGAACGCGCTCGCCGAGCTGCCGCACATGGAGGCGCTGCTGCGCCGCTATCTCGACATCGGCGATCCGTCGTCGTCGGGCGCGGTCTACACCTATCTCGGCATCCTGGCGACGCTGAGGCCGCCGGCGCTCGGCGGCGATCCCGAGCAGGGCCGGGAGTATTTCGAGCGCGCAGTCGACCTGACCGGGGGCGACGACCTGAGCGTCAAGGTGGAGTACGCGCGCGGCTACGCCCGTCTCATCTACGATCGGGACCTGCACGACCGCCTGCTGGCCGAGGTGCTCGCCGCCGATCCGAAATCGGACGGCTACACGCTCACCAACGTGCTGGCCCAGCGCGATGCCGCCGCCCTCGCGGCAAGCGCCGACGACTACTTCTGACGAATACTTTCGAAAAACTTCCCCGTCCGCGATACGGCCCGATCGGAGAATAGCAATGCGTTACTTCCAGTCGAATCTCGTTGTCCTCTTGCTGGCGCTCCACGGCGCGGGCGCGGCAGCGCAGACGACACAGATCAAGATCGCCACGCTGGCACCGGAGAATTCCCACTGGATGACCGAGTTCCGCGCCGGCGCAAAGGAGATCCGCGAGCGCACGGACGGTCGCGTCCATCTCAAGTTCTACTCCGGCGGCGTGCAGGGAAACGAGGCCAAGGTGCTGCGCAAGATCCAGATCGGCCAGCTGCACGGGGGCACGTTCTCGCCCACCGACTTCCAGAAGCGTTTCCCGGAGCTGAACATCTACGGACTGCCCTTCGTTTTCCGCAACGAGGCCGAGGTCGACTACGTCCGCGAGCAGCTCGATCCCAAGCTGGAGGCGCGCTTCGACGAGTTCGGTTTCGAGACCTTCGGCTTCGCGAGCGGCGGCTTCGCCGTGGTGATGTCGAACGAGCCGGTGCGCGCGTACGAAGACCTGAAGGGCAAGAAGGTCTGGCTGCCCGAGGGCGACCTGATCAGCTACGAGGCCATGAAGAGGCTGGACCTGTCGCCCGTTGCACTACCGATCACCGATGTGCTGACGGGCCTGCAGACCGGGCTGATCGACATCGTCGCGATCCCGCCGGTCGTCGCGCTCGCGCTTCAGTGGCACACCAAGGTGAAGTACGTGACGCAGCTTCCGGTGCTGTACGCGATGGGTTTCATGGCGATCAGCGAGCGTACCTTCGACAATCTCTCGGCGGCCGACCAGGCAGTCGTCACCGACGTGATGACGCGCATCTACGACGATGTCGACGCGGCGAGCGAGCGGGAGACGGCAAACGCGATCGACGCGCTGCTGAATATCGGGCTCAAGGACGTCGAGCCGCGCGCGGGCGAGTTCGAGAAGATCGCCGAGATCATGCGCAGGACCAACCGCGACATGGCTGAACGCGGCATGTTCTCCGCGGAACTGCTCGACGAGATGCAGCGACACCTGGCTGACTTCCGTCGCCGGGCACGGGCTGACGACGGCGTCGCGCAGGGCAGCGCCGACGTCGCTGCGGGCGAGGCGGCGCCGATCGGATCTCGCTGATGCCAGACGTCCCCCGCGGCCCGGCTGCGCGACTGCAACGCCTGGGCAACGCGGTGGAGAACGCCGCGCTCGTCGCGCTGCTGGGCGCGATGATGTTGCTGGCCGTGACGCAAATCGCGTTGCGCCTGTTTTTCAGCACGGGCTTCGTCTGGGCCGACGAACTCCTGAAGCTCATCGTGCTGTGGATCGCGCTGATCGCTTCGGTGGCGGCCAGCGGCAATCGCCGCCACCTGCGTATCGACATCCTCTCGCACTTCGTTCCCGTGCGCCTGGCGCGCCTGCCGATGGTCGTCGCCGAGGGCTTCGCGGCGGGCATCTGCGGGCTGCTCACTTACCAGTCCTGGCGCTACGTCAGCCTGTCGCGGGAGTTCGGCGACACGGTACTCGTCGGCGTCCCTGCCTGGATCGCCTACGGCATCCTGCCTCTCGGCTGCGCGCTGATGACCTGGCGCTTCCTCGTATCGGCGCTCGTCGAGGCCGCGCTGCTGCTGCGGCCGCATAAAGGCGAGGAGCCGCAATCGGCGTCGGGATCGTCGTCGGGGCCGGCGTCGCAGCCGCGATCCGGTCGGGCTGACGGAGACGACGCTTGATCGCGTTGAGCGCCCTGCTGGTGCTCCTCGCCGTCATCGGGGCGCCGCTGTTTGCCGTCATCGCCGGCAGCGCGATGCTCGGCTATTACCGCGAGGGCATCGACCTGATGGCGATCGCGGTCGAGATCCTCGGTCTCGCCGGCATGCCCTTCCTGTCGGCGATCCCGCTGTTCACGTTCGCCGGCTACCTGCTGAGCGAGAGCAATGCGCCGCGCCGCCTCGTGCGGCTGACGGGCGCGCTGCTCGGCTGGATGCCCGGGGGGCTTGCGCTCGTGTCGCTGGCGGCCTGCGCGTTCTTCACGGCGTTCACCGGCGCCTCCGGCGTGACCATCATCGCGCTCGGCGCCATCCTCTATCCCGCGCTGAAGCAGGACGGATACCCGGAGAATTTCAACCTGGGGCTCGTGACCACGTCCGGCAGCCTCGGCCTGCTGTTCGCGCCGTCGCTGCCGCTTATCCTCTACGGCATCGTCGCCGAAGTCTCCATCGACTCCCTGTTCCGCGCCGGCATTCTGCCGGGGCTACTGATGCTCGTGATGCTGTCAGGCTGGAGCCTGTGGGTGAACCGGGACAACCGCAAGCCGCTGTCGGCATTCTCGTTCAGGGAGGTCGGCGCCGCGCTGTGGGAGGCCAAGTGGGAGCTGCCGCTGCCGGTGGTGGTCCTCGGCGGGATCTATTCGGGGTTCTTCGCCGTCTCCGAGGCGGCGGCGATCACCGCGCTGTACGTGCTGATCGTCGAGGTCGGCATTTTGCGCGAGATCAGCCTTCGCAGGCTGCCGCAGGTCATGCGCGAGTCGATGCTGCTGGTCGGCGGTATCCTGATCATCCTCGGCGTCTCGCTGGCATCGACGAACTACATGATCGATGCCGGGGTGCCACAGATGCTGCTCGGCTACGTCGCCGAACTCGTCGGCAGCCAGGGGAGTTTCCTCGCGCTGCTGCTCGTGTTCCTGCTGATTCTTGGTGCCATACTCGACATTTTCGCCGCCATCGTGCTCGTCGTGCCGTTGATCCTGCCGATCGCCGCACAGTACGGCGTCGACCAGATCCACCTGGGGATAGTGTTCCTCGCCGCCATGCAGCTAGGCTACCTGACGCCGCCGGTCGGTCTGAACCTGTTCATCGCCAGCTACCGCTTCGACAAGTCGATAATGAGAGTCTATGCCGCGACCTTCCCGTTTCTCGTCATACTCATGCTGTCGGTGCTGATTATCACCTACTGGGCGGACCTGTCGCTGTGGCTGCTGTGACTGCCCTGAACGACCGGAGGGATTCGTGAATGACCTGACCAGACGGACGCTGCCGCGAATCCTGCTGACGTTGGCGCTGCTTCTGCCGGCGCTCGGTGCGGCGCAGTCCGGGCCGCCCGGTCTCGATTTGCGCCTGCCCCCCGGGTTCGCCGTCGAGCTGTACGCCGACGGCGTCGACAACGCCCGCTCGCTGGCGCTCGGCGCGGCCGGCACCGTGTTCGTGTCGACGCGACGCGACGGCCGCATTTTCGCGGTCCTGCCGCGCGAGGAGCAGGCGCCGCGCGTGCTGACACTGGCGGACGGGCTGCAGATGCCGAACGGCATCGCGTTCCATGCCGGCGACCTCTACGTCGCGGAGCTGACCCGCGTACTGCGCTACGAAGACATCGAGTCCCGCCTGGAAGACCCGCCGGAGCCGCAGCTCGTCGTCGACGAGCTGCCGGCCGAGCGTCATCACGGCTGGCGCTACATCGACTTCGGGCCCGACGGCCGGCTCTACCTCAGCGTCGGCGCTCCCTGCAACGTCTGCGACCGCGACGGCTTCGGCGTCATCGTCAGCATGCAGCCGGACGGCAGCGACCGCCGCGTAGAGGCGCGCGGCGTGCGCAATTCGGTCGGCCTGGCCTGGCATCCGCGGACCGGCGAGCTCTGGTTCACCGACAACGGCCGCGACATGCTCGGCGACAACCTGCCGCCGGACGAGCTCAATCGCGCTCCGCGGAGCGGGCTGCATTTCGGCTTCCCGTTCTGCCACGGAGGAGACATCGCCGATCCGGAATTCGGCGATGCCCATGCCTGCAGCGAGTTCGTTGCACCGGCGGCCCGGCTGGGCCCGCACGTGGCGGCCCTAGGCATGCTGTTCTACACCGGCGAGATGTTCCCCTCGGAATACCGTGGCCAGGTGTTCATCGCGGAGCATGGCTCGTGGAACCGCTCGGAAAAGATCGGTTACCGCGTTACCCTCGTGCGTCTCGAGGACGGGACAGCCGCGGCCTACGAGGTCTTTGCAGAAGGCTGGCTACAGCCCGGGGAGCGGGTGCTCGGCCGGCCGGTCGACCTGCTGCAATTGCCCGACGGCTCGCTGCTCGTCAGCGACGATCAGGAAGGACGGCTGTATCGCATCAGCTACGACAGTTCCGCGATCATGGATCTGCTGCTCGGCGCGCCCTGACGCGGCGACCGGCCATCGCGTCAATGTGAAACGAAACAACACAAGGAGACTGCCGTGACCGGCGGAAACTGGTTCAAACGAGTCCTTCTCGGCTTCTGGCACGGTGCTGACGCACTGCGCAAGGTCCTGCACCTGGTCGTATTGCTGGTCCTGTTCGGCATCGTGGTCAGTGTCCTGACAGCCGGCGCGCCGCGCATCCCCGAGCGGGGCGCGCTGCTGATCCAGCCGCAGGGCTCGCTGGTGGAGCAACTCACGGGCGATCCGTTCGATCGCGGCATCGCCGAGCTGATGGGAGACGCGGAAGCCCAGACCCTCGTGCGGGATATCGTCGACGGTCTCCGTTACGCGGCCGGCGACCGGCGCATCACCGCCGTCGTCCTCGACCTGCGGGCCATGGGCGGCGCCGGCCTGAGCAAACTGCAGCGCATCGGCGAGGCGATCGACGCGTTCCGCGAGTCCGGCAAGCCCGTGATCGCCCACGGCGCCTTTTTCAGCCAGGGTGCGTACTACCTCGCGGCGCGCGCCGACGAGGTCTACATGGATCCGCAGGGCATCCTGCTGATGGAAGGTTTCGGCGCCTACCGCAACTACTACAAGGACGCCATCGACAAGCTGAAGATCGACTGGAACGTGTTCCGCGCCGGCGAGTTCAAGACCGGCTTCGAGTCCTACACTCGCAACGACATGTCCGACGAGGACCGCAGCTCGATCAGCCGCATCATCGAACGGCTTTGGAGCGCGTTCCAGGAAGGCATCACCGTGGCCCGCGAGCTGCCGCCGGACAGCATCGAGCGCCTCATCGCGGAATTCCGCGACTACGTGACGCGCGAGGAGTTCAGTGCCGCCGATGTCGCCGTCGAGTTCGGCCTCGTCGACGAGCTCGTGGGCCGCGACGAGCTGGTCGAACGCATCGCCAGGCACGCCGGGCGCGACGAAGACAGCCCGCTGGGGTATAACGCTGCCGGCCTCGACGACTATGTCGCGACGATGCGCCTGCTCGACGGCGTTCCCGACGCGGACAGCAACGTCGCGATCATCGTCGCCGCGGGCGAGATACTGATCGGCCGCCAGCCGCCTGGCACGATCGGCGGCGAGTCGACCGCGGAGTTGCTGGCGGGCGCGCGTCGCGACGAGGCGGTCAGCGCCGTCGTGCTGCGTGTCGACAGCCCGGGCGGCAGCGTGTTTGCCTCGGAGCAGATCTATCGCGAGGTGCTGGCG
>JBFJUJ010000134.1:0-7773 GCA_041624755.1 Woeseia sp. | reverse complement strand
GGTCCCGGAGCCGGCGACACTCGCCCTGTTAGGCATCGGTCTCCTTGGCATCGCCCTGCTGCGACGTCGAAAATCCGCCTGAAAGCAGCTCACTGAAAAAGACCCCGCCGCTGCGGGGTTTTTTTGCATGCGCGTCCACGAGATCGCGGGTGCCGCCCGCGGCTTTCTGTGACCTGGTCGAGTGGGCCAGGCACGTGATATCGCTATGATTATGCACATGTCCCAGGCAGCCGTTTCACAACTCCTGCTGCTCACAGCCAATCGGGACACCCATGCCGTCGCCAGCGAGTACAACCCGAAGCCTCGCCAGCCGGCCCTCCGGTAGAATACGCGCGCCGCCTGCTGCATCGCGACGAGGAACGCGACTATTGCATCGTCGTCTTGACCTGGTGACCGGGACAGGAGACGCCGGTCCACGATCATCCGCGGATGTAGTGCGTCGAGGACGTCCGGGGCGGCAGCATCGACGTGCAGCAGTGCGAACTCGTGAAGCAGGATAACGGCCATTACCAGTTCGAGCCGCGCAACTCCTGCCAGGCAGGCGTCGGCAGCGTTTGCAGCGTGAACAATTTCTCGCGCCCTCTCGGCCCGCTGCGATCCGGTACGTGATCTAATGCCCGAGCAGGCCCTGAATCGGCGCCTCCTCGGGCAGGTGAGCATGGTGGGAACGGACAGGCGGATCGGCGTCATCGGGCTCGGCGCGATGGGTTCGGCGATTGCACGAGCGCTTCATGCAGCGGGGCTCGGCGTGCTGGCCTGGAATCGCAGTCCGGAACGCAGCGAAGCCGTGCGCAGTGCGGGCATCGATTGCGCCCGTTCGTTGCCGCAACTCGTGGCCGGCTGCGACACCCTGCTCGTCTGCATCGACGGTTACCAGGCGACGTGCGAACTGCTGATGCGGCCGGCGGTGGCGGACGCACTCTTCGGAAAGACGCTGATCCAGGTGTCGACCGGCACGCCGCAGGAAGCGCGCGCGCTCGACGCCCGGGCGCGCAGCGAGGGCATGAGCTACCTGGATGGCGCGCTACTCGCGTACCCGGAGGAAATCGGCGCTTCGGCGCTGATCGCAGTGAGCGGCGATCCGCGGGCCTGGCAGGCTCACGACGCGCTGTTCGCGGCCCTGTCTGACGACGTCCGCTACCTCGGCGAGTCGCCGGCCGCCGCCGCTGCCCTTGATCTCGCGGTCCTGTCGTTCTACACCTGCAGCCACCTGGGACTCGTGCACGGCGCGCTGATCTCCGAGGCCGAGGGCCTCGACCCGGGCATGCTCGCCGAGGTGCTCGCCGATTCGGCGCAGAGCGACGCGCAGGAGATCCGCAAGCTCGGCGCCGCGCTGCAAAGGGGCGAGTTCGGCGAGCCGGGCGCCTCGCTCGGCGTTTACAGCGGCGTACTCGACCGGATCCTCGCGCACGCACGCGCCGCCGCGATCAGCGACGACATCCCGCGGCTCGTCGATGCCATCTACAAGCGCGGCATGGCCGCGGGGCTAGCGGACGAGGAGGTCGTGGCGCTGGTCAAGTTGCTGCGACGGCCGGGCTGACCGCGGCTAGTCCCATTCGTAGCGAAAGCGCAGGCCGATCGTCCGCGGCCGGCGATGGCCGAAGAAGTGCGCCGGCAGGATGCCGCCGTTGTTGTTCAGGCCGTCGTAGGTGAACTCGTCGTTTAGGTTCTCGACGTAGCCGCCGAACGACCAGTTGTTGGCCGAGACGTACTCGAGCCGGAGCGCCATCTCGACGTAGGCGTCGATCATCGTTTCCGGGAACGAGCCCCAGCCGCCGCCGCGCTCCGACTCCCAGAACGCCTCCAGCGTGCCCTCGATTTCGCCACCGCGGATTGGGAACGTGCCGGTAAGGACCGCGGCGCCGGTCCAGTCCGGCGCCCAGAACAGGTTCGTGCCTTCGCAGCTGTCCGGGGTGTCGCCGTCGCAGACCTGCTGTACGCCGGTCGCCTCGGTATCGAGCCACGACAGCCCGAGATACAGGCCCCAGTTGTCGTTGAATTGCGCGGTCAGCGAGCCCTCGATGCCCTGCCCGTCGACCTGGCCGACGTTCTCGACGGTATTGGCGCCGGAGTCCGGGTCGAAGAAACTGATCTGCAGGTCCTTGTAGTCGTACAGGAAACCGGACACGCTCAGGTCCGCCTTGCCGTTGAACAGGCGACCCTTGTAGCCGATCTCGTAGGAATCGACTACCTCAGGCGCAAAGGTGCGCGAGCGCACGCCGTCGGCCTGGCTCAGGTCCGTCTCGCAGCAGCCGACGCGGTCGCCGTTCGCATCCACGAGCGCGAAACTGCCGAAGCCGCCGGACTTGAAGCCCTCCGTGTAGCTCGCGTACAGGAGCGCGTCGTCGGTGGGGCGGAATCGACCCATGACGCGAACCTGGGTGTCGCTCCAGCTGCGCGACGTCAGGATGTCGCCGGCCGTCGTGAAGCCGTAGGCGAAGAACGGTGCGAGCTGGCTTTCGGGCTGCGGCACGTTGATATTGAAGTCCTTCTTGTCGTCGGTATAACGCACGCCGACGGCGACGTCGAAGGAATCGGTGAAGCGGTAGTTCAGGTCGACGTAGGCGGCCCAGCCGGAGTACTCGCCAATCACGCGGCCGGTTTCCGACAGCAGGCCGTCGGAACTCGGCGTCCACGGCGAGCCGTAGTAGGCGTACAGACTCGCGCAGTCCGTGATGTCGTTGCCGGGATAATAGTAGTTGCCGTAGTAATTGCAGAAATGATCTTCTTCGCCGGACAGGGTGAACTCGGCGTCGATCTCCTCCTCGTAGAACGACAGGCCGGCGTACCAGGACAGCGGACTATCCGTGTCGGAAACCAGCCGCAATTCCTGCTGGAAATAATCGCCGCTCTGGTCCTGCCGGTAGTTGCTGATCGTCAGCGGCGTACCGTCGTAGTCTTCCGTGTAGAAGTAGTCGTGATCCTTGAAGCCGGTGTTCGACACCAGCGTCATGCCGCCGAAGTCGTAGGACAGGCGCACGCCCAGCGTGAGGATTTCCGAATCGTCGCTGTCGCCCAGCGACTGGTCGGAATCGGCGTCGCGCTCGCCACCCCGCGGCACGATGCTCTGACCGAACACGCCGATGAGCGTTTCCCAGGTCGAGCCGGCGGTGATCGCCCGGTACACGGAGCCGGACTGCTTGCGGTCCTCGAACTCGACTATCGTGTCGATCGACAATTGCTCGCGCGCATAGGCCGTCGACCAGCGAATCGCTTTCTTGTCGTGCTCGATCAGGTCGCGGCCATCGAAGAAGTTGTCGACGAAGCCGTCCTCCTGCGAGGAGTAGCCGGCAAAGCGCATCGCGAAGCTGTCGTTCAACGGCAGGTTGACGGCGCCCTCGAATACGAAGTGACCGCGCTCGCCGGCGTCGAGGTCGACGTAGCCGGTCGGGTCTCCGCCGATCTGTGCCTTGCGCGTGTGCACGCTGATCGCGCCGCCGATCGAGTTGCGGCCGAACAGGAAGCCCTGCGGCCCGCGCAGCACCTCGGAACGCTCGAGGTCGTAGAGGCTCGTCACGACGACGCCATTGCGACCCTCGTAGAGGTCGTTCTTGAAGAACGCCGCGGACGGATCGCCGCCGACACCGAAATCCTGCGTGCGCACGCCGCGCACGCTGACCGCATCGATGAAGCTGTCCTGGCTGTTGCCGCTGATGCCGGGCGTGAAGGAAATCAGATCCTTGACGTCGTCGAGATTCACCTTTTCGATGAAGCGACCGGAAAATGCGGTGATCGCGAGCGGCACCTCCTGCACGGATTCGCTGCGTTTGGTTGCGGTGACGATGATTTCCTCGAGTTCCTGCGCCGTGGCCGGCGCGGCGAACGAGGTGGCGAGGACCGTGCTGACCGCGGCGGCCACCGCGGTGCGTTTCGGCGTCGGACGGGCATACTGCGTACGAGTCATTGCGTCCCCCTGTCGTGGCATGCGCCACGCGGCGATCATCGCCGGCGTCGTTGTCGCGAGATTAGACCTTTCGGGCGGCCAGCGGAATACCCTGTTGCGTAATACGAAACGGGCACGTCCTAGGCGTAGCCGTGCGCGCGCAGCACGGCCAGCATCGGCTCGAGCTGCGCTTCGTAGCGCCGCCAGCGGCCGACAGAGCGGGTGTGCGCCGGTTCCCGCACCTGCACCGCGCTGGCCGTCGACACGGCGGCCTTTTGCTCGTGAAAGCGCAGGCAGGCATCCTCCCAGGGCAGTCCGAGGCCGGCGATCAGCCTGCGGGCCTGCGGTTCGACGTCGCTCACCGTGTCCTCGTAGCCTATGTCGAGAAAGCGGCCCGGGAACCGCTCGCGCCAGGTCTCCATCAATCGCCGATAGCGACAATGGTGCCGCGCCATTTCCCCGAGGTCGTAGGAGTGCAGGTACGCGTCGGCAAAGAGCTGCTTGAAGCTCGCGAAGCAGGCATCGGCCGCGTCGCGGGTGACGTGCACGATGCGGGCGCCGGGCAGGGCCTTCAGGATCAGCGGGATCATCAGGTAATTCTGCGGCAGCTTGTCGACGAAGCGCGGCATCCCGCCCTGCATGCGGCGGCTGGTATCCATGTACAGCCGCCCCGTCCGACGCGGGTCGATGCCGGCGGCGGCCTCGAAAAACGCGGCCGAGAAACGTTTCGGCTCCTGGTGATTGCTCAGGCGACGGATCGCGAGGCCGAATTGCTGCAGCTCGCCGGCCGAGTGCACCGCCGAGTGCGCGCAGATGATTCGCTCGATCAGCGTCGTGCCGGTGCGCGGCTGGCCGAGCACGAAGATCGGCGCGTCCGTGTCGTGGCCGGGCAGCCCGTCGTCGAGCCAGTCACGAGTGAACAGGCGCTCGAGCGCATCGAACATGGCGATCTCGGCGGGCTCGTCGTATTCGACGGTCTGCCGCCGCGCCGCGGCGCCCTTGGCAAAGGCATCGAAGGCGCGATCCCAGGCCTCGAGGTCCTCGTATTCCTTGCCGATCGCGTAGTAGTAGAACGCGGCGGCGCGCGGGTGCCGTGACCCCGCGGCGAGCAGGCCCTCGAGCTGCTCGATGTGCGCCGTGTCCCGCGCCTTGCGCGCCCCGGCCAGCGACCAGTGCGCCTGCGGGCTGTCCGGCAGCAGCGTGATGATGCGCTCGTGCAGCGCCACGGCCGCGTCGGTGTCGCCGTGGTAGACCAGGTTGTTCGCGAGGTTCAGCAGAAACGGGACGTGCCGCGGCGCGACCGCGACGGCCTTTTCGAACCAGTCGCGGGCGAGGCCATACTCGCCCATGAGCGAATACACCGCGCCGAGCAGGTCGTGGACCATCGGATCGCTGCTGCCGGCGCGCTCGGCTTGCCTGAGCGCCTCGTCGGCGCGGTTTACCTGGCCCTCGGTCATGTACAGCTTGGCGAGCTGCGCCCAGCCGGCGGCGTGATTGCGGTCGAGTTTCGTGACGGAGCCGAACGCGCGAAATGCGGTCTTGCGGTCCCTGGCTTCGAGCGCCACGAGCCCGACGAGGAAGTGCCCCTGCACGAGCTTTGCGTCGCGCGCCAACACTTCGCGGCAGCAGGCGCCGGCTTCGTCGAGGCGTCCCGCCGACAGCGCGGCGAAGCCGCGTTGCAGGAGGTCGTGCAGCTCTCGGCGGCGGGCGTCGTCGGACGACTGACTCATCGGGGCTCCGGGTCGGGACGGCTCAATGTAATGGAATGCCCCTGGCCGTGCCACACGGCCCGACGCCGCACATCGTGGCAAGGCGCTCTACAGCGGCCGCGCTTTTCTGCATACTCGGTGCTCGTCTCCCGCTGGAACCGGCTCCTTGAGCGACGCGATTCACCGACCGAAGACCCTTGGCCGCACCGACATGGTGCTGTTTACCGTGTCCGCGATCCTGCTGCTGGACACGCTGGCGGCGGCCGCGTCGATCGGCTCGTCGAGCGTGTTCTGGTGGCTGTTCCTGGGCATCGTGTTCTTCATACCGTTCGCCATGATCTGCGCCGAGATGGGCTGCACCTACCCGGAGCAGGGCGGCATCTACGCCTGGATCCGCGATGCCTACGGACGCCGCTGGGCGACGCGCGCAAGCTGGTGTTACTGGGTCAATACGACGGTGTGGATCCCGGCAATCTTCATCCTGTTCGCCGGCGTTTTCCGCCAGCTCTTTTTCCCGGAGCTATCGATGGCGATGCAGATCGGCATCGGTGTGTTCCTGATCTGGGTGTCGGTGGCGTTCAATGTCGTCACGCTGGACATCGGCAAGTGGATCCCGAACCTGGGCGCGATCCTGAAAATCGTGGTGTTCGTCGCGATCATCTACGGCGCAATTGCCTACACGGCAGAACACGGCATGGCAAACCCCATCTCGCTCGAGACCCTGGCCCCGAACTGGGGCAGCGGCGTGCAGTACATCCCCGCGATTGTCTATGGCATGCTCGGCTTCGAACTCGTCAGCGCGTCGAGCGAGGAAATGAAGAACCCGGCGCGCGACGTGCCGGTGTCGATCTTCATTTCCGGCTTCATCATCATCGTGCTGTACACGGCGGCCACGATCGCTGTGCTGGCGGCGTTGCCGGCAGCCGAGGTCGACCTCGTCGAGGGCCTGATCGACACGCTGATGTCGTTCTTCGGCGGCACGGAGAGCGGCCGCCTGCTCGTCGTCGCGCTCGGCGTCGCGGCGCTCTACACGTTCTTCTCCAACTGCGTGACCTGGGCGCTTGGCTGCAACCGCGCGGCCGCCGAGGCGGCGGTGGAGGGCGAACTGCCGGCACTGTTCGCCCTGACCAGCCCGGTGCGCGGCACGCCGGTCGGCGCGGCGATCCTGATGGGCCTGTTCTCGACCGCCGCGCTGACGCTGTATGGCGTCATGGCCAAGTCGAACGCCGACCTGTTCTGGTCGCTGTTCGCGTTCAGCGCCGTGATCTTCCTGCTGCCCTACGTCGGCATGTTGGCCGCGTTCATCCGCGCGCGTTTCCGTGATGCGGCGCGGCCGCGGCCCTATGCGGTGCCGGGCGGACGCGCGGTGGCGACCGCCTGCGCGCTCGTCTGCATCGCGGTGCTGTCGCTTTCGATCGTGTTCTTCATGTACACGCCCGGCGAAGGCTGGCAGTGGCCGGTGGTGGCCGGCGCGGCGGTCATGATCGCCATCGGTGAGGTGGTGATCCGCATTGCGGAACACGGCAAGCGCGCACGGGCCTCAAGTTCCACGGAAACCCTGACGACCTGAGCCATTAACATCGGCGGACGGTACGTTGGAACGGCCGTTTATGGCCCGCGAGTCCGCTGGGGCGGCTGGCAGCCGGGCAGATGACGGGTAGAAATGCCCTCTTACGAGCAGTCCCGCAACTCCCCCGGCGGGAAGATGATTGCGCGCCCGGACAACGATCCTCCCGCGGGAGGATACTGGTGCTTCTGGTCAACAATCCCCCCGCGGAAACGTCAGACCTGCTCACCGGACTCCGCCAGGAGGAGCGCAGTGCGCCTGCCCGAACCGGGGCTTGTCTGCGGTACATTGGCGGCGAGCACTACGGCGACTGTCCGGCGTCAGCTTCTCTGCGGAGCCGCCAGGCCAGCGCCATGAGCCAGCCGAACAGCAATGCCAGGAACAGTCTCTGGTAGGCCCCGGTGCCGTCACGTTCCGCCTCGGACCGGATCATCGCCACGAGCACGATGATCGATACCGCAGCGGTCGCCAGCGAGTACAAACCGAAGCCTCGCCAGTCGGACCTCCGGTAGAAGGCGATACCCCAGGTGATGACGCCGAGAACAAAAGCGGGAAAGGCGATGATGGAAACGAGGTCGTGAAGCTCCTGTTCACGAGAGCGATCGACAGCCGGG
>JBFJUJ010000133.1:0-7927 GCA_041624755.1 Woeseia sp. | reverse complement strand
GTCGTCACCGCCAGTGCCACGGGCCGCTTGACGCGGGTCACGTTTCGCTACTTCCGGCCCGTGACGGACCCGACCTACGGCCCGACGCCGGACACGCTCGACGTGCTCGTCGGCGTCGGTGAGCAGTGGGTGGACGCCGCAAACCTGACGTTCTTCCGCGTCGGGCTGGACGTCGCCGACCCCGAACCCGCGCTGGTAACCGTGGACGTCTCGTCGGCCGGCATCGACCTTGTTCCCGGAATGCGGTTCATCATCGGCTGGCAGGGCACGTCCGTCAATAACTTCCCGGCGCTGTACTTCCGGAACGGTACCTACGACGGCGGCGAACTGTGGCTGAACGGCGAGCGTTTCGGTGACGCAGCGGAAGGCTACGCGGACGTCCGCTTCGAAACCCGGATCGGACCCGCGCCGGCGATGCCGTCCGAGTACGCGTCCTTCGTCTGGGTCACGAATGGCGACCGGGTGCGCGTCCGGCACCAGTCCAGTACCGCCGCCAACGGCAGCGTCGATTCCGTCGTCTCCGCGGGCGGCCTGCTCGTTCCCGGCTCGCCGGGCACGGAAATCGGCTTCCCAGTGACCGACGTCTTCACGACCACGACCGTCGACCCGATCAACGACCCGGACAGCGACGGCGACGGCATCGTCGACGGCATCGACAACTGCCCGGACGATCCGAATGCCGGCCAGGAAAACGCCGACGGCGACTCGGCCGGCGACGTCTGCGACCAGTTCCCGTCGGACCCGGCCGAGACGGTCGATACCGATGGCGACGGCATCGGCGACAACGCCGACCCGGACGACGACAACGACGGCGTTCCGGACGGACTCGACGCCTACCCGCAGGGCCGCTTCGGCGACGTGTCGCCGGCGACCTACTGGGCGTTCCCGTTCATCGAGGCACTGGCGCGGGCCGGCATCACCGGCGGCTGCGGCAACGGCAACTACTGCCCGGAAGCGACGGTCACCCGCGCACAGATGGCGGTGTTCCTCGAGCGCGGCATGCGCGGCAGCGGCTACCTGCCGCCGCCGGCGACCGGCACCGTGTTCGGCGACGTCGCCGCGAACGCGTTCGCCGCCAGGTTCATCGAGCAGCTGTTCGCGGACGGCATCACCGGCGGCTGCGGCGGCGGTAACTACTGCCCGAACAACAACGTGACACGCGCGCAGATGGCGGTGTTCCTCCTGCGAGCAGTCAACGGGACAGGCTACACGCCGCCACCGGCGACGGGCGTATTCCCGGATGCACCGCCGGGCAGCTTCGCCGCGAACTGGATCGAGGCGCTCGTCGCCGCCGGGATTAGCGGCGGCTGCGGCGGCGGCAACTTCTGTCCGAACGATCCGGTGACGCGGGCGCAGATGGCCGTGTTCCTCGTCAGGGCGTTCGGGCTTTAGCCCGGAGCTCTGACGCGGCATCGAGAACAGCCAGCGATCGTTGTCGCATGCGGGTCTATGACGGCTGGCGCGATGGCTTGCCCGGCGCCTGATCGGCCGTTTCGTTGGCGTCCGGATTGCCGCCGCGCCGACGCGCCGCCTCCTCCTCGGCCTCGCGGCGCTCGCGGCGGCGCTGCTCGAGGTCGCCCAGCATCAGGTCGAGCCACTCGGTAGACTTCCCGTCGCTGGTCAATTAACGGCCTCGGCCGGCGGCTCGTCGACGGGCGGGAGCTGCTCGATCATCTCGCGCACTTCGGTCAGCGTCGGCGCATCCGGGTCGGCTTCGACGGTGTTGCGCACCAGCAGCGCACGCTCGTAGATCTCGTCGACGTCGCCCTTCTGCACCAGCACCGGTATGCCGCGCGCATCGCTCGCGACTACCCGCATCTGCGCGGCCACCTGCTCCGCCTCGCCGTGCAGGAGCCCGCTGTTGACGGCGCCGTCGAGCAGCGCGTCGAGGTGCTGGCCGGTGTCCACGCTCTCGTCCTCGAGTGGCGCGTGGCCCTCGAAGTACAATCTCCCGCCTCGCACGCCGAGCAGGTAAGGCTGGCTGACGATCGTCACCGGCTCGCCGAGCGACACCATCGAGTACAGCGTCTCGATGTTCTCCGGGTACAGCCGCACGCAGCCGTGGCTGACGCGCATACCGACACCGTAGGGCTGGTTGGTGCCGTGGATCAGGTAGCCCGGCAGGTCGAGCTTCAGCACGTGCCGGCCGAGCGGGTTGTCGGGTCCCGGCGGCACGATGCCCGGCAGCGGGTCGCCCAGCTCCGCGTGCTCCTGGCGTACCGACGCGGGCGGGTACCAGTGCGGATCGGTCGCCATCGAGATCACCTTGCTCGTGCCGAGCGGCGTCTCCCAGCCGACCCGGCCGATGCCGATCGGGTAGGTCAGCACCGGCTGCGGCTCGTCGTCGGTCACGTCCGGGAAATAGAACAGCCGCTTCGCGGCGATGTTCAGCACGAGGCCGCGGCGCGGCGCCGCCGGCAGCACGTACTGCGTCGGCAGCAGCACCGGCGTGCCGGCCGCCGGCAGCCAGGGATCGATGCCCGGGTTCGCGGCGATCAGCTCGTCGTAGCCGAGCCCGTACTCGCGCGCCAGGTCGGGGAAGGTATCGCCCTCGTTGATCTGCACGACCTGCAGCTCGCCGACGACGGACTGGCCGGGAGTCTCCAGCACGAAATAGTTGCGGCTCTGCGGCTCCGCCACCGGCTGGGAGGCGTGCTCGGCCGTCGTCACGCCGTGCCGTCGCCCGCTATTGTCGAGGAAGCCGTCCCAGGTCGTACAGCCGGCCGCCAGCAGCAGCGGCGCGAGCAGAGGCGCGCAGAGCGGCAGCGAATTGACGGATCGGCGGGGGTGGTCGGACACGGCGGGTCGGGCTCGGCTGGGCAGCGGTCATTCTCGCAGAATTCCGAAACGGGCACCAAGCCCGGCCGGGCGCGCGCCTGGCCGATCGGCGCCGCCGCACGGGACGGGACACCGGCTGCGCTGCGACCGGGCCGGCTCCTGCGCCCGCAGGAACGCGGGGCCGGCTGCCGCAGCGCGTCGCCCGGTCAGCCTCGACGGCAGGCCTGCAGGTGGATCGGCCAGCGCACGGTGCGCGCGCCGCTGCCCCAGGTGCGCCGGAGTTCCGCCATGATGGCATCCAGCGGCTCGCGGCCCGTGTCCTCGCGGCAGCGTCGCGTGGCGGACCAGGTGTCGAGATAGGCGAGCATCGCCGCGACGTCCCAGTCGACCTGCATCGCGAAGCGCGGGCAGTCGATTGCCGGGAACGGCAGTTCGATGTCGCGGTAGCCGCGCTCGACGATGCGCCGTTCCGGCGGCCACCAGGGATCGAGCGAGCGGTAGAAGCCGTGCACGATGCGATCGCAGGCCGGCTCGATCGAGCAGGTCCCGTAGCACCACGCGGCGAGCACGCCGCGCGGCTTCAGCACGCGCGAGGCCTCGGCGAAGAACGCGTCGATGTCGAACCAGTGCAGCGCCTGTGCGCAGGTCACGAGATCGATGCTCGAGCCGTCGAGGCCGGAGTCCTCGGCACGCGCCACGCGATACTCGACGCCGTCTGCCGGCGCTGCGTTGGCGATCTGTTCGCGGCTCGCGTCGGTCGCCGTGACCTGCCCGAAATGCGCCGCGAGCCCGGCCGCGGCCTGCCCGCTGCCGGTGGCGCAGTCCCAGGCGCGCTCGCGCTCTTCGCTGGCGTCGGCGAGGAAGCGGAACAGTTCAGGCGGATAGCCCGGGCGCGCGCCGGCGTAAGCCGCGGCATGGCCGGAGAAATGATCCTTGAATCCCGGGTCGGGCAAGCGGGGGCGCGCTCCGCGGCGTCAGCGTTCGCAGTCCGGGTTCTTGCCCTGCGCCTGCGCCTCGTTGTAGAGCGCGAGCGCTTCCGGGAAGCGTGCGACGAGGTTCTGGATACGGGTGTCGCCCGACGGGTGCGTCGACATGTATTCCGGGATCTTCGTCGTGTTCTTCTCGTTCATGTTCTTCCAGAGCTCGACGCTCTCGCGCGGGTCGAAGCCGGCCCTGGACATGTATTCGAGGCCGACGATGTCCGCCTCGGTCTCCTGCTTGCGGCTGAACGGGTTCATGATGCCGAGCGCCGCGCCGGTCGACAGGGCCTCGTAGGCACCGCGGGTCTGCGTCGAGTAACCGCCGCCCAGGATGATCGCGGCGACTTCGACCGGGACGCTCGTGACAGTTGCCCGCGAGGCGCGCTCGTTGGCGTGCCGCGCTGTGACGTGCGCGACCTCGTGGCCGAGCACGGCGGCAAGCTGGTGCTGGTTCTCGGTGACCTGCAGGATGCCGGCCTTGACGACCATCTTGCCACCCGGCAGCACGTGCGCGTTGATGTCCGGCTGGTCGACGATGGCCATCTCCCAGTAGAGGTCTTCGCCGTAGCCGTCGACCTCGGCGACGATGGCATCGGCGACGCAGGCGACGTAGTCGATCACGGCGCCGTCCTTCACGAGCGGCGCCTGCTCCTGGAGGACGCGGAACTGGCGCGTGCCTTCCATCGCGAGCTCGGCGTCGGATTTGAGCAAGAGCTGCTGGCGCCCCGTCGGCGACGTGCCGCAAGCGCCCAGCACCAGCGCCGTGAGCATTATCGTGAGCGTTCCGTGGCGGAGCTTGTCGGTCATGAACGTGGTCCTCGCTGGCCGGATGGCCAGTATAGCGCTGGTTTGCCGGCGGGTGTCTGGTAAGACAGGCGCCGGCTGGCCGGGTTCCCGGTGCTGCGGTGTGCTCAGCGCGGCAGGCGCGATTCGAACCAGCGCCGCCAGCGCGTCGCGTCGAGTCTCTCCAGCGCTCCGTCCACGTTCGCCATCAGTCGTTTCTGCAGCGGCTGCTTGACCTTGAAACTGACCTGGAAGAGATCGCGCTCCGCGACCTTCTCTGCGAGCAGTTCATCGGAGGTCTTGAGCTCGTCCGTAAGCCCGAGTTCCAGCGCGCGCTCGCCGTACCAGTGTTCGCCGGTGCTGACCTTGCCCAGGTCGAGATCGGGCCGGTAGCGGGCGACGGCGGATTTGAACTGTGCATGCACGTCGTCGAGCTGCGCGCGCAGCCGGGCGCGATCCTCATCGGTATTCTTGCCGAACATCGTCACGGTGCGCTTGTACTCGCCGGCCGTGATCTGCTCGAAGTCGACGCCGTGGGTCTCGAGCAGCCGGTTGAAGTTCGGCAGCTGCGCGAGCACGCCGATCGAACCCAGGATCGCGAACGGCGCAGCGACGATGCGATTGGCGACGCAGGCCATCAGGTAGCCGCCGCTCGCGGCGACCTTGTCGACCGTGACGGTGAGCGGGATGCCGCGCTCGCGGATGCGCACGAGCTGCGACGCCGCGAGCCCGTGTTCGTGGACGACGCCGCCGTAGTTCTCCAGCCGCAGGATGACCTCGTCCCGCTCGTCGGCGACCGCCAGGACGGCGCTGACCTCCTCGCGCAGCGACGGCACGGCCGTCGCCTTCAGGTCGCCCTTGAAATCGATGACGAAGCTGCGCGGCCGACGCTTGCCTGCTTTCTTCTCGCGCTTCTTTTCGTCCTTGCGAAGTTTCGCCAGCGCCTTGATCGCCGGCTTGTCGAGCACCGCGCGCTGCAGCGTATCGCCGAGATTGCGAAAGCGCTCGTTCAGGTTCTGGATCTCGAGGCGCTCGTCCTTCGACGCCTTGCGGCCGGCCGCGGCGGCGGCGCCGATGACGATGATGAAGGCGACGACGATGGTCAGCGCCTTCAGTAGGAACAGGCCGTACTCGGCCAGGAATTCGCTCATGTCGAAGCGCTCAGGAGCCGCAGGCGGCGAAGCCGACGTTGTTCTTCTGCAGCACCTGCTCCGCGCGGTAGCTCGAGCGTACCAGCGGGCCGGCCACGACCTCGACGAAGCCCTTGTCGAGGCCTTCGCGGCGGTAGGCGGCGAACTCGTCCGGCGTCACGTAGCGTTCGACCGGCAGGTGATTCGGCGTCGGTCGCAGGTACTGGCCGAGCGTCAGGATATCGACGTCGGCCGCGCGCAGGTCTTCCATCGTCTGCATGATCTCGCCATCGCGTTCGCCGAGGCCGAGCATCAGGCTGGTCTTGGTCAACACGCCGGGCCGGTGCTGCTTCGCGTGGCGCAGCACGCCGATCGTCTGCGCGTAGCCCGCGCGCGGATCGCGCACCGGGTGCGTCAGCCGCTCTACCGTCTCGACGTTCTGGGCGAAGACCTCGAGGCCCGAATCGACGACGGTCTCGACGTGAGCCTCGACGCCGGCGAAATCCGGGGTCAGCGCTTCCACGGCCGTCTCCGGGTTGCGCGCCTTGATCGCGCGCACGCAGGCGGCGTAGTGCGCGGCGCCGCCGTCCTCGAGATCGTCACGGTCCACGGAGGTGATGACGACGTACTTGAGCCCCATGAGTTCTACCGCGCGCGCGGTGTTCGCGGGCTCCTCGGGGTCGAGCCAGCCGCGCGGATTGCCGGTGTCGACGGCGCAGAAGCGGCAGGCGCGAGTGCATACCGAGCCCATGACCATGATCGTCGCCGTGCCGGCATTCCAGCACTCGCCGATGTTCGGACACATCGACTCCTCGCAGACCGTCGAGAGCCTCTGGTCGCGCACCGTCTTGCGCACCGCGGAGAAGCGCGCGCCGCTCGGCATCGGCGCCTTCAGCCAGCGCGGCTTGCCGCCGCGAGTCGCGGCGGGCTCGTCACCGGCCCGCGCCTTGATGCCGTTCTTGATGGCCGAGAAGCCGGCCTCGGTGCGGTACTTGGCGCCCGAGGGCACGATGGGGATACCGCGAAACTGCTTGACGTCGTCGCTCATGAGTCCCGTTATTGTGATGAATCGGCCGGTTTCGAGGCTTGTCTGCCGCCGCCGGCGCGGATCGCAGCCGCGCCCGATGTTCCAACCCGGCGCGGCCCCGCTGGCGCTCTTTATTTTCGCACGAATGGAAAATGCGCGACAGGCCCCCGGCGCGCGCGCCGCGCGTCTTCCCTGCCAGCGGCGCTGTCGCGGCCGCTGCGGCCGCTAATCGCGGTCGGAATCCTGGCCGTAGGTCGGGTAGCGGTAGGTCGGCCGCGGCTTGACCGAGAAGTGCTGCTGCAGGAAGGCGACGATGTCGACCAGTTGCGTGACGGTCATGACGTCGTTCAGGGCCGGCATCAGCGACTGGCCGTCCTGGGTCAGTTCCTCCTGGCGGAAGCTGCGCGCGAGTCGGTGCGACGGGTTGACGACCGACGTGACGAGCTCGTCGTAAGACCTGATGCGCGTGACCGCGCCGCCCAGCGTGTACCGGATCGGGCCTTCCGCCACCGGCGCCGGCAGCTCGACGCCGGAGACGACGTGGCAGGACGTGCACTGCAGCTCGACGAAGGCGCCCTTGCCCTGCTCCGGGTCGCCCTCCGGCAGCACGATCGTCGTCTCGGGCATGATAGGGCCCTGGCAGGCCGCAAGCAGGATCACGAGCGCCGCCTTCAGCGCGTAGACAAGCTGTCGTTGCATCGAATGTCTCCCGGTTGATCGCACTGCAGGACCCTATTAATACCACGCCGGTAAGCGGGCGTCAGGCCCGCGCCCGACCGGCCGTCCGTCGGCGGCCCGCATCCGTGCCCGGTTTCCGTGGCTGCTCCGTCAGGGAGCCGTCGCGGCGATGCGCCAGACGATATTGCCGACGTCGTCGGCGACAAGCAGGCCGCCCTGGCCGTCGACAACCAGGCCGACCGGGCGGCCGCGGGCGGCGCCGTCCGGGCCGAGGAAGCCGCTTGCGAGATCGCGCGGCATGCCGGCGGGCCTGCCGTCCGCGAACGGGATGTAGATCACCCTGTAGCCCGACGGCGGGCGCCGGTTCCAGGAGCCGTGCAGCGCGACGGCCAGGCCCGATTGCCAGGGGACCGGCAGGCTGCTGTCGTGCGTGAACGCGATGCCGAGCGCCGCGCTGTGCGCACCCACCGCGTAGTCGGGACGCCTGACCGGTCCGCCGGGCGCCGGCCACGCGGCGGTGTCGACACGGCGGTCGACGACGTCGCCGTAGT
>JBFJUJ010000132.1:0-7950 GCA_041624755.1 Woeseia sp. | reverse complement strand
GGAATTTACTGGCTCGCGCTCGCGTCGATCCTCGGGGCGGCGGTGGCCGCCTGGTTGCTGAGCCTGAAGCTCGACGACGTCAGCTTCGTCGATTCGTTGTGGTCGCTGTTCTTCCTGCTCGCCGCGATCGTCTACGCGTCCGGCGCTGACGGCCTGGGGCCGGCCGGCGTGCTGGTGCTCGTGCTCGTCGCCGCCTGGGCGCTCCGTCTGTCGCTGCACATTACGGTCCGCAACCGGGGCGAGCCGGAGGACAGCCGCTACCGGGAAATCCGCCGCAACAACGAGCCGGGCTTTCGCCTTAAGAGCCTGTATATCGTGTTCGGCCTGCAGGGCGTTCTCGCGTGGATCATTTCCATCCCGCTCATGTTCGCGATCGTCGACGGCGGCGACATCGGGCCGGTCGAGGTCGTCGCGGCGCTGCTGTGGCTGATCGGCTTCGTCTTCGAGGCCGGCGGCGACTGGCAGCTCATGCGCTTCCGACAGCGGCGCGGGAACGAGAGCGAGGTTCTTGACAGCGGTCTCTGGCGATACACGAGGCACCCGAATTATTTCGGCGACGCCTGCATCTGGTGGGCTTTCTGGCTGTTCGCGGCCGCCGCCGGCGCCGGGTGGACCGTGTTTGCGCCGCTCCTGATGACATTCCTCCTACTGAAGGTCTCGGGGGTCGCCATGCTCGAACGGTCGATCGGCGACCGGCGGCCCGACTATGCCGATTACATCGAGCGCACCAGCGCTTTCTTCCCGATGCCGCCGAAAGGGCGGTCCGTCGCAAGCGAGGGTCAGCAATCATGAACAAACCGATGAGGCAATTGTCCGGCGCTGCATGCGGCCTGTTGCTCACCGCCATGGCCGCGGCGCAGGGCCTCGGGTCGTCCGAGCCGCCCGACAGGGGACTCGGCCAGCCCGAGCAGGAGTGGGAATTCCGCGTGCTGCTCGACGGCTCCGAGATCGGTACGCACCAGTTCGAGCTGCAGAATCGCGGCGACAGCAAGCTGCTGCAGAGCATCGCCAGCTTCGACGTGAAGTTCCTGTTCTTCTCGGCCTTTCGCTACCGGCATGAGAACACCGAACAGTGGTCGGATGGCTGCCTCGTCGACATCGAGGCGAGGACCGTCACGAATGGCAAGGCGCAGACGGTGCAGGGGACAAGAGACGGCGACAACTTCATCGTCAGGCGCGGCGACGACAAAGTCGAGCTGCCGTCCTGCGTCATGACTTTCGCCTACTGGAACCCGAGCTTTCTCGAACAGCCGCGCCTGCTTAATCCGCAGACCGGCGAATTCCTGGAAGTCGAGGTGGAAAGCATGCAGGCGGAGACCCTGACGGTCCGTGGCGAGGAGCGTGAAGCGCAGCGCTACCGTCTCAGCGCAAAGGGCATGGACCTGCAGCTCTGGTACTCGCAGGACAATGAATGGCTCGCGCTGGAGTCGGTTGCGAAGGGCGGGCGCATCATCCGCTACGAGCTCATCTGATCATGAACGTCGCCCGTTTCGGAAAGCACAAGCTGTCGCTGCCCCTGGTTTTTCTCCTGATCCTCACCGGTTGCGGAACGAACATGCCCGAACTCGAACCCGTCGAATACGTCGACCTGCCGCGCTTCATGGGCCGCTGGTACGTCATCGCCAACATCCCGACTTTCCTCGAGAAGGGCGCCCACAACGCCGTCGAGGAGTACGTACTCAATGACGACGGCACCGTTGCGACGACCTTCACGTTCCGCGACGGCAGCTTCGACGGCGACCTCGAGTCGTTCACTCCGAAGGGATTCGTGCGCGATGACCCGTCCAACGCGATCTGGGGGATGCGCTTCATCTGGCCGATCAAGGCCGACTACCGGATCATCTATCTCGACCAGGAATACTCGGTGACCGTCATCGGGCGCAACAAGCGCGACTACGTGTGGCTCATGGCGCGCGAGCCGCAGATCAGCGATGAGACCTACGACAGACTGGTCGACTTCATAGCCAGCGTCGGCTACGACGTGAGCAAGGTGCAGAAGGTGCCGCAGCAGTGGTAGCGGCATGGTCAGCGCAGAACGGCCCCGGAGCGTCGCGGCCATGAAGATCGCGATCGTCGGCAGCGGCATCGCCGGAAACACGGCCGCCTACCTGCTGCGTGACCGTCACGAAATCACTGTCTTCGAGGCTGCCGACCATGTCGGCGGACATACGAATACGATCGACGTCGAGAGCTCGGCGGGATCGCTGCCCGTCGATACCGGCTTCATCGTCTTCAACGACCGGACCTACCCGGAATTCAACCGGCTGCTGTCGGAGATCGGCCAGTCCTGGCAGCCGAGCGTCATGAGTTTCAGCGTCCAGAGCGAAGCAACCGGGCTCGAGTACAACGGCGCCAATCTCGATGCGCTGTTCGCCCAGCGATCCAACCTGCTGCGTCCGTCCTTCTGGCGCATGGTCCGCGATATCCTGCGTTTCAATCGGGAAGCCCCGGCACTGCTGGAGCAGGGCGAGCGGGGCCTCAGGCTGGGCGATTATCTCGACCACGGGGGTTTCGGCCGGGAATTCGAGAGGCTCTATCTCGTGCCCATGGCCGCCGCGATCTGGTCCGCAGAGCCCGCGCTGGTGCGCGAGATGCCGGCCTACTTCCTGGTGCGTTTTTTCCTGCATCACGGGCTTCTGCAGCTCGAGGACCGGCCCGCGTGGCGCGTGATCAGCGGCGGCTCGCGCGAGTACGTGGCGCGGCTCACGGCGGGGCATCGCGAGCGCATCCGGCTCGGCTGCCCGGTGCGCGGCGTCGCGCGCGACGAGGGCGGCGTCAGCGTTACATCGCCGGCGGGCAGGGAGCGTTACGACGCCGTATTCCTGGCTTGCCACAGCGACCAGGCGCTCGCGCTGCTGGACGACCCGGACCCGATCGAGCGCGAGGTGCTCGGCGCCATCCCCTACCAGCAGAACGAGGCGGTGTTGCATACGGACACGCGACTCATGCCGCGCCGCCGCCGCGCCTGGGCGGCATGGAACTACCATGTGCCGCGCGACCCGCGCGCCTCCGTGGCCGTAACCTACAACATGAACATACTGCAGAGCCTGCCCGTTCCCGAGCAATACCTGGTCACGCTGAATCACGGCGACCGGATTCGCGGGGATTCCGTAATTCGCCGAATCCGTTACGATCACCCGGTGTTCACCCGGGAGTCGGTCGCCGCGCAATCCCGGCACGCAGAGATCAATGCGGGCGGCCGGACCTATTTCTGCGGCGCCTACTGGCGCAATGGATTTCACGAAGACGGCGTCGTCAGCGCAATCGACGCCGTCCGTCACTTCGAGGAGGCGCAGTCGGGTGGAAAGCTGCATTTTCGAAGGGCGAGTTAGGCACACGCGCCGGCTGCCGGTCCGGCACAGCTTTGTCTACCGCATCTACATGATGTACCTCGACCTCGACGAGCTGGACGGGCTGTTCGACCGCTACTGGCTGTGGTCGGCGAGCAAGCCGGCAATTGCGCGCTTCCGTCGCGAGGACCATCTCGGCGACCCGCAACGCCCGCTGGCCGACTGCGTGCGCGAGCTCGTTGCCGAGCGCTGCGGGCGGCGGCCCACCGGCCCTGTTCGCCTGCTGACACATCTCAGCTACTTCGGCTACTGCTTCAACCCGGTGAGTTTCTACTACTGCTACGACGAGGAGGGCCGCGACGTCGAGGCGATCGTCGCCGAGGTCAGCAACACACCGTGGGGCGAGCGACACTGCTACGTTCTGCCGTCTGCCGACAGCAGCGCTCCCGGGCCCGTCATGCGCTTCTCCCGCGACAAGCAAATGCACGTGTCGCCGTTCATGGACATGGATATCGACTACGACTGGAGTTTCGGCCCGCCGGGCGAGCAGCTGCACGTCTTCATGGCCAACGACCGGGACGGCGAACGGCTGTTCGACGCCGGCATGCGGCTGGAGCGGCGCGAAATCGGATCCGCATCCCTGGCCCGCGTCCTCCTGCAGTATCCGCTGATGACGCTGCGCGTCATGGTCGCCATTCACTGGCAGGCGCTCAAGCTCTGGCTCAAGCGCGTCCCGTTCTATTCCCATCCGTCAAAACGCATAAAAACGGTAACGACACGATGAATGAACTCTCGCTCACCTCTCCGCGCTTTCTCGAAGGGACGCCGAAGCCCAGCGGACTGGATCGCCTCGCGCGCCGCCAGGTTCTGAGCCGACTGGCCGGCATTGCGGATGGCCAGATCGCGCTGCGCGAGGGCGAGCGGGCCACCGCGTTCGGACAGCCCGATGGCGATGCCGCGCTGCGTGCCGAGATCACCGTGAATGACCCGCGCTTCTACAGTGACGTGGCCTTCGCCGGTTCGATCGGCGCCGGGGAAGCCTATATTCGCGGCTACTGGGAGACGCACGAGCTAACGAACGTCGTGCGGATCCTGCTGCGTAACCGGCACGTGCTCTCGAATCTCGAGACCGGGCTCGCGCGCCTGACGAAGCCGCTGCAAAAGGCCTTTCACTGGCTCAACGAGAACAGCCGGAAGGGCAGCCGCCGCAACATTTCCGCGCATTACGACATCGGCAACGACTTCTTCGCACTGTGGCTGGACGAGAACATGATGTACTCGTCGGCGGTCTTCGAACGGCCCGACATGACGCTCGAGGATGCCTCGACCGCCAAGCTCGAGCGCATCTGCCGCAAGCTGGAACTTAAGCCTGAGGACCGCGTGCTCGAGATCGGCGCCGGCTGGGGCGGCTTCGCGATCCACGCGGCAACGCGCTACGGCTGTCACGTGACGACGACGACCATTTCGCGCGAGCAGTACGAGCTCGCCCGCGCCAGGGTGGCCGAGGCCGGGCTCGAGGATCGCATCACGCTGCTGTTGCGGGACTACCGTGATCTCGAGGGCGAGTTCGACAAGCTCGTCTCTATCGAGATGATTGAGGCCGTCGGGCATCGCTATTTCGGGCGCTTCTTCGACACCTGCAGTCGCCTGCTGACGCGCGAGGGCCTGATGTGCCTGCAATCGATCACGATTGCCGACCAGCGCTATGCGGGCGCCCTGAAGTCGGTCGACTTCATCCAGCGCTACATTTTCCCGGGCGGGTGCCTGCCCTCGGTGACGGCGCTGGCCGGCGCGCTGACGCGCCACAGCGACATGCGCATCGTGCATTCGGAAGATATCGGCCCTCACTACGCAACGACGATCGCGCACTGGCGGGACCGCTTCATCGCCCAGCTCGACGCGGTCCGCAAGCTCGGCTACACGGACGAATTCCTGCGGCTGTGGAAGTACTACCTGGGCTACTGCGAAGGCGCGTTCATCGAGCGGGCCATCGGCAACGTGCAGCTCCTGATCGCCAAGCCCTTCAACCGGCGGGCCCCGTACCCGGGCTGATCGGCCTTCCGCGCGCGGTGCCGGGGTTGTCGACTGGTTCATTGTTTTGCGCCGCTGCTCTCAGTAATCTTTACCGGGTAATGACAGCCTGATGAGGTGCCGCGCCGCGCTGGCGGCGCTGTCGAGCATGGTCCCGCGCGTACTGACAGCAGCTCTCGCCGTCCTGGTTGCCGGCCCGTCCGCGGCCGGCGACGATGCCGACTTCCACGCCGGCCTCCGGGCTTTCCAGGACGGTGACTACGCGACGGCGCTGTCCCGCTGGCTGCCGCTGGCGGAACAGGGGGATCTCAGCGCGATGTACAACGTCGCCCTCATCTACGACGAGGGCCTCGGCGTGGACGCGGACAAGCAGGAAGCCCTGCGCTGGTACAGGCGGCCCGCCGAGGAGGGCGACGTCGCCGCGCAGTTCACGATCGCGACCATCTACGATGCCGGCGACGGCGTGCCCGAAGACAACCGCCTCGCCCTCGAGTGGTACGAGGCCGCGGCGCGGCAGGCAGACGAGCAGGCGCAGTTCAATCTCGGCGTTATGTACAGCAACGGCGAAGGTACCGATGCCGATGCCGAGCGCGCGATCCACTGGTACCGCCTGAGCGCGGACCAGGGTTACGCTCCGGCGCAATTCAACCTGGGCTATGTCTACGACACCGGGCTCGGGGTGGCGGAGGACAATGAGCAGGCGCTGGACTGGTACGGCCGCGCCGCGGCGAACGGCGACGGCGACGCGATGTACGCGCTGGCGCTGATCTACGACAACGGCGACGGAGTTCCCGAAGACGGCGGGGAAGCGCTGCGCTGGTACGCCGAAGCCAGCCATCGCGGACACATGCGCGCGCAGTTCAGTCTCGCCGTCAAGTACGACCTCGGTCACGGCATCGACGAGGACAACGGTGAGGCTCTGCGCTGGTACGGCGCGGCCGCCGAGCAGGGCCATAGCGCCGCGCAGATCAACCTGGCGGTCATGCTGGAGAACGGCGAGGGCACGCCGGTCGACCTCGCCGCGGCGCACAAGTGGTACCTGCGGGCCGCCGAGCACGGCTCCGCGCACGCACAGTACGCGATCGCGCTGATGTACGACGAGGGCAAGGGCGTGCGCGAGGACAACGCCGTCGCGGTCGCCTGGTACCGCCGCGCGGCCGAGCAGGGCGACGCCGATGCGCAGAACAATCTCGGCGCGATGTACGACGCCGGAGAAGGCGTCGAAGAGGACAACGCGCTCGCCCTGCACTGGTACCGGCTGGCGGCGGAGCAGGGCAACCCGGTCGCCCAGAACAATCTCGGCGCGCTCTATTTCACGGGCGAGGGCGCCGTCGAGGACAAGGTCGAGGCCTACAAGTGGTTCTACATCTCGGAAAGCCTCGGTAATGCGAGCGGCAAGGAGAATCGTGAGGCCTCCGCGCGCAGCATGCAGCCTGCCGAGATCACGACGGCACGCCGCGCCGCCCGCGAGTGGCTGTCCCGGTTCCGGCGCTCGGCGGCCGACGACTGATGGCGGTTCGACGTATCGCCCTCTGGTAGGATCGGCATGACTGAGGCCCGCCCGGCGATGCTCCGCCGGGCGTCGATGACTGATCGCGTGACCTTGCCGCCATGACCATCCGAACCCGCTCGATCGACTATGCCGACGGCGACACCGCCCTGCAGGGCACGCTCGCCTGGGACGATGCCGTCGAGGGCCCGCGACCGGGCGTGCTCGTCTCCCACGCCTGGCGTGGCCGCAGCGAGTTCGAGGACGACAAGGCGCGAGCCCTCGCCGAACTGGGCTACGCCGGCTTCGCGCTCGACCTGTACGGCAAGGGCGTCTGCGGCCGGTCCCCGGACGAGAATGCGGCACTGATGCAGCCGTTCCTCGATGACCGCAGGCTGCTGGTGCGGCGCATGCACCTCGCGCTCGACGAGCTCCGGCGGCAGGAGCCGGTCGATCCCCGGCGAATCGGTGCGATCGGTTTCTGTTTCGGCGGCCTGTGCGTGCTGGACCTGGCGCGCAGCGGCGCCGACGTCGCCGGCGTCGTCAGCTTCCACGGTCTGCTCGGCGCCCCGCCGCATTCGGGCGAGCGGCCCGTGCGCGCGAAGGTGCTGCTGCTGCACGGCTGGGACGACCCGATGGCGACGCCCGACGCGGTCGTCGGCATCGGCCGCGAGCTGACCGAACTCGCGGCCGACTGGCAGCTGCATGCCTACGGCAACACGCTGCACGCCTTCACCAACCCGGCCGCCGACGACCCGCAGAACGGCCTGCGATACGACCCGGTCGCCGAGCGCCGGGCACTCCGCAGCATGAGCGATTTCTTCGCCGATATCTTCAATAAAAGCAATAAATAAGCCCGGCTTACGCATGTAATTTCTGACACGGCGACAATCCCCCGGCCGGCCCCGCGGGGGCTGTGCTAAGGTAGCGCGCCGCCCGACCTCCAGAGGACCAACGTGAATCGACGCCATAGCCTGACCCTGACGCCCATCCTGCTCTGCCTCGCCGCCTGCGGCGGCGACGCGCCTCCGGACGGCGCGCCCGCCGCCGGCGACAATCCCGTCGAGCGGGCGCTCGCAATGATCACCGCCGACTACATGCGCGAACAGGTCATCGAGCTCGCAAGCGACAGGTACGAGG
>JBFJUJ010000131.1:0-8031 GCA_041624755.1 Woeseia sp. | reverse complement strand
CAGCCTCTCGAGTACCGCCGGGTTCTCGTTGAGCAGCGCGACGTAGGCGCTGCGCCGCAGGATCTGGCCGAGGATCGTCAGCAGGCGCTTCAAGGTCTCGGCCGGGTGCGGCCGGTCCTTCAGGTCGATCAGCATGGCCGGCAGCAGCCGGCGCAGTCGCATGGTCGCCGTCGAATCGGCCTGGCGCGTCGTGCGCGACTGCAGGAATTCGGCCAACTGCTGCGCCAGCGACCCCGCGTCTGCGTATCCCGACTCCGCGAACAGCGTCGACCAGCCGTCGGCGCCGGCCTCCTGTTCGCAGCGCGCCGCGATCGCCGCGGCGAGTTCGGTGCCGGCGCCCTCGCCGTCCGCGCGAAAAGCCACCGCCGCGAACTGTTCGCTGACCGCGGCGCGCCGCCGTTCCGTATCAGCGAAGAGCGCCTCCCAGTCGGAATAGCCCATCGCCAGCGCGAGGCGCGCCCGGTCGTCCGCACTGTCGGGCAGTTCGTGCACCTGCTGGTCGCGGATGGCCTGCAGGAAATTTTCCAGCCGCCGCAGGAACGCGTAGGACTCGCGCAGGCTGGCCGCGTCGCCCGGCGACAGTCCGCCGCTGGCCGCGAGCTGGCGCAGCGCAACCGCCAGCTCTGCCGTGCGCAGCCCGCGCACGCTGCCGCCGCGCACCAGCTGCAGCGACTGCACGATGAATTCGATCTCGCGGATGCCGCCCGGGCCGAGCTTCAGGTTCTGGGCCATCTCGCGGCGCTCGACCTCGGCGGCGATCAGGCTCTTCATCTCGCGCAGCGACTCGAACACGCCGTAGTCCAGGTAGCGGCGGTAGACGAACGGCTCGATGAGCTCTCTGCCCAGGTGGCGCACCGCGGGATCGTCCGGCGCAGGCGTCACGATGCGCGACTTCAGCCAGGCGT
Source organism: Woeseia sp. (assembly GCA_041624755.1). Lineage (GTDB taxonomy): Bacteria > Pseudomonadota > Gammaproteobacteria > Steroidobacterales > Woeseiaceae > Woeseia. The sequence continues at coordinate 7,126 of JBFJUJ010000131.1, read as the reverse complement.
AGCGCTCCCAGCCGCGACCGTGATTCAGCAGGTAGGATTCCAGCGCCGCGTAGCTGACGACCGGCGGGCCGCTGTCGCCGAACGGCCGCAGGCGCGTGTCGACCCGGTAGGCGAATCCCTCGGCGGTGGACTCCTCCAGCAGGCCGACGACACGGCGGGCCTGCCGGCCGCAGTACTCCTGCGCGACGAGCGGGCGGCGGCCATCGCTTTCCCCGTCGCCGGGATACAGGAAGACCAGGTCGACGTCCGACGAGAAGTTGAGTTCCCGGCCGCCGAGCTTGCCCATCGCGAGGACGACGAGCGGCACCGGCCGGCCGCGAGCATCGAGCAGCTCGCCGTGCGCTTCGACGAGTTGCCGGCGCGCGAATTCCACGCTGGCAGCGATCAGCCGGTCCGCCAGCAACGACAGCGACGACAGCGTCTCCGCGAGTCCGGCACTGCCGTCGAGCTCGCGCCACAGGACGTGCAGCAGGCTGCGATGCCGCAGGCGCCGGAGCAGGGACTTGAAGCCGGCTTCATCGTCGGCCGCGGCGAGCTCCCCGGATTCCGGCACGGGCGGGCTCGCGAAGCGTTGTTCCGCGAGCGCGCCGGCGAACCACGGCCAGTCGCGCAGCAGCCACTGGCCGGCGAATTCGCTGACCGCGACGAGCCTGAGCAGGTTCGCGACGACCCCGGATGTCGCCTCCAGCGCAGCCAGCGCGCCCGCCTGCCGCTCGTCCAGGCGCTCGAGCCACAGCCGCACGGCCGGGGCGAGGGTCGCCGGCATTCCCTGCAGGGCCCGTGAGGCGCCGGCTGGCAGCTCGTCCGTCATGGCCGCAGTCTAACCAATGCGGGGGATCGCGGGCAGAACCCCGGCGCGGAGCGGTTACCATGCGTGCATTCCGCTTGCGGCAACGACTGAGGAGAGGCGGCGCATGGCCGAGAACCGACACTTGCTGATCGTCTATCACTCGCGGTCCGGCTCCACCCGTCGTATGGCCGATGCGGTGTGCGAGGGCGCGAGCAGCGCGGAGTTCAGCGGCATCGAGGTCCGCATGCTCGATGCCGCAAGCGCGGGCGCGGACGACCTGCTGTGGGCCGACGCCCTGATCCTCGGCACGCCGGAAAACTTCGGCTACATGAGCGGCCTGCTAAAGGACTTCCTCGAGCGTGTCTACTATCCCTGCCTCGAACAGGTCGCCGGCAAACCCTGGGCGCTGTTCGTGCGCGCGGGCAACGACGGCAGCGGCGCCATCGAGAGCGTCACCCGCATCGTCACCGGCCTGCGCCTCCGGCAGGTCTGTGAACCGCTGCTCATTGCCGGCGATTTCGACCCGGCGAGGCTCGAGGACTGCCGTGAACTCGGCGCGCTGCTGGCAGCCGGCCTGGAGTCCGGCATGTTCTGAAGAGCCGGCTCTCGGGGTTCCCCGTCAGGCCCGCGAGGCGGCCGGGGCCGCGCCGAGTTCGGCCAGCACGTCGGTAAGCGGCAGTGGCCGGCCGAGGGCATGGCCCTGGGCGTAATCGACGCCGAGTTCCGCGAGCAGCGCCTTCGCCGCCTCCGTCTCCACGTGCTCCGCCACCGTCTCGAGCTCCAGCACGCGCGCCACCTGCGTGATCGCCGCGACCATCGACTCGGAGATGCGGTTGTCGGTGATGTCGCGGATGAAGCTGCCGTCGATCTTGAGCGTATCGACACGGAAGCTCTTCAGGTAGGCGAACGAACTCAGTCCGGCGCCGAAGTTGTCGAGCGAGAAGCGGCAGCCCCGCTCGCGCAGGGAATCGATGAATGCCTGCGCCTTGCTGCGGTTCGCGACCGCGGCCGACTCCGTGACGTCGAAGCACAGCGCGCCCGCCGGCACGCCGGCCGCGTCGATCTCCTCGTCGATGAAGCGGCGGATGTCGTCGTCGCCGAGTGACTGGCCGGAAAGGTTGATGGCGAACTCCGCGCCGCTCGCTGCGAGCGCCTCGGCGTGCGCCGCGAGAAAGGACAGGCTCGCCGACACGACCCAGCGATCGATCTGCGGCATCAGCTGGTAGCGTTCGGCAGCCGGAAACAGGAGCTCGGACGGAACGTGTTCACCCGCGCCGTTGCACATGCGCAGCAGGATCTCGTAGCGCGGCGCGGCGTCGGCGTCTTCGAGGCTCACGACCGGCTGCGCCAGGAGCTCGAAGGCGTTGGTGTCGAGCGCCCGGCGAATCTCCGAGACCAGGTGCATGTCGTCGACGCGGCGAATCATGCTCTGGTTCCCGGAATCGTAGACCTCGAGGCGGTCGCGCCCGTGATCCTTGGCGGCGATACAGGCGATGCGCGCGGCGCGGATCAGGTCGGAAACTTCGTCATCCGCCGGGTCGAAGGCAGCCAGGCCGGCGCTCACCGTGACCTGCAGCGACCGGTCGCCGTGCAGGTAGCGCAGCTGCCGCGCCGCGTCGCGCAGCCTGTCCGCGAACGCCAGCGCTTTCTCTTCCCTGCTGTGCGTGAGCAGTACGGCGAAATCGTCGCCGGCGAGCCGTCCTGCCACGGCGCCCATCGGCAGCAGCTCGTCGAGCGTCTGCGCGAAACGCGCGATGACGTCGTCACCGGCATCCTGGCCGAAGGTGTCGTTGACCAGGTGCAGGTTGTCGAGATCGAGATAGATCAGCCGGTGCGCCCGGCCGTCCGCCGCCGGCATGCCGAGCGACTCCGCGGCCTGTGCCTCGAAGCCGGCACGGTTCATCAGACCGGTCATGGTGTCGAAGGAGCGCGCGATGACGTGGCGCAGCTGGCGCACGATGTGCGACATGAAGCGGGTGTCCGCCGGGTCGAACGGCCTGCCGTCGACGCGGCCGAGCTGCGCCAGCACGCCCTCGACGTTGCCGGCCTCGTCGAGCATCGGACACAGCAGGGCCTCACAGCCCTGCTGCGACGAGCCGCCCGGCGCTGCCGCCGGCGCCACCTCGCGGATCAGCGGCTCGCGTCGACCCTTCAGCGTCGGATACAGCTCGTCCAGCACCCAGGTTTCCAGCGACTTGCGGTCGACGGCCTTCCAGCTCGCATGCGCGGCACTGATGCGAATGCGCTTCGCGGGCATCAGGAGCGTGCTGTAGGCAACGTCGAGATGGCGCCCGCTCTGGCCGACGAGGCGCGCCAGGCTCGAGTTACTGCGTGAGCCGCCCAGCACCTTCTCGTCCAGCTGGTAGACGAGCTTCAGTTCCTGCTCGGCGGTCGCGGCGCGCTGCTCGGCGCGCTCGATCCGCCGCGCGGCAAGCACGTTGTCGCGAATGACGTCTATGACGGGCAGCAGGATTTTCCGGAGCAGGCTGGGGTTGAACCACGACGACTTGCCGGCATTGCGCGAGAACACCGCGACGAGCACGCCGAGGCCACGTCGCCGTTCCTCCAGCACCGAGAGCAGCAGGACCGTGCGCCCGGACGGCAACGTGCGCCGCAGGAACTGGCCGTCCGCTTCGCTGCCGTCGATGATCTCTTCCGGCAGGTCGGCGACGAAATTGTCGAGTTCGTAATCGTCGGCGCCGTCGCTGCTCCAGGCACAGCGCCGGTCCATGTCGTAGAAGCAGAAACACTGGGCCCGCGGCACCAGCGATTGCAGCAGCCGCTTGACGTTGCCGATGCTCCTGCGGCCGTCGAGTTTCAGCACGTCCGCCGCCATAATTGCCCGCTGCTCCCTGGCCCCGCCCGTTGCACGGGCTTGGGATTGTCGGTCAGTCTGCCACGGCAGCCGCCGGCGCCGCTGTGACGAGGGTCTCAGCAGCGACGGCAAACGCGGTGTAAATCAATGCCTTCGGACCGTGCCGGCGCCACGACCCGGGGTCAGCCGTCGAGGGATGCGAGCCACTCGTCGTCCGAGCCCTCGTTGACGCCCTCGAACAGCGGCGTCGACAGGTAGCGCTCGCCGGTGTCGGGCAACATCGCCAGCAGCACGGTGCCCTCCTCGGCGTCCGCGGCGACCTTCAGCGCCGCGGCGAGGGTACCGCCGGCCGAGATGCCGGTGAAGATGCCCTCCTCGGCCGCCAGTCGGCGCGACGTCGCGATACTCTCCTCGTCGGTGACCAGCACCAGGTCGTCGTAGACGTCGCGGTTCAGCACCGCCGGGATGAAGTCGGGCGTCCAGCCCTGGATCTTGTGCGGCTGCCATTCGCAGCCGGCCAGCAGCGCCGCCCCGGCGGGCTCGGTAGCGACGATGCGCGTCTGCGGCCGGGCCGCCTTGATGACCTCGCCGGCGCCCGTCATCGTGCCGCCGGTACCGTAGCCGGTTACCCAGAAGTCGAGGCGGCGCCCCGCGAAGTCGCGCAGGATCTCGGGACCGGTGGTATTGCGATGGTAGTCGGGGTTCGCCTCGTTCTCGAACTGGCGGGCCAGGAACCAGCCGTGCTTCTTCGCGAGTTCCTCGGCCTTACGGACCATGCCGCTGCCGCGCTCGGCCGCGGGCGTCAGGATTACCTTCGCACCCAGCCCGCGCATGATCTTGCGGCGCTCGACCGAGAACGACTCCGCCATCGTCGCGACGAACGGATAGCCGCGTGCCGCACAGACCATCGCCAGTGCGATGCCGGTATTGCCGGACGTCGCCTCGACGACGGTCTGCCCGGGAGTCAGCTCGCCGCGCTGCTCGGCGTCGTTGATGATCGCGAAGGCGAGCCTGTCCTTGACCGAGGCCATCGGATTGAATGATTCGATCTTCACGTACATGTCGACGTGCGGCGGCGCTACGCGATGAAGCTTGACGACGGGCGTGTTGCCGATGGTCTGCAGGATGTTGTCGTAGATCATGACGAAGCTCCCCATTGGAGTGATTGTCGGGAGACGAGCGCGGCGGATGGTGCCGGGCGATCCGTTACAGCGGAAAGCGTATCACCGCGGGGCTGGCGCTTTGTCGCGCCGGGCCAACAGATCGCGGGCACAAATAACCGAATGGTCTAAAGAATAGCGGAAACCACGAATTTTTTGGCCGAAATCGCTGAAACGATCGGCCCGATGCACGGTCTATTTTTTTGTCGTGTGGCATTCAGCGCAAATCCGAGAATGAAACTACAACAACTCAAGTATCTTCTCGCAATCGTCGACAACGGCCTGAACATCACGGCCGCCGCCGAACGCTTGTATACGTCGCAACCGGGGGTCAGCAAGCAACTCAAGCTGCTGGAGGAAGAACTCGGGATGCAGCTCTTCACCCGCAAGGGCAAGAGCCTTGCGGGGATCACTGTCGCCGGTCACCAGGTGATCAGCCGGGCGCGGCTGATCATGAAGGAGGTCGAGGACATCCGCATGCTGGCCGCCGCGCATTACCGCGACGACGAAGGGCGCTACCGCATGACGGCCACGCAGGCGCCGAGCCGCTGACGTCGACCCCCGGCGGGGCGCGGGCTCAATAAATCCGAATGCCGCCGTGGCGTTTGCGGCTGCGATGGTCCGTCCACCACAGGCCGCCGAGGAATCCCGCCAGCAGGCAAACCAGGATAGCGCCGCCGACCCAGCGCAGCGGCAGACTGTACTTGTATTGTCCGTAGCGCTCGGCGTAGTCGCTGCTCAGCGCGGTGAGTTCCTCGACCTCGAGCTGGCTCGCGGCGAGCGATGCGCGGGTTTCCTCGAGTTCGAGTTCCAGGGACGCGATCGTCGCCGCCGGCTGCGCAAACGATTCCTGCAGCCGCGCGAGTTCCTGCTGCAGGCTGGCAGCCTCCGCCTGCGCTTCGTTGACGATCAGCTTGGCCGGCTTGTCGTCGACGAGGTAGGCCACCTTGACGTAGCCCACGGTGCCGTCCGGCAGCCGTACCTGCGCGTAATTGCGATTGCGCTCCAGTATCTCGAGTTCCTGCCCGCTATCGAGCGTGCGGAAAGCGCGGTCGCTGGTGTCGGCCGCCCGGTGCAGGCCGAGACGCAGGTTGTCGGTTACGTAGGCCGTCTGCGCAACTGCGGCCTGCTGCAGCAGGACCAGCAACAGGCATGCCGCTAATGATCGCATTGTCGAATCTCCGTGGCGTGCCGGGCGCGCAGCAACTCGCACCACCCGCCGTCAAGCCGCGCAGTTTACTAAAAGGAGACCGCGCGCGCCCGACAGGCCGCAGACCTGTCGCCGTCTTGCGACAGGCTCAGCGCTCCCGCAGCCAGCGCAGGAGGGCTTCCTGCACTTCGTCGCCGGTGCCGCGATGCACGTCCTCGTGGTTGATGAGGACGGCAACGGAATAGCGCGCGCCCGAGCGGCCGAGCAGGTAGCCGCCGATGGAACTGACGTGGTCGAGCGACCCCGTCTTCAGGTGCCCGACGCCGGCAAGGCCGGCGCTGCGGAAGCGTCGTGACAGCGTGCCGTCGCGTCCCGACAGCGGCAGCGAGGAAAGGAACTCGGGCATCGAGCGATTCTCGAAGCCGTAGCGGAGCAGCAGGCCCATGTGGCGGGCCGTCAGCTTCGCGTCCCGCGACAGGCCGGCGCCGTTATCGAGCTTCAGTTCGGCGAAGTCCATGCCGTGCTCGGCCAGCCAGCCGCGTATTGCCGCTCTTCCGCTCGCCTCGGTGCCGGGCGGCCCGAAGGCCTCTGCGCCCAGCGTAAACAGGAGCTGGCGCGCCATGACGTTGTTGCTGTGCTTGTTGATCTTGCTGACGACGTCGGCGAGCGGCATCGATTCGAACACGAGGTCCGGCTCGGTGTCCGCGGGCGCCTGCGCGCTGCCGTAGCTGCCGGTGAGTTCACCGCCCGACTCTTCCCACAAGGAGCGGAACAGGCCGTAGGTGTAGGCATTGTGATCGAGCGCGGTGCGGTCCATCCGGTAGCGCTTGCAGCCGGCCGGGAAGCGGCCGCTGAAGGTAACGCGATCGACGGCGTCGTTGGCGGAGATCGCGATGCCGCGCTGGTAACCGCGACAGGCGCCGGGCACGAGCGACAGGCGGTTGACGATCTGCAGGTTGGCGAGCGGAGGCTCGGGCGAGATGTCCACGCCCGTGCCGTCGCCCCGCGGCCGGAACGTGTAGCTCACGGCCTTGTAATTGCTCATCAGTGCGTTGGGCGCGACGTTGTAGGCCCGCAGCGGCTCACGGTCGAATGCTGCCGGATCGTAGTCGCCGACGTCGAACCAGCTGTCATCCAGCCTGAGGTCGCCGTCGATGCGGCGCACACCGGCCGCGCGCAGCTCTCGCTGCAGCCTCCACAGGCGTTCGGTG
>JBFJUJ010000130.1:0-8080 GCA_041624755.1 Woeseia sp. | reverse complement strand
GAATGCTTCGTCGATGTACACCCGGGGATCGATCGCAATGACGTCGTTGATGTTGCGATTGATCGCCGGCGCTGCCTGCAGCTCCTCGAGCGAGAAGGTCGCCGACGGACCGAGGGCGACCTGCGTCGATCTGAGTGCGGCCGCGGTCACTACGATCTCCTCGACCGTCTCGGGCTCCAGGGATACCGTGAAGGAATAGGTGTCGCCGAGATCGAGCAGGATGTCGGTGATGGTCTGCGCCGCGGCACCGGTCGACATGATCTCGACCGTGTACGGCCCGCCGACCTTGAGGCCGGAGACGCTGAACTGGCCCGATGCCGTCGTGGACGCGCTGCGGCCGCTGCCGGTACGCGTGTCCGTGATGCGGACGATAGCCCCTGACGCAGGAGAGCCGTTCGGCGCGATGACCGTGCCGCGGATCGTGGACGTCGTCTCCTGCGCGATGGCGGTCATCGGTAGCGCGACGGCGAGCAGCAACAGGCTGAATGCCAGCCGCCAGCCGCTGCCGGAGAGAGTATTCGTATTTTTCATCGTGGATCCCTGATTGAGTCGAGACTAAAAATTACGCAAGGCGCAAAACGATGCAGGTGTGGCGTTACAGCCGGGTTTCGAATTGACGGGAAATCGCCAAAATGACCGGGCCGGGCTACGGAGCTGCGCAGCGTCCCCCCTATTTGTGTGTCGCAAATCTAACGCACGCCTCCCCGGGGCGCAATAATGGTGGCCGCGCGTTGTTGCGCCGATGTGACCGGTAGCTGTCGGGTTGCCGTCCGAGGCGCCGTCGCCGCCGCGTCGTGCTCGTGCCAATTCATTGATTCTCATGCTTTTCCAGCGTTAGCACGAGCGGCCAGTGGTCGGACACACCGCTGCCGGTCTGCGCCTCGAAACGGGCCGGCGTAGCGTCCTCGCGGCGCTGCCCCGGGCCCGAGTTCGCGAGCCGCACAGAGCCACTGCGGATGCCCCATGTTGCGCCGGCGCCACGCTTTGCCGGCGACCAGAGGATCATGTCGAGAAACGACCAGCTGCCGTCGCGCGCGTAATACGAGGTGCCGCGGCAGTCGGTGCCGCAGCCGAGTTCGTGGGCCACCGTCCACCCCGGGCGGACAAGGCGCCCGAGCAGGTCCTTCTCGCGGTCCTCGGCCGAGGTCGTGTTGAAGTCGCCCGCCGCGAAGACCGCCCGGTCCGGCGGCAGCGCGGCCCTGAGCTCGTTCAGGCGCTCGTAGGCCGCGATGCGCATTTCGGTCGGGTGGTACGGCGCGGGAAAGTGCACGGCGAAGCCGGTCAGCAGGCTGCCGTCCGGCAGCTCGAACGTGGCCTCGAGGATGCCGCGGGTATCGCCCTCCCGTTCCAGCATGGCGTCGCCGAAGCGGATCTCGTGCAGCCCGGGTACGCCGGCGAGCGGCAGCCGGCTCAGGAAGGCGACGTCGATGCCGCGCGAGTCGTTGCCTTCGATCAATACCGGCTCACGGTAATCGGCGGCCTCCAGGTATTCGCTTCGCAGGCGTTCGAGGATGCGCAGGTTCTCGACTTCCTGCAGCGCGACGATATCGGGACCGCGACCGTCGTTCACCTGCAGGATCGCGGCGGCGACGACCTCCAGCTTGCGCTCGACCAGCGCATCGCTCCAGTCCCAGTGGAGGCACTGGTCGCGCCAGCGCTCGACCTCGATGGCCGCACATTTCTCGCGGTGTGCGCCGCTCTGCTTGGCCTCGAGCGGCAGGTAGGTATGGTCGTCCTTGCCGGGATCGTCGCGGTTGTCGAACAGGTTCTCGACGTTGAAGGTCATGACGGTCACGGGCGGTGGAGCGGCAGGCGGCGGCTCGTCGCGGCAGGCGGCGAGCAGTCCGAGAGCGGCGACGGCCGCAAGCCACGGCCGAAAGCGGAAATGACGGATCATGGTCTTCCCTGGGCTGCGGGTTCGGGGCGTATTCTAGAAAAAAAGCCCGGCCGGGGCCGGGCTTTCGGTGGCGCTCGTTGCGGCGATTCGCGCTACTGGCCGAAGTTCACCTGCAGCGTCACGCCGAAGATGCGCGGCTCGTTGTCGAAGCCGGTGTTGTTGTTGAAGTCGATGCCGCCCTTCAGGTTTTCCTCGTCCGTCAGGTTGCGGGCGAAAACGGCTGCTTCCCACTGGCCGTTGTTCGCGATGTAGCCGGCGCGCAGCCCCATCTCGAAGATGTCGCCCGAATGGAACTCGGCCGACTCGTAGAGGAAGAAATTGGCGTCGCCCTGGTGCACGTAATCGGCGAACCAGTAGAGCTCGTCGTCGTCGCCGACAGGCGTCGAGTAGCGCAGCGTAACGTTGGCCTGCGACTCGGGCGCCTGCGGGAACGGGTTGCCGTCGAGGATCGCGAAGCCGTTAGTATCGACCGGGTCGAGCAGCGTGCAGCGCCCGCCGCTGCCGGGCGGCGTGCAGGGCGTCGCCGTGACGAGATTGCTGTCGTTGATCTCGGTCTCGTTCCAGCTCGCGCCCACGGTCAGCACGAGGTTGTCCGTCAGCACGACCTCGGCGTCCACGTCGAGGCCGTAACCGATGCCCTCGTCGGCATTCACCAGCACGTTCGAGTTGGTGTTGCCGCCAATGGCGGAGAGCTGCTGGTCGTCGATCGAGTAGCGATACACGGCGCCGTTGACGCGGAAGCGATCGCTGAACTGCGCCTTGAAGCCGGCCTCGTAGGACAGGATCGTCTCGGAGTTGGCGACCGAGAACGGGTTGGGGTCGAAGAACGCGATGTTGCGACCCTGGATGGACGGCGCGCGGAAGCCGGTGGCGACCCGGCCGTACAGGTTGACGCTGTCGTTCACCGTGTACAGCAGGCTTATGTCCCAGCTCACCTGGTCGTCGCCGACGTTGACGTCGGGCTGCGGGTTGGGGCTAGGCCCGGTCAGCATGTCCTTGTCGTCGTCCGTGTAGCGCGCGCCGACGGTCAGGTTCAGGGCGCGGGTCAGGTCGTAGCTGACCTGCCCGAACACGGCCCAGGCCTCGTTCAGGTGACGCACGGAGGTCGGGGCCACGAAAAACGGCTCCGTCTTCACCGTGAAGTCCGACTTGAAGTAGAAGAAGCCGGCCTGCCAGAACAGGTCGTCGCGGGCGTTCGACGCCAGGCGGAACTCCTGCGTGATCTGCTCGAGGTCATCCAGGCCGTCACGCGTCTGCGACGGGAACGGGATGAAGCCCGGCCCCATGATCGGCAGGAACGAGGCGCCGAAGCCGCCGTCGATATCGCCAAGGCTCTGGTTCTCGACCTCCTCGTGCGAGCTGATCGACGTCAGCGTCATGTCGTTGCCGAAGTCCCAGTCGATCTTCAGGCTGGCGCCCAGGCCCTGGGCCTCCTGCGGGTTGTTATCGCCCTCGTCGAAGAACACGACGTCGCGGATGAAGTTGCCGTTCAGCGAGTTGCTGCCGGTATTCAGGATGTTGGCACGAAAGATGGACGCGGTGCCGTTGTTGAGATCGCGCCCGTGGACATTGAGCAACATGCTGAGGTTGTCGGCAGGCTCGTAGAGCAGCTGGGCGCGCCAGGCAACCTCGTTGTAGCCGCCCAGCGCGTCGTCTTCGCCGGTGAAGCCGTTGTCGATCCAGTCGTCCCGGTTCTGGCTGAGGATGGACACGCGGCCCATCAGGCTGTCGTCGGCCGACAGGCTGCCGCCGATCGCGCCCTCGACGTTGGTCGTGCCGAGGCTGCCGACCGATGCGTTGACGTAGCCGTTCATCTCGCTCGAGGGCTTGCGCGTGTCGAACTTGACGATGCCGGCCGGCGTGTTGCGGCCGAACAGCGTGCCCTGGGGGCCGCGCAGGACTTCGACGCGTTCGATGTCGAACAGTGGGAAGCTCTTCAGGATCACGTTCTCCTGCACGACCTCGTCCACGACGATCGACACGGACTGGGAAGCCGCGAGGTCGAAATCGGTGTTGCCGAGGCCGCGCATGTAGAAGCGCGGAGCCAGGCGGCCGTTCGAGGACTCGGCGTACAGCGCCGGGATGCGGTTGGCCAGCGCCCGGATGTCCTCGCCGGCCACGACGTAGGCCTGCAGCCGCTCGCCCCGCATGGCGGACACCGAGAACGGCACCTCCTGCAGGTTCTCCTCACGGCGCTGCGCCGTCACGGTGATTTCCTCGAGGATCATGCGGTCGAAACGATCCTGCGCCGCCACGCTCTGCAGGCTCGCGGAGGCTGCCAGCGCCGCAGCCGCGGCGAGTGTGCCGGCGAGACCGCGCCGAACTGTTGCTTTAATACCACGCATTGGTATGTCTCCCAGAAAAGATGGCCGAAGTATAGCCCCGTTCTCCGTAGTTTTGACCAGAAATTTGCCAGCGCCGCGCGCGCTGTCGCTGTGGTAAGAAGCCCACGGCCGGCGCCTACGGGTCCTCGAGCGGGCGGTAGGCAGCCTCGGTGAAGCGCGGCGTGCACAGGCACTGGAACACGAGGTCGCCGCTGCCCGTGTTGCGGATGCGCTGCGAGACGCCCGCCGGTATCTGCACGGCGTCGCCGGCGCTGACGTCGAACGGGGGCGCGCCGCCTAACTCGACCGCGCCGCGCCCGGCGTCGATGACGTACACCTCGTCGACGGAAAGGGTGTGCAGTTCCGTCGTGACGCCCGCCTCGACGCGGCAGCGCGCCAGTGACACCTGCGGCGCGCGCGGATCGTTCAACAACTCGGTGATGTGGCAGCGCTCGCGGGTCGTGAATTCGCTGCGCGCGGTGGCCGGGATGATTGCGTCCGGCATGGCGGTACCTCCGGGAATTCGACCTGGACATCGACGTGGATATTCCAATTGTAGTGCCCCGGGACGGCGGCGGCACGCGTGCCGCGCCCGCGCGCCGGCGACGGTGCTACCATGTGCGCTGCGGCTGTCAGGCGAGACGGAATGGCGACGAAACACATGAATGCGGCACCGGGTGACTTCGCCGCCACGGTGCTGATGCCGGGCGACCCGCTGCGGGCAAAGTACATCGCCGACAAGTGGCTGGAGGGCGCGCGGCGTGTCAACGAGGTGCGCAACATGTGGGGTTTCACGGGCAGCTACAAGGACATGCCGGTGTCGGTCATGGCCCACGGCATGGGCATCCCGTCGGCGTCGATCTACTGCACGGAGCTGGTCACGGACTACGGCGTCAGGCGCATGCTGCGGGTCGGGAGCTGCGGCACGACGCATCCCGCGGTGAAGCTGCGCGACATCGTCATCGGCATGGGGGCGTCCACCGACTCCGGCGTCAACCGCATGCGCTTCGGGGGTTTCGATTACGCGCCGCTGGCGACGTTCTCGCTGGTGCAGAACGCCGTCCGGGCAGCAGAGGCGCTCGACGTGCGCTTCCACGTGGGCAACCTGTTCTCGGCGGACCTGTTCTACACGCCGCGGCCGGAGATGTTTCCGCTGATGGCGAAGCTCGGCGTGCTCGGCGTGGAGATGGAAGCCGCCGGCATCTACCCGATCGCCGCCGAGCACGGCGCCGAGGCGCTCGCGATCTGCACCGTGAGCGACGACATCGTCAGCGGCGAGGCGCTCAGCGCCGACGAGCGCCAGAACACCTTCGACGAGATGATCGAGGTGGCGCTGGAGACCGTGCTCGCCAGCGGAGAGCCGGCATGAGCGCAGCGTCCCTGCCGCGGGCCGGCCGGCTGCCGGACCTCAGCCGGGTGACGCTCGTCGACGAGACCGGCGTCAACGAGCGCGCGGCGCGCTTCCAGAGCCGCAGCATCAAGGCGGGTTCCAAGGTCGAGGCACTGAAGACCGTGCTCAGCATGATGGACCTGACGACGCTCGAGGGACAGGACACGCCGGGCAAGGTGCGCCAGCTGTGCCAGAAGGCCATGCACCTGCACGATTCGCTGCCGGACCTGCCGCAGGTCGCCGCGGTCTGCGTCTACCCGACGATGGTCGGGGTGGCGAAGCGCTCCTTGAGCGACAGCGGCATCGCCGTCGCGTCCGTCGCGACGGCCTTCCCGAGCGGCATGGCGCCGCTCCACCTGAAGATCGAGGAAACCGGCATCGCCGTCTCCGAGGGGGCCGACGAGATCGACATGGTCATCTCCCGCGGCCACTTCCTGGCGGGCGACTACGACTACGTGTTCGACGAGATCGCGGCCGTCAAGGAAGCCTGTGGCAAGGCGCATCTCAAGGTGATCCTCGAGACCGGCGAGCTGTCGACGCTCGACAACGTGCGACGCGCGAGCGTGCTCTCGATGCACGCCGGCGCCGATTTCATCAAGACCTCGACCGGCAAGATACAGCCGGCCGCGACGCTGCCGGTGACGCTCGTCATGCTGCAGGCGATCCGCGACTATTTCGCCGAGACGGGCCGCATGGTGGGTATGAAGCCGGCCGGCGGCATCTCGAATTCGAAGCTCGCGATCCACTATCTCGTGATGCTCCGCGAGACGCTGGGCAACGCCTGGATGACGCGCGAGTGGTTCCGCTTCGGCGCCAGCTCGCTCGCCAACGACGTGCTGATGCAGCTCAGGAAACAGGCGACCGGCGTGTACCAGTCGGCCGACTATTTTTCGAAGGACTAAGCTCCCGGCGCCAGCGAACCCGGCGCCGATTATCCTCACACAGCGTGGACGACAACGTGGACACTCAGGCGAACAAACTGGCATTCGACGGCGGCTGGCAGTACGCGCCGGCACCGGAAAGCACCGACCATGCGACGCTCGATGAGCAGTACGGCCTGTTCATCGACGGCGACTTCGTCGCGCCCGCCGGCGGGGAGTACTTCGATACGATCAATCCCGCCACCGAGGAGCGACTGAGTCGCGTCGGGCTCGGCACCGCGGCGGACGTCGATCGCGCGGTGGCGGCCGCCCGCAAGGCCTTCGAGGGACCGTGGTCGAAGATGCCGGCCGCAGAGCGCGGCAAGTACGTCTATCGCATCGCGCGCATCCTGCAGGAGCGGGCGCGCGAGTTCTCCGTCATCGAATCGCTCGACGGCGGCAAGCCCATCCGCGAATCACGCGACATCGATGTCCCGCTGGCGGCCGCGCATTTCTTCTACTACGCGGGCTGGGCCGACAAGCTCGAGTACGCGTATCCGGGCCGGAAGGCAGCGCCGCTCGGCGTCGCCGGCCAGGTGATCCCGTGGAACTTCCCGCTGCTGATGGCGGCCTGGAAGATCGCGCCGGCGCTCGCCTGCGGCAACACGGTCGTGCTGAAACCGGCCGAGACGACGCCGCTGACGGCGCTCAAGCTGGCCGAGGTCGTACGCGACGCGGAATTGCCGCCGGGCGTCGTCAACATCGTGACGGGCGCCGGCGACACCGGCGCGGCGGTCGTCGGCCACGAGGACGTCGACAAGGTCGCGTTCACGGGATCGACCGCGGTCGGACGGCTGATCATGAAATCGATCGCCGGCAGCGGCAAGAAATACACGCTCGAGCTCGGCGGCAAGGCGGCCAACGTGATCTTCGCCGACGCCGCCATCGACCAGGCTGTGGAGGGCATCGTCAACGGCATCTTCTTCAACCAGGGCCACGTCTGCTGCGCCGGGTCGCGCCTGCTGGTCCAGGAATCGGTCGCCGACGAAGTCGTCGACAAGCTGCGCGAGCGCATGGAGACGCTCATCGTCGGCGATCCGCTCGACAAGAACACCGACATCGGCGCGATCAACTCGAAGGAGCAGCTCGGCCGCATCGAGTCCTACCTGAAGCTCGGTCTCGAGGAGGGCGCCGAGATGTACCAGAGTTCCTGCGGCGTGCCCGACCGGGGCTACTGGTGCCGGCCGACGATCTTCACGGGCGTGTCGCAGTCGAATCGCGTCGTGCAGGAGGAAATATTCGGGCCGGTGCTCGCGATCCAGACCTTCCGTACGCTGGAGGAGGGCGTGGCGAAGGCCAACAACACGCCCTACGGCCTGTCGGGTGGCGTCTGGACGGACAAGGGCGCGAAGATCTTCAAGATGACGCAACAGGTGCGCGCCGGCGTCGTCTGGGCGAACACCTTCAACAAGTTCGACCCGACCTCGCCGTTCGGCGGTTACAAGGAATCCGGCGTCGGTCGCGAGGGCGGCCTGCACGGACTCGGCGCCTACCTGCAACTGGAGAACTGATCATGGCCAGCTCGGCAGCCCGCCTGCCCGTCGCGAAG
>JBFJUJ010000129.1:0-8135 GCA_041624755.1 Woeseia sp. | reverse complement strand
CGGCGCAGCCGCCCGCGGCCAGCAAAGCGGCAAGCAACGACAATGCCCTGATTTTCATGACGCCAGCACCTCGCCGGAGCCGGTCCCGAGCGCGGACGATGCGCGCACTTTGCCGCCATGGCACAGCAGCCGGTACACGGCCGGCGTGAACACGAGCGACAGCGTCACCGAGAAGCCTACGCCGCCGGCGATGACGATCGCCAGCGGCGGCCAGAAGTCGCCGCCGGTGAACAACAGCAGCGGGATGAAGCCGCCGATCGTCGTCAGCGTCGTCGACACGATGTGACGCGTCGCGCCGATCGTCTCATCGACGATCGCGCCACGGTCACCGGCGGCTGCCGCGGGATTCGCACGGATGGCGGCGAGTACGACGATCGTGCCGTTGATCGCGACGCCGACCAGCCCGAGGCTGCCGATGATCGCGTTGAAGCCGCGCGCGTAGCCGCCAATCCACAGCGACAGCATGCCGAGGCCGACCGACAGCACCGCGACCACGCCGATCAGCGCGGCGAGGCGCATGCTGCGGAACGACAGCACGAGCGTAGCGACCATCAGCATGACCAGCACCGGCAGGTAGGTCAGCAGGCTGCCGAAGGCCTCGGACTGCTCGGCCGAGTCGCCGGCGACGGAGAATGCGTAACCGGGCGGGACGCTGAAGCCCTCCTCCGCCACGCGCGCCAGCACCGCGTTCGTGACGTCGATCGCGAGCGCGTCGCGCACGATGTAGCCGAGCACGTCGTTTGCGCGCACGCCGTCGCGGCGCGAGATGCTGCCGGCCTCGGGCACGAGTTCGACGCTGCCGATGCCGCTCGCCGGTACCCAGCGGCCCTCGCCCAGTGGCGTCACGAACGACAGCGACGCCACGGACCCGGCCGAGTTGCGGTCGCTGTCACGGACGCGGACCCGCACCGGCAACTCCTCGAGATCCTCGAGGATCGAGCCGCCGACCTGGCCTTCGAGACCCGTCTGCAACTGGCCGGCAAGCCCCGTGAGCGTCAGGCCGGCCGCGGACGCCGCCATCTCGTCGGGCACGAAGTTGAGCTTGGCCTGTCCCCCGGACACGCTTGCGCGAGTCTGCACGATCTCGGGAACGCTGTGCATGATGCGGCGCAGCTCGTCGCCCAGCGACTTGAGGACGGCGATACTCGGTCCCTCGATGCGGAAACCGACGGGCGCGTCGACAGGCGGCCCCTGCGCGAACGGCGCGACGACGACGCGCGCCTCGGGGAACGAGTCCGCCAGCTCGCGCGGAAGCTCCCCCGTCAGGCGCTTCGCGCTCTGCACCGAGTCGGTGTAGACCATCGCGTGCGCATAGGCACTGTTGCCTGACATCTTCATGATGCGGTTGTAGTAAATCGTCGGGAAGCTGCCGCCGATGCGCCAGTGAACCTCGGTGACGGCGTCTTCCTCGCGCAGCCGCGCTTCGATGCGGCGCGCGACGGCTTCGGTACTGCGCATCGACGCATCCTGCGGCAGCCAGACCTCGATCTCGAACTGGTCGCGGTCTGCCGGCGGGAAGAACTGCTGTCCCAGCGTGCCGGAGAGCACGAAGCCGGCGATCGGCAGGACGATCGCGGCAACGACGGTCACGACGGGCCGCGCGACGGCGGCGCCGAGCGCCCGCCGGTAGGCGTTCGCCAGGCGCTCGCTGCAGAAGCCGTCGACCCACCAGCCCTGCCGCGCATCGCCGGCGCGGCGTCTCAGGAACAGCCCGGCAAGCGCCGGGATGATGCTGACGGCGACGAAGAACGACGCCGTCAGGGCCAGCACGACAGAGATCGCGATCGGCCCGACGAAGTCTCCCATCGCGCCCGGCAGCAGGAACACGGGCATGAAACCGAGTACCGTCGTCAGGGTCGCCGCGAGCAGCGGCACGAACAGGTGTGAGAGCGCCTGGCGCACGGCGTCCAGGCGTTCGGCGCCGGCATCGAGCTTCTTCTTCACCTCGTCGGTCATGACGATGGCGTTGTCGATCAGCAGGCCGATCGCGATGATCATGCCGAAGATGGACATCTGGTGGATCTGCTGGCCGGCGATCGACAGCCCGAACAGGGTCAGGGCGGCCGACAGCGGCAGCGCGGCGCAGACGATCATCGCGGCGCGCCAGCCCATGCCGACGAACACGATCAGCGCGACGAGGCCGGCGCCGGCGAGCAGGTTGCCGCTCAGCGTGGACAGACGCTCCTCGGTATAGCTGCTCTGGTCGAAGACGACGTCGACCTCGATGCCGGCGGCAGCGTCCCGCCGGAACTCGTCGATCGTCGACCGCGCTCGCTCGGCCCAGGCGTCCACGCGCACGTCGCGACGGGTCTGCGCGGCGACCAGCACGCTGCGGCGGCCGTCTGCCAGCGCGATGTCGGAAGGCGGCTCGCGCCAGTCTTTGCGCACCGTTGCCACACTGCCGACGGTGACGACCTGGCCGCTGCCGTTGTCGATGAGCGGCAGGTTGCGGATGCGCTCGACGGAGTCGAGTTCGCCGTCGACCTCGACGTACAGATCGCGCTCGGCACCGCGCATGACGCCGGCAGGCAGCTTGGCGTCCGCGCTCGCGATGGCTTGCGCTACCCGCGCAGCGGACAGGCCGAGCGAGGCCAGCTCGGCCGCATCGACCGTCACGGAGACTTCCTCGTCCGGTGCGCCGAAGACACGCACGTTGTCGGTGCCGCCAAGCGACCGGAAACGGTCGGCGAGGTCGTCGGCGAGGCGATTCATCACGGAGAATTCGGGCTCGCCGCCGTACGGCCAGGACAGCGAGGCGATCACGCTGTAGGCGACGGCGCTGAACTCGTCGTCGAGTTCCGGCGCCGATGCGCCGGCCGGCAGCGTCGACGTGACGTCAGCCAGCCGATCGCGCATCTTCGAGAACACCTGCTGGTTCTCGCCGGGCCCGATGAAGTCCTGCAGCTCGGCGTTGATGATCGAGATGCCCGCTCGCGAGGTCGAGCGCAGCTCCTTAATCTCCGACATCTCGCGCAGGCTGTCTTCGATGGGATCGGTGACCAGCGCCTCGACGCGCTCGGCCGAGGCGCCGGGCAGCGTCGTGATGATCTGCGGGTAGCGGTTCGTGATGCGCGGATCCTCGATGCGCGGCATGTCGCGAAGCGCTGCGAGACCGGCCACGACGACGATCGCGATGCCGAGCACCAGCAGGTAGCGATTCTCGAACAGCCGCAGGGCGGCACCTGCGACCGCAGGGGCTTCCCGGCTCATGACGCATCCTCCAGCGCCACGGTCAGCCGAAGGTCTTCGGCCACGCGGACCTCCTGGTAGGGAACGACCCGCTGCAGGCCGCTCGCGACGACCCGCTCGCCGTCGCTCAGCGCGCCGCGCACATAGACGAAGCGCCCGTCCTGCTGCAGCACCTCGACGGCGCGCGGCTCGAGATAGTGGGTCGCGCCGGTGGAGCTGGCTGCCGGCCGCTCGATGCGACGCGCGACATAGGCCGTCCACAAACCGCGGCTGCCCTCCGCGAGGGCTTCGGCCGGCAGCCGGAAACCCGCCTCCTCGACGGGCTCGTCGATCGTGAGCCTGGCCAGGTCACCGGGCAGGGCCGGGCTCCCGCGCTGCAGCGTCAGCACCAGGTCAACCGTGCGCGTGCGCGGATCGCGAACCGGCAGCACCGCCTTGACGACGCCCTCGACGGCGACACCGTCGACGGTCACGCTGCGCGTCTCGCCGGGCTCGATCGCCGCGGATAGCTCGCCCGCCACGCCGATACGCACCTCGGGCGCGGCGCGCTCCTGCAGCCGCAGCACGGGCTGGCCGGCGGCGACGATACTGCCCTCGTCGACTCGCCGCGCGACGACGACGGCATCGTAGGGTGCGACCAGCCGCGACTTGGCGATGTCGACCTCGACGGCGTTGACGCGCGCCGCGGCGGCCGTGACCCGCGCTCGCGCGCTGTGCGCCGCATCGCGGGCGAAATCCAGCTCCTGCGCGGAGACGCCGTCGAACGAGAACGCCTCTTCGTGGCGCGCGAGCGTCTTCGCCGCGAGGTCCGCGGCGGACTCGGCCTGCTCGAGCGCCGCCCGCGCTTCGGCGAGGCTCGCCCCGAGACGCGCCGTGTCGAGCCGGGCCAGCACGGCGCCGGCTGCGACCTCGTCGCCCTCGTCGACCGCGACGCTCCTGAGTTCGCCGGGCAGCTCGAAGCCCAGGTCGCTGGCGCGCGCCGCTTCGACGCGGCCGATGAACTCCCGCCGCAGGCTGTAGGCATCGCCGGCCTCGACCGGCGCCACGGCCACGAGCAGCGAGGCGCGCTCGCTGCCGTCGGCGGGCGCGCCGCCGGAGTCCTGGCAGCCGGCGACGGCGAGGACCGCGGCGAGTACCAGCAAGCGACTGATTCGACTGGGAATCGACAGGCTGAGGTCAATCATGGCGGGGAACTCCGGGCTTGTTTCGTGGGCAGATATCGATATACTGGACCGTATAGTTTGAATTTATATTACAAATACGGAACTGTCCAGTATTGAAATGAAAGCGAATGTAACGAAGCGGCCGGGACGGCCGAAATCGGCGGAGAAGGCCCGCGCCATCAAGCAGGCGGCCGTGAACCTGTTCATGGCCGACGGCATCGACCGGACCTCGATGGACGCGATCGCCGCGGCGGCCGGCGTCTCGAAGCAGACGGTCTACTCGCATTTCAAGTCCAAGGACGACCTGTTCCGTTCCTGCGTGGCCGGCAAGCTGTCGGCGTACGGCCTCGACGCGAGCCAGCTGCCGCACGACGACGACTTCGACACCGTGCTGCTGCATATCGGCAAGCACTACATGGAGCTGCTCGCGGACAAGGGCGTCGTCTGCATGTTCCGGCTGATGGCGGCCGAGGCGAACACCCATCCCAAGGTCGTCAGGTCCTTTCACGAGTCCGGACCGATCGCGACGGCGCACAACGTCGCCGGGATCTTCTCCCGTCACCTGCCGGGCGCGCCCGACAACGAGGAGCTGGCGCGCGTCGCGACATCCGAGTTCCTGGCGCTGGTGCGCGGGGAATATTTCCTGGAACTGATCCTGGGCACGCGTACGGGCATCGACGCCGGCGAGCTCGATGCGCACGTGCGACACTGCATCGGGCAGATCCGCAAGCTCTACGAGATCTGCTGACGAGCGACCGAACCGGGGAGCGGCCGATGTATCACAGCGGTGAGATACGCTGGTTCTACCCGGGCGGGGCGCCCGCGGACCTGCAGCGCTGGATCGCGGTCGGCGACCTCGGCACCCGGGAGCCGTGGCGCATCGACGAATACCTGTTCCTGCCGGGGTGCGACGGCACCGGCGTCAAGCTGCGCGAGGGCCGGTTCGAGATCAAGGCAAGGACCTCGGAACCGCAGCCGGTCGCGTGCGGGAAAGACGTCGAGGGGCTGCGCGACGGCTGGGTGAAATGGTCGCGGCAGGCTGCCGACAGCGAGGCACTCCGGCGGCTGGTCGGCGACCCGCGCGACGACTGGATGTTCGTGGGCAAGGAGCGGCGGCTGCGGAAATTCGCGCTCGACGACGGCAGCATCCGCGAATTCGCCGGTATCTCGGAAATGCCGCCGCAGGGTTTCCAGGTCGAGCTCTCGACGGTCCGTGCGGTCGCCGGCAAGCTCGTCGACCGGGCGGCGGCCGCTGCCGCCCTCGAAACCGCCGACGCCTGGTGGAGCCTGTCTTTAGAGTCCTTCGGGTCGCCGGACGTGAACCTGGCGAACGTCGAGACCTGCGCACGCTACCTGTTCGCCGAGGTGACGTCGGTCGCGCTCGAGCGATGCGCCTCGATGCCGTACCCGGCGTGGCTGCGCGCGCGGCACCGCAACGGCTGAGGCCGCAGCCGGCATCGGCAGCGGCGACGTCCGCGACTCAGCCCCAGCCGATATCGTCGAGGTGGTCGTCGTCGATGCCGAAATAGTGGGCGATCTCGTGAATCAGCGTCGTCACGATCTCGTCCCTGAGCTCGTCCGGCGGCAGGCCGAGATCGAGATGGGGCCGGCGGAAGATATAGATGGCGTCGGGCAGCTCGCCCGCGTTGCCGCCTTCCCGCTCGGTCAGCGGCACGCCGACGTACAGGCCCAGCAGCTCCTCGCCCTGCGTATCGGCCACCTCGGCCGGCTCGTCCACGACGAGCACGTCGATATTGTGCAACGCCTCGTGCACCCAGTCCGGCAGGCTGGCCATCGCGTCGTGCACGATCATTTCGAATTCACTGGCGTCCATGGCCGAGGCGTTCCGGCAGGTAGTGAAGCGGCAGTGTAGCGCAACCGGAATGCGCCCAGGCGCGCACGAGCCGGGGCCCGGACATGAATCGACGGCGATCGGGCGGTATAGTCCGGTGGCCGGCCATCGACGGGCAGGTCAAGCGTACCTGCGACCGCCAGGCCTGGTCGGCGGTCGCCGCGGAGAGCATACATGCATCACGGCCGCATCAGCAGGAATACCGCCCGGGCATTGCTGAAGCTCAAGGAGCGGATCGACGACGCCAACATCCCCTCCTCCAAGCTCGACGAGACCATCAACGTCGCGACGTGGAATATTCGCGAGTTCGGCAGGAAGCGGCGCCGCAACATGGCGCTGCACCTCATCGCCGAAATCATCGGCCAGTTCGACCTGGTGGCGGTCACGGAACTGCGCGACAACCTTTCCGATCTGAAGCGGGTGCTGACGTTCCTGGGCCCGTACTGGGACGTCGTGTACTCGGATTTCAACCGGGACCGAGCCGGCAATCGCGAACGAATCGGCTACATCTACGACCGGCGGGCCGTCACGTTCACCGGGCTCGCGGCCGAAGCAGACCCGGTGCGCAAGAAGCGCACCGTGGTACTCGACGGCGTGAAGATCAAGGAGTACGTACCGATCGTAAGCTGGTGGCGCAGCCCGTTCATGGCCTCATTCCGTTCCGGCGACTTCGACTTCGTGGCCGTGACCGCGCACATACGCTGGGACTCGTCCGGCGGTGAGGCCAGCCGCAAACGCGAGCTCCAGCAGCTGGCACGCTGGATCGGCACCCGGTCGAAGGAGCGGTACGTCGCGGACAAGGACATCGTCGTCATGGGCGATTTCAATATCCCCGCCGTCGACGACGAGCTTTACCGGGCAGTGACCAGCACCGGTCTGCGGGTGCCGGACTCGCTGCGGGGCCCCGTCGAGACCAACCTGGCGCGGAACAAGCGTTACGACCAGATCCTGCACTTCCCGCGCATTACCAAGTGTTTCACCGATCACGGCGGCGTACTGGATTTCTTCGCCGGGAACCACCGCCCGCTGATGCCGGGCATCCGCCTCAGCAAGCACGAATTTACCTACCAGCTTTCGGATCACCTGCCACTGTGGGTCCAGCTCAACGTGGATACCGACGCCGAGCGGCTGGACAATATCCTGCAGCGCTGAAGGTGCCCGGCACACGGCCGGAGAGCGGTCCCGGCCGTCCCGCCCCCGGCCGGACGTTCCGGCCAAAAGGGTGGCGTGCCATAATCGGCCGCGGGCCGCTCGAATTTCCTGCCGCGCCAACCGGGAGGGCCATGCTGTGAGCAAGTCAGCGCTGATCGTCGATGACTCCCCATCGGCGCGTGCCGTGCTCAAGCGGATGCTCGAGACCTACGACCTTGCGGTCGATTCCTGCGAGTCCGCCGAGGATGCCCTCGAGTACCTCGAAGCGCGACGCCCCGACGTCATCTTCATGGACCACCTGATGCCGGGCATGGACGGCTTCGAGGCGGTCACCGTGATCAAGAAAAACCCCGACACCGCGATGATCCCGATCATGATGTACACCTCGCAGGAAGGCGAAGTGTACGTCGGCCAGGCGCGGGCGCTCGGCGCCGTCGGCGTGCTGCCGAAGACCGTGCAGCCCGTCGAGGTGTCGAAGATCCTCGAGTCGCTGCACCTGGTCGAGGAAGGCGCCGCGGTCGACGGTGCCGCTCAGCGCACGGCCGAGCAGGCGACCGACGCGCCGGCAACGCAGTCGGAGACCGACATCCGGACGCTGCTCGAGGACCTGTTCGACCAGCAACGTGTCATCCTGCAGAACGAGCTGCGCGAAACCTCCAGTCGCCTGGCGACGCAGTTCGAAAACGAGCTGCGACGGCGTGCGCCGGAAGAAGCGCCCGCGGACGAGGCGCAGGATCCGCGGCCCCGCGGGCAGCGCTACGGCCTGCCCGCGCTGCTGG
>JBFJUJ010000128.1:0-8181 GCA_041624755.1 Woeseia sp. | reverse complement strand
TCATCGCAATCACGACCTTCGTCGGCGGCTACCTCGGCCAGTTCATCGGTCACGCCGTGGAAAAGTCTCCTCCGGTGCTGTTGAAGCACCCCATCCAGGCGCAGCTCGCGGCGCCGTTCTTTACCGTCGTCGAGGCGTTCAAGCTGCTCGGCCTGCGGGACGAGATGTTCAACGAGGTCCAGAGGCGCATCGCCGCGCGCCGCGCGCAGGCCGCCGCGGACGGCGGCTGACGAGAGCCGGTCAGCCCGGCGCATTGCATTTTCCGGGGGCGCTTCCTATGCTGGTCCTCGACGCCATTCGTGTTTCCCGTTGTCGAGGAGCCTGCCGATGAGAAGCCGCCTTGCCCTGCTACTGCTGCTACCCGCGGCGGCGTTCGCCGACGTCGAGATGCTCTACTCGGACGGCACCGTCGGACTGATCAGCGACGGCCGCGTCGTGTTCGGCGACGACAGCGACACGATCCTGATCGTGCCCGGCGACGAGGGTTTCATCGTCATCAGCCACGACGATCGCACCTGGATGCGGCTCGAGCCCGGCTTCATCAACGACATGGCCGCCGAGGTGCAGGCGCAGATGGACGCCATGCTCGCCGGCATGCCGCCGGAGCAGCGCGCGATGGTCGAAGCGCAGATGCAGGGCATGATGCCGCAGATGCCGAGCGAAATGCCGCCCATGGAGTTCAAGCGCACCGGTGGCCGGTCGCAGGTGGCCGGCTACGACTGCGAGGAGGCCGAGGTCAGCTACGGCGGCGCCATCGAGGAAACGGTCTGCATCGCTACCGCGGATGAGCTCGGCATCAGCGACGCCGACTTCGACGCGCTGGCGGCGGCCATGCAGGGCATGGCCGAGATGGCATCGCTCGATGGCGGCAAGTCGACGCAGGCCGATTTCGCCGAGCTGGGCGGCGTGCCGATCCGTACCAGCGCCGGGGCTCCCGGCAGCCAGGGCTCGGAACTCGTGAGCCTCGACACCGGCGAACTCGACCCGGCGCGCCTGCGCGTGCCGGACGGCTACCGCGAGATCTCGATGCAGGACATGATGGGGCGCTAGCCCGCGCCACTCACCGGCTTACGATCTAACTGCAGCGCCGCAGCAGGTTCCAGAGCAGCTGATCGGCGGCGACCTGCCAGGCGAGCGGCGCGCCGGGCACGTCCTCGCGTCGTTCCTCGTGCAGCACACGCTCGAGCAGCTCGTCGTCGATGTCCCTGCCGGCCTCCAGCACCTGGACCCAGAACGGCGAGTCGCTGCCGACGATGCCCTCGGCGCCGGCGCACAGCTCGTTGCCGGCGGCGTCGAGTACCGCACCGGAGAGCTGCAGTACCTCGATCGGCTTGTCGATCGCGCTGAAGAAGCGCACCTTGTTCTCGTGGTGCGTGCCCAGCACGACCTTCTTGCCGAAAAAGCCCTTGTCCGCTTTCGGGTACTGCACGAAGTCGAGCTGGGTCACGACGATTCGCGACGCCCCCTCGCGGCCGGCGACGTCCGCGGCGGCGACCCGCCAGTCGATCTTCGGTCTCGCGTAATAGACGATCATCGGCGGGTACTTTTCGTAGTCCTCGCGCATCTCCGGGACTTCGCCGGGCAGGTTCTCGCCTTCGGCGCTGCCGACGTAGAGCCACGGCGCGCCCGCCGGCAGCTCCGCGTCGGTCGGACGGCAACAGGGCTGCGACTGCAGGTAGCCGTCGATCGCCGCGCGCAGCGGCTCCAGCCGCGAGGCGGCAGCCGGCTCGGCGCGGAGCGGCAGCATGAGCGCCACGCCCGGATCACCATCCGCCCGGCGATAGGTCTTGTAGAACGGCGCTTCCTGCAGCCGATCGGTGCGGCCGACGGCCGACGCATCGAGCGCGGCGCAGCCCGCGGACAGGAGCGCCAGCGCGAAACAGATGAGCATCGCCGGGATCAGCATGGTGCGGAACCAGCGCTGGAAACGGGAACGGGGACGGGAGCGAAGGGAGCGGGTGGTCATGGCAGGATGCGGCCCGGCTTGGCCGGCCGCAGACGGTACAAAAACGCGCGCATCGTGCACCCGGCGGGCGCCAAATGCAAGCGTCGCGCCCGACTATAATCCGTTATTTTTCAGCGCCTTAAAAATTTCGCTCGCCGGGCCCGGGCGGGCACGCCGCGCTTGCGCCGCCGGCAGACAGAGCGACCGTCAGGCGCCGCTCAGGCGCTTCAGCAGGCGATACCAGTAGCGCAGCGAGTCGTTGAACGACTCGACCGCGATGCGTTCGTCGCGGCCGTGAGCGCGTATGTCGTCCGGCACCTCGGCAATGCCCGACACGCCGTAAACCGGGATGCCGGCGCTGCGCACGAACAGACCGTCGGTGGCGCCGGTGCTCATCTCCGGCACGACGCGGATGCCCGGCCAGAGTTCCGCGGCGACCTCGGCAATGGGCCCGACGACGTGGTCGGCGAGCGGTGACGGCGGGCTCGGGTTCGGCGGATCGATCTGTGCGAGGCTCACGCCGAAGGGTGCTACGAGTCCGCGCAGCGTGTCCTCGACGTCACGAACGTCCGCCTGCGGCAGCACGCGGCAGTTGATCACGCCAGTCGCGGTCTGCGGCAACGCGTTCTCGGCATGGCCGCCGGCAAGCCCGGTCGCCACGCAGGTCGTACGCGCCTGCGCGTTGAGGTAGCTGTGGTCCGGCAGCCTGGCGAGAACGGCGTCGTCCGGGTCGCCGGCGAGGACGGCATCCAGCAGTTCGCGCTCGGCGCCCGCGGCGTTAGCCGCACGAAACTCGAACATGGCGCGCGTCGTCGCGTTGAGATCGATCGGGAAGCGGTGCTGCTGTTGCCGGGCGAGCGAGCGCGCCAGCCGGTAGATCGGGTTGTCGGGCCGCGGCAGCGAGCTGTGGCCGCCGGGATCGTGAGCCTCCAGCCGGTAGCTGACGTAGACCTTCTCGCTGGTCTGCATCATGAACACGGTCGGCGCCCCGTCCTCGAGAGCGACGAAGCCGGCGTCGGAATTGAGCGCGAATTCCGCGTCGATCAGTTCGCGTCCCTCGGTCGCGAGCCAGCGCGCACCGTCACCGGTCGTCTCCTCATCGCCCGTCAGCATCGCGATCAGGTCGCGGTTGCCGCGATAGCCTTCCCGTTGCAGGCGGGCCAGGGTTGCGACGATCACGGCCGCACCCGCCTTGTTGTCGACGGTGCCACGTCCGTAGTAGTGGCCGTCCCGCTCGATGAACGTGTAGGGATCGACCGACCAGTCCTCGCGCAGGGCCTCGACGACGTCGAGATGCGCCATCAGCAGGATCGGTTTCGCCGCAGGCGCGGGACTCCTGAGCCGCACGACGAGGTTGGCCGGCCCGCCGCCGGGCGCGACCACGGCCAGGTCCGCCGCGTCGAAGCCCGCGGCGCGCAGGTGGCCGGCCAGCCCGTCGATCGCCTCCGACATGTCGTTGCCGCCGCTCGGCGCCGTGTTGCTCTCGATCAGTTCCGCGAGGATCCGGTGCGCGAGACGCTCGTCGGCATGCGCCAGCGAGAAGATCGCGAGACCGGCCAGTGCGAGCAGCGTACGCATCGGCGACTCCGTGCAGTCAGCGGGTGACCGAGTGTATGCGCACACCCCGGCCCGGTCCACGTCCCGATTCGGGCGGGCCCGGCAGCTTCCGACATCAGGGGTTCATCCACTATGCTGGTGTCCCGGCCCACCGATCATGGACCATGCTGCAGCCAGTCAGACGCTTCAACGCCGTCACGGAAGTCATCGCCGAGCTCGATCCGGCGGCGCCGGTCTATTGCATCTACCCGCGCCGCCTGCGTGACGACGTCCGCGCTTTCATCGACGGCTTTGCCGGCCGCGTCCTGTACGCGGTCAAGGCCAATCCCGATCCCCACATCCTGCGCCTCGTGCTCGCGGCCGGCATTCGCGACGTCGATACCGCATCGCTGGAGGAAATGCAGCTCGTGCACGGGCTCGACGCCGACGCCCGCTGCTGGTTCATGGCGCCGGTGCGCATGCGCGGCGCGGCGCGCGCCGCCTACGAGGAGCACGGCGTCCGCCATTTCGTCGTCGACCACAGCGACGAACTCGACCGCGTCGCCGCCGAGACCGCTGCGACCGACATCGTCGTATTCGTGCGCATGGCGGCTCACAACCCGGACGCGACCTACCAGCTCTCGGAGAAGTTCGGCGCGACGCACGACGAGACGGTAGACCTGCTCCGGCGCATCCGGCAGCTCGGCATGGAGCCGGCCCTGGCTTTCAATACGGGCTCGCTGGTACGCCGCCCGGCGGCCTTCGTCGCGGCGCTCGGGCGCTGCGACCAGGCGCTGGCGGAAGCGGGCGTCGACGTGCGCTTCGTCGACGTCGGCGGCGGCTTCCCGAGCGACTACCCGGGCATGAAGAGCGAGCCCTGCGCGGCTTTCTTCGACGCCATCGAGGCGGCGCGGCGGCGCCTGCCGCGGCTCGCGGGCGCCGAACTGCAGGCCGAGCCGGGCCGCGCGCTGATCGCCCGCGGCATGTCGCTGCTGACGCAGGTGCTGCACCGCAAGGAGCGCAGGCTGTACCTGAGCGACGGCATCTGGGGCAGCCTGATCGAGCCGGTGCTGTCGAAAGGCGAGCTGCGCTACCCGTCGCGGGTGTACCGCGGCGTCGAAACGCTTACCGGCGACACGGCGCACTTCGACGTCTTCGGCCCGACCTGCGACTCGATGGACCGGCTGCCGGCGCCGCTGCCGCTGCCGGCCGCCATCCGTACCGGCGACTGGATCGAGTTCGGCACCGCGGGCGCCTACAGCGTCAGCAATCGCACCCACTTCAACGGCTTCTTCCCGGACACCTTCGTCAGCATCGATGGCGAAGACGCACGGCCGCCGGCCGAATGACGACGCGACCTGCCCTCGCGGCGCTCGCGCTGACGCTTGCCTGCACCGCGGACGCGGCGCTCGACCTGCGGAACGCAAGTCGGCACACGCTGGACAACGGGCTCACGGTGCTGCTGCTCGAGGACGCGAGCTTCCCGCTGGTCAGCGTGCAGATGCTCTACCGGGTCGGCGCGCGCGACGAGCTGCCGGGCAGGAGCGGCCTCGCCCATTTCGTCGAGCACCTCGCGTTCCGCGGCAGCGAGGGTTTCCCGGACACCGGGCTCGTCAGCTCGATCTACGCGGTCGGCGGCGAATGGCACGGCTATACCTGGATCGACCAGACGACCTATTTCGCCACGGCGCCGCGCGAGCACCTCGAGCTGCTGCTCGGCATCGAGCGGGAGCGCATGACGAGGATCCGCATCGGCCACGACGAGATCGACGCCGAGAAGGGTGCCGTGCTCGCCGAGATGCAGGGCTACGAGAACGACCCGGCCGCGGTGCTGTTCGACGCGACCCTGTTCGCCGCGCTGGTCGCACATCCCTATCGCAACAACACGATCGGCTTCGCGAGCGACGTGGCCGGTTTCACCTACGACGACGTGCGCGCTTTCTACCGGCAGCATTATCGCCCGGCGAACGCGGTTCTCGCCGTCGTCGGCGATATCGACGCCGGCGCGACGCTGGCGCGCATCCGCGAGCTGTTCGCGGAAGTCGCAGACGGCGCGCCGACGCCGCTGCCGCGCGCCCAGGAGCCCCCGCAGAACGGCGAACGGCGCGTTCGCGTCACGCATCCGGCGACGCGCAGCTTCTTCCAGGTCGCCTGGCACGCACCCGCCGCGACGCATCCGGATTTCGCCGCCTTCCTGCTGCTGCAGGAGCTCATCGGCGGCAGCGGCGGCGTCAATTTCCTGCACAACGAGTTCGGCACGCCGGTGGACGACGACTCGCCGCTCGCCGCCGTGCGCGATGCACTGGCCGGTGAGGTGGCCACATGGTTCATCCCGACCGCACAGCCCTACGTGTTCCTGGTCAAGGGCAGCGTGCCCGCGGATGCGGACGAGGCCGCGCTCGAGGCGTCGGTGCAGGCGACGGTCGCCGGGCTGCAGGAGGATACCGTTGCCGCCGCCCGTTTCGACGCCGCCCGCGAGCGCCTGCTCGATACGCTGCTCCTCGACCTGCAGACGACCGAGGATGCCGCTCACCAGCTGGCGTATTTCGAGGGGATCGCGGCGCTCGACGTGCTCGTCGAACTGCCGGCGCGCATCGCCGCGCTGACGCCGGACGACGTACGCCGCGTCGCGCGTCACTGGCTCGGCCCGCGGCAGCGCACGATCGGCTGGCTGGTCGACGGCCGGCCCGGCGCCCGCCCCGCCGCGCCGGCGGCGCCGACCGTCGACCCCGGCGAGCCGCCGCCGCCCAATCGCGACCCGGCGCCCCCGCCCGCGGTACTGCGCCTGTCGAACGGGCTGCCGGTCATCCTGCGGCAGTCGCCGCTGGCGGCCTCAGTCCACCTGCAGGTAACGCTGCGCGGCGCCTGGGAATCCGCGGGCGGCGCCCTCGCCGCGAACCGGCCGGTCGCCGGCTGGACGTCGTTCGGCGAGACGGTGGCTGCGGACGACCTTGCGGCACTCGCCTTGCGGGCGGCAGCAGCCGTCAGCCAGGCACGGCCCGCGACGCGAGCGGCGCCGGCAGCGCAGGATCCGCGGCTGCGCTTCGAGGAGGTCGTCGCACGCTGCTGGACCCGCGCGACGACGGGGCGCGCGCCGTCGCCCGCGCTCGTCGTTCTCGCCGGAGACTTCGAGGCTCGCTCGGCCATGGCTGTCCTCGAGGACGCCTTCGGGCAGCCCGGGCGTTCGACGGCGGTTTCCGGCGACGCCGTGAGCCAGGAACGGGCGCCGCCGGCTGCGGACGACATCGACCGCTGCCGCTACCCGCGGAGCGGCGCGTCGACGGCCGGTCCGGTCCTCGAACACATCGCGCTGCCGCTGGCGCAGGCGCGCCTTGGCTACCTCGTTCCCGCGCCGCCGCCGGACGATCCGGCCGCCGACGCGTGGCGCGCGCTGCTCTACGTCGTAAGCCACGACTATGAAGGACGGCTCGGCAAGGAAGCCATCTCGCGTCGCGGCCTCGTCTACTACATCGATTCGCAGTACCGCTCGGACGGCGTCGACGGACTGATCACGCTGTCGGCCGGCGTCGATCCGGCGAAACTCGCCGCGATGCGCACCCTGCTCGAAGCCGAACTGGCGCGCCTCTCCGCCGAGCCGCCGACCGCGGCCGAGATCGCCGAAGCCGTCCGCCACCGCCTCGGGCGCGCGCGCAGCGCAAACCAGTCGAATGCAGAACTGGCCGCGGGACTCGGCCGCGACTGGCTGTGGCACGGGGGTCTCGTGTCCTACGACGAACTCTCGGCGCGACTCGAGGCGCTGCGCCGTGAGGACGTGCTGCGAGCGGTCGAAGGCTTCGTCCGCGGCACCGTCGTGACCGTCTCGGTCGAACGTGAACCGTGATTGATCGAAAGCGAGCCGGCTAGCGGCGCAGCTCGAAGACCGCCTTCGCCGCATCGATGTTGTCGAGCACGATGCGCCGCTCCTCCGCCGTGTTGTAGTCCGGGTGCGCGGCCGCGCTTTCGCGGATGCGGTCGAGCCAGGCGAGAAAGTAGTCCGCACTGCTCGCACAGCCGCGCTCGCTGCCGGCGACGTCGATCGTGATGGCGCTGGTGGTCGCGTAAGCATAGCGGTCGAAGAGCAGCGGCAGGGCCCCGTTGCTGAAGGCGCGCAGCAGTATCCAGCCGTCCTCCGCAACGTCGAACTCGCCGTCGAAATCGGCCCGCGTGCCGGCCCCGTCGATGTCGACCCGGCGCACGATGCGGCCGTTCATGACCAGCTGCAGCTCGTCGACGGGCACGGCCGAACGCAGGAAGCCGCGGTAGCGGAGACGCCCGCTGCCGGAGAGCCCGAGCTCGGCGCCGGGTTCGGCGCCGTTGACGGTCAGGCCGAGCAGCGGGCCGTTCGTCGCCAGGCTGCGGCCGGCGCGCATGCCCTCGAGCCAGGCCGCGCGGCGCTCGGCGGGCGTCACCGGGTCGCCGTCGACGCGGACGTAGGTGCGGTTCAGGCCGACCGGGCCGCGCAGCGTCGCGTAATTTGCCATCGCGTCGGTGCCGCCGGCCGCCGCCAGCGGCATGCCGCAGTCGAGCAGGCGATACCACACCTCGGCCGACGCGCGATGATCGGCGAAGCCGACGACTTCGTAGTAATCGGCGCTGCCGAGCGCCGCATCGACCGGCAGCGCGTGCGTGATCGGCCCGGCTGCCGGGTCCGGCACCGCCAGGAACGGGTGCACGTAGCCGACCAGCGCGCCCTGTGCCTG
>JBFJUJ010000127.1:0-8201 GCA_041624755.1 Woeseia sp. | reverse complement strand
GTTGCGCTCGCCCCAGGCCTCGAGCTGCTCGACCGCGGCGGCGCGGAAGGTGTCGCCGGCCGCGAGCATCACGGAATAGCCGTCGTCCTGCAGACGGCGCGCGAGCTTGCCGATCGTCGTCGTCTTGCCGGCGCCGTTGACGCCGACCATCAGGATGACGAACGGGCCGTCGCCCGCCGCCGGAGCAAGCGGCTGCTCGACCGGCTCGAGCATGTCGAGCAGCGATTTGCGCAGGGCCGCCAGCAGGGCGTCCGTGTCCCGCAGCTCGCGGCGCGCAAGCTGACGGTGCAGGCCCTCGACGATCCTCGCGGCGGTCTCGACCCCGACGTCGGCCATGATGAGCCTGGACTCGAGTTCGTCGATGACGTCCTCGTCGATGCGCCCGCCGGGCACCAGGTTCGCAAGGTCATACGTCAGCCAGCTGTCGCCGCGGTTCAGTCGCGCCCGCAGGCGCTGCACGAAGCCCTCCCGGGTCCGCGGTGGCGCTTCCTTTTTCTTGCCGAACAAGACGCTCGCTCCCTGACTGGCAGTCTGCGGGTGACACCGGCGGCCGGTGGCGCCAGTATGGCCCGGTGCGACCCCGTGGGCCGTCTATGGCTATGTGTTCGCTGTGAGACAGGACGATCATAACAAGCGCCGCTGCCGCCCCGGCGGAGGCCCGCGTGGCTAGGCCGCCGCGAACCGCGCAAACGGGCGGCAGGCCCGGCGCCGGACGGGTCCGGATTGTAGCCGGAAAGTGGCGCGGACGCCTGCTGCCGGTGCCCGACCTGCCGGGACTGCGCCCCACGTCTGCGCGGGTGCGCGAAACCCTGTTCAACTGGCTCGCGCCACGCATCGAAGGCTCACGCTGCCTCGACCTGTGCGCGGGCAGCGGTGCACTGGGTCTCGAGGCGCTGTCGCGCGGGGCCGCTGCGGCGGTGTTGGTCGACAGCTCGCCGGCGGCCGTGCGCACGCTCCGGCAGGCCGCAGACGAACTCGGGGCCGATGCCGCGACGATCGTGCAGGCAGACGCGCGCCGCTGGCTCGAGGCCGGCGAGCCGCAACGCTTCGACGTCGTCTTCCTGGATCCGCCCTACCGGGACGGCCTGCTGCCCGAATTGTGTAGACTGCTGGTCCGGCGGCGCTGGCTTGCCGGGGATGCGCGCGTCTATCTCGAATGGCAGCGCGGCGAGACGCCGCCCGAGCTGCCGGACGGCTGGGAGCCGCTGCGCGACAAGACGGCCGGCGCCGTGCGCTACCAGCTCGTCGCTGCCGGCGAGGCCGGCACCTGATAGTCCGACTTGGGGAGACCTGCATGACCGTCAGCGCAATGTACCCGGGGACCTTCGATCCGATCACCCTCGGCCACGAGGAC
Source organism: Woeseia sp. (assembly GCA_041624755.1). Taxonomy (GTDB): domain Bacteria; phylum Pseudomonadota; class Gammaproteobacteria; order Steroidobacterales; family Woeseiaceae; genus Woeseia. The sequence goes on along the minus strand of JBFJUJ010000127.1, from coordinate 6,847 downwards.
CTGGTGCGACGCGCCGGGCGCCTGTTCGACCGCGTCGTCATCGCGATCGCCGCCAATCCCGGCAAGGAGCCGATGTTCACGCTCGACGAGCGGGTCGAACTGGCGCGGGACGCGCTGCAGCGGATCGACAACGTGGAGGTGACCGGTTACGAAGGGCTGACCGTGGATTTCGCCCGCCGCCACGGACTCGCGGTCATCGTCCGTGGCCTGCGCGCGGTCTCGGACTTCGAGTACGAATTCCAGCTCGCCAACATGAATCGTCACCTGACCGACGAAGTCGAGACGGCTTTCCTGACACCGACGGAGAAATACACCTTCATATCGTCGAGCCTGGTGCGCGAGGTCGCCAAGCTGGGCGGAGACGTCAGCGCCTTCGTGCCGGCCAACGTCGGCCGTGCGCTGGCACAGCGCTGCAACGGCGATTAAGCCACCTACCGCTGGCAGCGGCTGCAATAGAACGTCGAGCGCTGCCCCTGCACCCTGCTGCGGACCGCGGCGCCGCAGCGCCGGCACGGCTGCCCGGCACGGTCGTAGACACTGAGCTGCTGCCGGAAGTAGCCCGGTTCGCCGTCGCCGCCGTGGAAATCGCGCAGCGTCGTCCCGCCCGCCGCGAGCGCCCGCTCGAGCACGGCGCGGATCCCGTCGGCGAGTTTCCGCATCCGTGCGAGCGACACGCGACGGGCCTGGCGGCCCGGGTGGATGCCGGCGTCGAACAGCGCCTCGCTGGCGTAGATGTTGCCTACGCCGACGACGATGTGCGCGTTCATGATGAATTGCTTGATCGCAACGCGGCGTCCGCGGGCGCGCCGCCACAGGTAGTCGCCGTCGAAATCTCCGCCGAGAGGTTCCGGGCCGAGGCCCTCGAGCAGCGGATGCACCTCGCCCCGCTCGCACCACAGCAACGAGCCGAAGCGCCGCGGGTCACGGAAGCGCAGCGCCTTGCCGTTCCCGAGCAGGATGTCCACGTGATCGTGCCGGCCGGCGGGTTCGTCGGGCTCGACGATACGGAGGCTGCCGGACATGCCGAGGTGCATCAGCGCCGTGCCGTGGCGCGTACCGAAAAGCAGGTACTTGGCGCGGCGGCCGAGGCTCTCGACGTCCTGGCCGGCCAGTTTCTGCTCCAGGCCGGCCGGCACGGGCCAGCGCAGCCGCCGCTCCCGGACGATGACCTCGACGATGGTCTGGTCGACGACCCATGGGGCGATGCCGCGGCGGCTGGTTTCGACTTCGGGTAATTCGGGCATTGTGGAAAGTTTTTCGAATAGCGGCCAGCCTGCGCCGCATCCTGCGCGTTGACAGGGTCCCGGGGAACGAGCCGCCTCGGACGCTGTCCGAAACAAGGCTGGCACATTTCGCCGGTAGTCTGCCTCAGAAAATCGTGAACCCGTCCTATCGACCGTCCCGGGCATTCGTTATAGTGCCCGGACGCTCGCCTTCAACCGCAGGATTATTGCATGGACTATCTTTACGGCGTCCTGGACCTGTCCTTCTGGGGCTACGCCGCCGCCGCCCTGATCATGGTGCAGGTCACGATGATGGCCGTCACGCTCTATCTCCACCGTGACCAGGCGCATCGTGCGCTCGAACTGCACCCCGCGCTGCGCCATTTCTTCCGCTTCTGGATCTGGTGCACGTCGGGCATGATGACGCGCGAATGGGTGGCGGTACACCGCAAGCATCACGCCTTCTGCGAACGCGAAGGCGACCCGCACAGCCCGCAGGTGTTCGGCCTGAAGAAAGTGCTGCTGGAGGGCGCCGAGCTCTACAAGGAAGAGGCGAAGAAACCGGAGACCCTCGCGAAGTTCGGGCGCGGCACACCGGATGACTGGATCGAGCGCAACGTCTACAGCCGGTTCACCTTCGGCGGTATCGTGCTCATGGTATTCGCCGATCTGCTGCTGTTCGGCGTGCCGGGCATCATCATCATCGCCGTGCAGATGGTCGCCATGCCGCTGTTCGCCGCGGGCGTCATCAACGGGCTCGGCCATCACAGCGGCTACCGCAATTTCGAATGCGACGACGCCGCCACCAACCTGCTGCCCTGGGGCGTATTCGTGGGCGGAGAGGAATTGCACAACAATCACCACGCCTTCCCGACTTCGGCGAAGTTCTCGGTGCGCCGCTGGGAGTTCGACATCGGCTGGATGTACATCTGCATCTTCCGCGCGCTCGGCCTCGCGAAGGTGCGCAAGGTCGCGCCGCGGCCGCAGTTCGCCCGGGAGCCCGCGCGCAATGTCGATCTCGACAACGTCAGGGCGATTATCGTCAACCGCATGCACGTGCTGCGCGACTACAGCCGCCAGGTGACGCTGCCGGTGCTGCACCGGGAGCGGTCGCTCGCCGCCGCCGGCAACCGCGCGCTGAAGCGCGCGAAAACCCTGCTCATCCGGCAGCCCGCGCTGCTCGACGAGGCGGCGCGCCGGCGACTGACGGCGCTTTTGTCGGATCACGCCGCGCTGCGGACGGTGCACGAATTCCGCGAGCGCCTGACCGAGCTGTGGAACGGGGCCAACGTCGGCAACGATCGGCTGCTCGCACAGCTCAAGGACTGGTGCGCCGAGGCGGAGGCCAGCGGCATCAAGGTGCTGGAAGACTTCGCCGCGCGGCTCAGGAGCTACCGGCTGCAGCCCGGGCCGCTCGCCGCCGGCTGAGTCCGGCGATCGCCTTCGCCGCCGGGATGGCGGCAAAAAAATACCGGCGCATGGCCGGTATTTTTTTGCGTCCGGGCCGGCCCGGCCGGCAGCGGAAACTACTTGATCTTCGCTTCCTTGTAGATCACGTGTTTGCGCGCCTTCGGATCGTACTTGCGCGTCTCCATCTTTTCGGGATGGAGGCGCTTGTTCTTGGTCGTCGTGTAGAAGTGGCCGGTACCGGCGCTGGACACGAGCCTGATCTTGTCTCTCATGGCGTCACACTCCCTGCGTCAGATGCGGTGGCCGGCTTCGCGCAGGTCGGCGATGACCTTGTCGATGCCGTGCTTGTCGATGAGCCGCAGTCCCTTGCGCGACACGCGCAGCCGCACGAAGCGCTTTTCGTCGGCGAGCCAGAAGCGCTTGTAATGCAGGTTCGGCAGGAAACGACGGCGCGTCTTGTTGTGGGCATGGGAAACGTTATTGCCCGACTGCGGGCGCTTCCCGGTTACCTGGCATACCTTGGCCATGATAAGTCTCTGAATTTTCGTGCGTTGCCGGCAGGGCGCCGGCAACCGAGCGCGTCTTTATACCAGCGTCCACGGCGCCGATCAAGGCTCCCCACCGCGGCAGCGGCGGGCGTTCCGGCTACAGCATGCCGCGGCTGGCGAGCGAAGTGACCCGGCCGTCGCCGATCACGAGGTGATCGAGCAGGCGGATGTCCACCAGCTCGAGCGCCGCTCGCAGCCGCCGCGTGATGCGTTCGTCGGCCTGGCTCGGCTCGGCGACGCCGGAGGGATGGTTGTGCGCCAGTATGACCGCCGCGGCATTGGCGGCCAGGGCCTGCTTGACGACCTCGCGCGGGTAGACGCTGGTGCCGTCGATCGTGCCGCGGAACAGCGCTTCGAAGGCCAGCACGCGGTGGCGATTGTCGAGGAACAGGCAGCAGAACAGCTCGTGCGGCAGGTCGCGGAGCCTGGCGGACAGGAAGGACTCGGTGTCGGCCGGGCTGCGGATGGCCTGGCCGACCGGCAGCGACTGGGCGAAATAGCGCCGCGCGAGCTCGGGCAGCGCCAGCAGCCGGGCCGAGCGCGCCGGGCCGATCCCGGGCACGGCGCGGAGCTCCTCCGGGGAGGCCGCGAGCAGCGGCCGCAGGCCACCGAAGCGCGCGAGCAGCCGCGCCGGCAGGTCGTCGCCGGCGGTGCGGCCATTGCCGAGCATGTCTGCCAGCAGGTCCGCGTCGCTCGGCGGGTCTGACTTTTCCATGGGCATTAGGAAGCGTGCCGGCCATCAGTGCTGCGCCCAGTGTCGGGCGTTTCAGTCGCCGGCCGCAATCGTCGAATCGGGCGCAGAACCCCGGAATCGCTGGAAAACCGGCCGCCCGCCACGCTAAGCTGCGCACTCCGTTTTTCCGGGGCCTGCACTTGACTCACCGCAACATCCTGCTCGGCGTCACCGGCGGCATCGCCGCCTACAAGGCGCCGGAACTCGTGCGGCGCCTGACGGAGCGAGGCGCCACCGTGCAGGTCGTCATGACCCATTCCGCCGCCGAGTTCGTCACCGCGACGGCGCTGCAGGCCGTCTCCGGCTTCCCGGTGCGCGCGAGCCTGTGGGACCGCGACGCCGAAGCCGCGATGGGGCACATCGAGCTGGCCCGCTGGGCCGACGCGATCCTGGTCGCGCCGGCTACCGCCGAGTTCATGTCGCGGCTTGCCGCCGGCTCCGCCGCCGACCTGCTGAGTACGCTGTGCCTCGCGAGCGAGGCGCCGATCACGATCGCGCCGGCGATGAATCGCGTCATGTGGGCGAACGCCGCGACGCAGGCGAATCGCGCGCTGCTCGAGGCGCGCGGTATCCGCATCGCCGGTCCCGAGGCCGGCGACCAGGCCTGTGGCGAGCAGGGCCTCGGGCGCATGAGCGAGCCCGACGCGCTCGCGGAGCTGATGATGGGCGAGCCGCCGCCCGGCGCGCCCCGCCGGCAGCCCGACGAGCTCGCGCCGCGGGAATCGCCGGAGCCCGTCGAGCCTGCGGAGCCGCCGCCGCCCGAAGTCCCGCAGGTGCTCGCAGGCAGGACCGTGATGATCACCGCGGGCCCGACCCGCGAGGCCATCGACCCGGTGCGCTACATCACCAACAGAAGCTCCGGCAAGATGGGTTACGCGCTCGCGGAAGCCGCGCTCGATGCCGGCGCACGGGTCATCCTGATCAGCGGGCCGGTGCACCTCGAAGCGCCGGACGGTGCGACCCTGGTCAGGGTCGAATCGGCGCAGCAGATGTTCGCGGCGGCCCACGAGCACATCGACGACGTCGACATCTTCATCGGCGCGGCCGCCGTCTCCGATTACCGCCCGGAGAAGACGGAGCGCCACAAGATCAAGAAGACCGCGGCGGAGCTGAGCCTGCAGCTGACGCGCGCGCCGGACACGCTGGCCTCCGTGGCGCGCCTGTCCCCGGCGCCGTTCACCGTGGGCTTCGCGGCCGAGACCGACCGTATCCGCGACTACGCCCGCGGCAAGCTGCACAACAAGCGGCTCGACATGGTCGTCGCCAACGAGGTCGGTGACGGCGTCGGCTTCGACACGGACGACAACGCCGTCGACGTCTACTGGGGCGATGGCGAGAAGGCGTTCCCGAAGGCGCCGAAGCGCGAGCTCGCGCGCGACCTGATCGCGCTCATCGCCGAGCGTTTCGAGGAACGCTTCAGTACCCGCACCCAGCCCGAGCTGCCGGCCGTGACAGCGGAGGAGTGATCGGAGCGGTCATGCGACAGGTCGAACTGAAGATCCTCGATCCGCGCGTCGGCGACTCGATCCCGCTGCCGGCTTACGCGACCGACGGTTCCGCCGGTCTCGACATGCGCGCGGTACTCGACGAGCCGCTGACGGTCGCCCCCGGCGACACCGTGCTGGTGCCGACGGGGCTCGCGATCCACATCGCGGATGCCGGCCTGGCCGCGGTGCTGCTGCCGCGCTCGGGGCTCGGCCACAAGCACGGCCTCGTGCTCGGCAACCTGACCGGGCTGATCGACTCCGACTACCAGGGACAGGTGTTCATTTCCTGCTGGAACCGCAGCGGCGCGGCCTACCGTATCGAGCCCGGCGAGCGCATCGCGCAGATGGTGTTCGTCCCGGTCGAGCAGGTGCGATTCAGTATCGTGTCGGAGTTCGCCGGCAGCGAGCGCGGCGAGGGCGGTTTCGGTCATTCCGGCACGGGCTGAACGCGGCCACGAGCTATCTCGAGATAGGTTCTAGTTCAGGCCCTTGAGCTGCTTGAAGCGGTCGATGTCGTCGGAGAAGCGCGCGACGATGTTCTGCTCGTCCTGCCGGAAGCGTTCCAGGTTGGCTTCGTGCCGGTCGATGGTCTGGCGCGTCTCGTTGAGCTCGCTGGCGAGGTCCGGGTCGATGATCGGCGCGTCCGGGTCGGCGCTGTAGGGCTGGAAAGCCAGGGCTTCCTCCCGCAGCGATTCGTAGCGGCGCTGCAGGTTCCTCAAGTAGAGTTCGGTGACCCGCGCCTGTGCCTGGAACAGCTCGACGCGGCGGTCGCGGTGCAGCTTGATCTCGTCGACGGACAGGTAGGTGGCGAGCAGCGCCTGGTCGGCGCGCCGCTGCAGCTCGCGCTCGAGCTGCTCGGCCTCGATACGGCGCTCCTCGGCCAGCTCTTCCTCGGATTTCTTGCCGCGCAGCACGCCGACGGTGATGCCGGCGTCGTTCAGGACGTGCTTCTCGACCTCGGCGTATTCCGGCGGCACGCTGTCGCCGTAGTGCACGACGCCGTTCTCGTCGACCCAGCGGTACAGCTTCTGCGGCGTATCCGCGAGCGCGGCGCCCGCGATCAGGCTGGCCAGCAGGATTGGCAGGATCAAGACACGCATGCCGCGAATATCACACATTTGCCCGGGCGAGAAGAGGTACTGGTTCGCGATTTCCGAGCTTAGTGCCGGCGTTTGCCCCTGTAAACCCGCAGCTCCGGCCGGCCGGCTCCCGACCACCATTCAGGCGCCGACTCCGTAGCGCTTTCGGTACCGGCGCACGGCATCGAGGTGCTCGCCGTACTCGCTGGATTCCTCGAGCAGGTCGACGACGTCCTCGAGCGTCACGATGCTGATGACGGAAATATTGAGCGACTGCGCAAGCTCCTGCACCGCCGAGAGCGAACCGCTGCCGACCTCCTGCCGGTCCAGCGAGATGACGAGGCCGGCAACCTCTGCGCCGCAGGCG
>JBFJUJ010000126.1:0-8268 GCA_041624755.1 Woeseia sp. | reverse complement strand
GGCGGCAGGATCGCCAGCAGGAATCCGCCGTCGACCAGGACCAGGCCGGGCGACGGCTCGCCGCCGAACAGCATGTCGAGTCTCGCGAGGATCGTGCCGCTGCCGACGAGTTCGCGGAAAGCGCCCAGGGCGCACAGGAGCAGAGCGAAGCCTGCGCCCATGAACAGGCCGTCGACGGCGCTCGCCCCGACCGGGTTGCGGCTGGCGTAGACCTCGGCGCGGGCGACGATCGCGCAGTTGGTGACGATCAGCGGAATGAAGATGCCGAGCGAGCGATCCAGCGCGGGCAGGTAGGCCTTGAACAGCAGTTCGATGCAGGTGACGAGGCTTGCGATGATCAATACGTACATCGGGATGCGGATCTCGGGACGGAGGAACCGCCGGGTCGCCGACACCAGCACGTTCGAGACGGTGAGCACCGACAGGGTGGCGAGGCCGAGGCCCAGGCCGTTGACGAAGCTCGTCGTGACCGCGAGCAGCGGGCACAGGCCCAGAAGCTGCACGAGACCCGGGTTCTGGTCCCAGAGCCCCTCGCGCATGCGCGTCACGAGCGCCGAGCTCATTGCCTATCGTTCCTGGTTCGCATCCGCGGATTCCGCCGGTTCGGCTGCCGATTCGTCGTCGTCCCCTGCATCGTCGTCTCCTGCAAACACCGTGTCGCTGTTCGCGTCGAAGTATAACAAGGTCTCCCGGACCGCCTTGACGACGGCGCGCGGCGTGATCGAGGCGCCCGTCAGCTGGTCGAAGCTGCCGCCGTCACGGCGGATTGCCCACTGGTCGGCGGGCGGGTCGCCGAGGGACTTGCCGGGGAACTGCTCGAGCCAGTCGGACTTCGACGACTCGATCTTGTCGCCAAGGCCGGGCGTTTCCTGGTGATCAAGCACGCGCACCGCGCTGATCTCGCCGTCGGCCTCCACACCGACCAGCAGGCGGATCGGCCCCGAGTAGCCGTCGCGTGCGGTGACGACGAACAGGGCGGCGACCGGGTCTCGTTCGCGATATACGCGGTAGATCGTCGCCGGGCCGCGGCCGGGCAATTCGTTCGGTGCCTCGATGGTGATGGCGGACTTCGACAGGTCGCTGTCGAAATACAGCCCGCCGAGCGCAGGTGCCAGGCTCTGCTCGAGGAAGTCCTTCGCGTTCTGCTCGATGCGGGCCTCGGTCTGCCGGTGAGTCCAGGCGACGAGGGCCGTGCAGATCGCGGCGAGCACGGCGAGGATCGCGGCGCTGGCGGCGATGGAACCGCGCGTCTCCGAGGCGCTCATGCCGGGGTCCCGCGCCGGCGTTTCGGATGTCCGACGATCCGCGGCCGGGTCAGCTTGTCGATAGCCGGCACGGCGAGATTCATCAGGAGCACCGCGAAGGCGACGCCGTCGGCATAGCTGCCCCAGCGACGGATCGCGTAGATCAGCAGGCCGATGCCGAAGCCGTAGACCAGCCTGCCGCGCGGGCTGGTCGCGGCCGAGACCGGGTCCGTGGCGATGAAAAACGCGCACAGGATCGCTCCGCCGCTGAACAGGTGAAAGCCCGGGCTGGCGTGCAGGCCCGGTTCCAGGAAGTACAGGATGCCGGACGGTACCAGCAGCCCGGCGAGCACGCCGACGGGAATGTGCCAGCGGATGATTTTCTGCAGCAGCAGCCAGCCGCCCCCGATGGCGGTGAAATTGCCGATCCACTCCCAGCCGCGCCCGCCGAAATCGCCCATCATCGGGTTGGCCTGGATCTCGCCGAAGGTGCGCATGTTGTTCAGCCCGGCCTTGACGAGGTCGAGCGGGGTGGCGCGGCTGACGGCGTCGAAGCTCAGGTAGTCGGGCAGGCTGCCGGTGATAACGTAGCGGGCCGTTTCATAGAAGCCCATGTAATAGTAATCGAGATCGCCCATGCGGGGCGCGGTCCAGATATTGAGGTACATCGGAAACGCCGCCATCACGGCTACGTACCCGGCCATCGCAGGATTGAAGATGTTGAAGCCCAGGCCGCCGTACAGGTGCTTGGCGACGACGATCGCGAACAATGCGCCGGTCGCTGTCACCCACCAGGGCGTGAGCGGCGGCAGGCAGAAGGCCAGCAGCACCGCGGTCACCAGCGCCGTGTAGTCGCTGAGCGCGACGTCGACGGGTCGGCCGCGAACCCGCATCATGAAGGCTTCGCCGAGCACACAGAAGATGACCGCGATGCCGATGTTGAACAGGATGCCAACGCCGAAGTACCAGACATAGGCCAGCACCGCCGGCACCAGCGCCAGCAGCACCTGCTGCATGATCGACGCGACGTCGGTGGGCGGCGTGACGAACGGGGCCTCGCGGCGTTCGAACTCCATGCGCCTAGTCGTCCTCGTCCGCGGGTTTCCCGCTCGCCTGCGCCCGTTCCAGCATCTCCTTGATCGCCTCGGGACCGGCATCGAGCGCCGCCTGCTTCTGCGCCGCGAGCTCCCGGTCGCGCTCCAGGCGCTCGCGCCGCACGCGCTCGTTGCGCGCCTCGAAACGCTGCCGCGCGCGCTCGGCGCGGGCTTTCTCGTCGGCCAGTTCGCGCATGCGTCCCTTGGCCTTGCGGAAATCGGCGGTCAGCGGGATATGGCTCGGGCAGACGAGGTCGCAGCAGCCGCATTCGATACAATCGGTCAGTCCGAAGCTGCGCAGCTTCTCCTCGTCGTCTGCGCAGGCGTACCAGAAGAGCTGTTGCGGCAACAGCTGCACCGGGCACACCTCCGCGCATTCGCCGCAGCGGATACAGGGCATCTCGCGGCCAACGGACGGCAGCTCCGACATGACCAGCACGCAGTTGGTTGCTTTCACGAGCGGCACCTGGTCGTTGCTGACGGACTTGCCGCACATCGGCCCGCCGATGACCATGGTCGCGGCGCGCTCGGTGTAGCCCCCGGCCACCTTGACGACCTCGGCGAGCGGCGTGCCGAGACGCGCGAGCACGTTGCAGGGGTCGGCGACGCCGTCGCCCGTCACCGTTGTGACGCGCGAGATCAGCGGCTCGCCCATGTTGATCCAGCGATGCGCGGCGGCGGCGGTACCCACGTTCTGCACGATGCAGCCCACGTCGCTCGGCAGGCCACCGCTCGGCACCTCGCGGTTCGTCACGAGCTGCACGAGCTGATCCTCGCCCCCGGACGGATAGATCGTCGGCACCTGCTTCAGCACCAGGCGCGAATCGTCGAGCTCGGCCAGGGCAATGCCGATACTCTCCAGGGCTTCCGGCTTGTCGCTCTCGACCACGAGGTAGCAGCTGTCGATGCCGAGCGCGTGCATCAGCACCTGGCCGCCCTTGAGGATGTCGAGCGCGTATTCGCGCATGAGCATATCGTCGCAGCTGATGTACGGCTCGCATTCGACGCCGTTGAGCAGCAGGTGATCGAGCGGCGCGGTGACGGCCTGCATCAGCTTCTGCGCGGTCGGGAATACCGCACCGCCGAGGCCGACGATGCCGCCCTGCAGGATGCGCTGCTGCAGGTCCTCGGGCGGCAGGTCCTGGTAGGCCGGCAGCTGGTCGCCCGGGTCGATCGCGCGATCCTCGCCGTCGCACTCGATGATGATGCAGGGCGCCTTGTCCCCGCGGCGCCGCGACACCGGCCAGGGTTCGATCGCGACGACCTTGCCCGACGAGCTCGCATGGATCGGAGCGCTGATGATGCCGTCCGTCTCCGCGATCAGCTGGCCCTTCAGCACGCGCTCGCCGATGCCGATGATCGGATGCGCCGGCTCGCCGACGTGTTGCGCCAGCGGCAGGATCAGTTGCTCCGGCAGCGGCATGCTGCGGATCGCCGTGGACGTCGACCGGTCTTTCTCGGCCGGCAGGCGCAGGCCGCCGTGCAGCTTGCCGAGATCGTATGTGGGCGCAGTCATCGGGCGACCACCATGTCGATACAGTCGACAGGGCAGGGCGCGAGGCACAGCTCGCAGCCGGTGCACTCGTCCGCGATCACGGTGTGCAGGTACTGGTGCGCGCCGACGATCGCATCGACCGGGCAGGCGCTGCGGCAGTGCAGGCAGCCGATGCAGAGTTCCTCGTCGATGACCGCAACGGAGCGCGCCATGTCGTTTGCGGCCTCGGCGGCGAGCGGCAGCGGGTCGCGGCCGAGCAGCGCTGCAAGCCGCCGCACCGTGTCGTCGCCCCCGGGCGGGCACAGATTGATCGCCGCGCCGTCGTCGACGATCGCTGCGGCGTACGGCCGGCAGCCGGGGAAGCCGCACTGCGCGCACTGCGTTTGCGGCAGCAGCCGGTTCACCTCGTCGATCAGCGGCTCGCTGGAGTGCGGCAGGCGGCGCGCCGCGACGGACAGCGCCAGGCCGGCGGCGAGCGCGATCAGCGTGATGACCAGGACCCCGGTGAGCATCGCGGGACTGCTCTTACGGCCGGGCCATGCCGGAGAAACCCATGAAGGCCAGTGACATCATGCCGGCCGTGATCAGCGCGATCGCCGTGCCGCGGAACGGCAACGGCACGTCCGCGGCCTCGAGGCGTTCGCGGATCGCAGCGAACAGCGACAGCACGAGTGCGAAGCCGGCCGATGCGCCGAAGCCGAAAAATACCGCCTGCAGCAGCCCGGTAGCCTGCTGCACGTTGAGGAGCGCGACGCCGAGCACGGCGCAGTTCGTGGCGATCAGCGGGATGAATATGCCGAGGACCTGGTCGAGCAGCGGGCTCAGGCGCCGCACCATGATCTCGGTGAACTGGACGCTGGCGGCGATGACCAGGATGAAAGCTATCGTGCGCAGGTATTCCAGGTCGAGGGGGACCAGCAGGTAGCGGTGCAGCAGGAAGCTGACGGCGGAACTCAGCGTAAGCACGAAGGCCGTCGCCAGCGACATGCCGAAGGCCGCTTCCAGGTTGCGCGACACGCCCATGAAGGGGCACAGCCCGAGGAAGCGCACCAGCACGAAATTGTTGACCAAGACCGTGCCGACGAGGATGAGAACGATATCTGTCATGGTGTCGCGGCGCTTGCGTTCCGGGGAGCGGGCGGGGAGCCCGACGCTACCCGGGACCCCGCCGTATTGTAGAGGTTTGGCCCCGGCGCGTCGCCCTCGGCGCCGCCGGCTACTTGACGCGCATTCCCGCTTCGGCGCCGCTGTCGACCGACAGCAGGAAGACGTCCTTGCCGCCCGGGCCGGCGGCCAGGACCATGCCCTCCGAGGTCCCGAAGCGCATCTTCCGCGGCGCCAGGTTGGCGACCGCCACGACGTGTCGGCCGACCAGGTCCTCGGCGCTGTAGGCGGCCTTGATGCCGGCGAACACCTGCCGCCGGCCGTCGCCCAGGTCAAGCGTGAGCCGCAGCAGCTTGTCGGCGCCCTCGACCGCCTCGGCCTGCTCGATGCGCGCGACGCGCAGCTCGACCTTCATGAAGTCGTCGATCGAGATCCTGTCCTCGCCGTCGCCGGCCGCGGCCTGCGGCTTCCCGGCCGGCTCCTTCGCCTTTTCGACCATTGCCCTCACCCGTTTTTCCTCGACCCGCGTGAGCAGCGGCCGGTAGGGCCGGACGCGCCGCCCGAGAACCGGCTGCGCGGCGTCCTGCCAGGTCCAGTCCGCGTCATTGAACATCGCGCGGGTCTTCTCCGCGAGCGCCGGCAGCACCGGCGCGAGGTAGATCATCAGCGTGCGGAACAGGTTCAGGCCCTGCGTGCACACAGCCTGCACCTCGGCGTGACGTGCCTCGTCCCTGATCATCCGCCAGGGCTTCTGTTGCTCAATATAGCGATTGGCATCGTCCGCCAGGGACATGACGGTGCGCATCGCCTTCGAGAATTCGCGCGCCTCGTAGGCGGCCGCGATGGCCTCGCCTTTGTCCGCGAAGTCGCGGAACAGGGCTTCGTCCGGCAGCGCCGCCGCCAGCTCGCCGTCGAACTGTTTTCCGATGAACCCGGCACAACGGCTCGCGATGTTCACCAGCTTGCCGACCAGGTCCGAGTTGACGCGCGCGACGAAGTCGTCGAGCGACAGGTCGATGTCTTCCATGCTCGGCCCGAGCTTTGCGGCGTAGTAATAGCGCAGGCAGCTGGGATCGAGGTGGTCGAGCCAGGTTCGGGCATTGATGAACGTGCCGCGCGATTTTGACATCTTCTTGCCGTTGATCGTCAGGAAGCCGTGCGCGAACACGCTCGTCGGCTCACGCATGCCGGAGCCCTTCAGGACGGCGGGCCAGAACAGCGTGTGGAAATAGACGATGTCCTTGCCGATGAAGTGATAAACCTCGTGCTGGCTGTCCGCGTCCCAGTAGGCATCGAAGTCCAGGTCGTCGCGGCGGCGGCAGAGTTGCAGGAAACTGGCCAGGTAGCCGACAGGCGCGTCCAGCCAGACGTAGAAATACTTGTTCTCGGTGCCGGGGATGCGAAAACCGAAGTAGGGCGCGTCGCGCGAGATATCCCAGTCCTGCAGGCCGGCTTCGAACCATTCCTCCAGCTTGGACGTGATATTGCGATGCAGCCCGGCGCGTGCGATCCAGTCGCGCAGGTCGTCAGCGAAATTCGAAAGCCGGAAGAAATAGTGCTCCGACTCCCTCCAGACCGGGCGGGTACCCGACAGCACCGAGACCGGGTCGATCAGCTCGTCCGGCGTATAGGTCGCGCCGCAGACCTCGCAAGCGTCGCCGTACTGGTCCTCGGACTTGCAGCGCGGGCAGCTGCCCTTGACGAAGCGGTCCGGCAGGAACATCTGCTGTTGCTCGTCGAAGGCCTGCTCGATGGTCTTGGTGTAGATGTGGCCGTTCGCCTGGAGCGCTTCGTACATCCGACAGACGAGCTCCTCGTTTTCCTGCGAGTGCGTCGTATGGAAATTGTCGAAGGCTACGCCGAAGGCCTCGAGATCGGTGAGCTGCTCGGCCGCGACCCGCGTAATGAGTTGCTCGGGATCGATATTCTCCTCGCGCGCCCGAATCATGATCGGCGTCCCGTGGGCATCGCTCGCGCAGACGTAGGTGCACTGATGCCCGCGGAATTTCTGGAAGCGCGCCCAGATGTCCGACTGGATGTACTCGACCAGGTGGCCCAGGTGGATCGAGCCGTTCGCATACGGCAGGGCGCTGGAGACGAGGATGGTGCGGCGGTCTTGCGTCATCGGGTTTCGGGTTGCGGCGCTAAAGGTCGGCGATTATGCCACGGCAGGGGTCGCCGGACCTGCCGCGAACAACCCCCTTCACCTGCAGCGGCTTCAGCCGCGATCGGCCACACTCCGGCGGAGTACCTCCGTGGGAGCAGCTCCAGCCGCGATCTACCGTAACCCGGCGATGAACGGCCTGTCGCCGCCGTGGCCAACGATCGATACCCCGGGCGCACGCACCAGGGTACCTCAGTCGCTCGGACACCGGCCGGCTGCGCCGGCCGAACTCGCGGCCCGGCGCAGGCGACCCGCGGGGCCTCGTTGCCAGCCGCAGGTCATCGTCAGCGCCGCACCGTGTCGTGGGCGTGGCCGACGGCCAATGCCGGTCGCATGGGCGAGAGACTCGAAGGGCAAGCAGGCGCAAGACGGAAGTGCTCAGCAGAGCGCCAGCCGACGCCACGCACGAGGCCGCCGCCTTCCCGCGCCGGCCCGCGAGGCGAGTTCCGCCGGCGCAGCCGGCGGGTGTCCGAGCCGCCGGGCCGGCGCGGCAGGCGGGGCCGGGCGTCAGTCGTGCGCCGAACTCCACGCGACCTTCCACAGAACGCGAGCGCAGCTACGACCCCGGCACATGCGTGGTCTCCGGGACTGACGACCCGCCACTGCAAGGGTGTGGGTGCCGGGAAGCCGCCCGAGTGGCGTTTCCCCGTCGCTCGGGCGGCTTCCCGGTGCGCGCGCCCGGGGCATCGATCGCAGGCCACGATCCCCGAAAGGGTCTGAGCCGCTACTTCTGGTCCTTGACCTGCTGGAACTTGGCCTTGTTGTTGGCCTGCTGGTAGGCCTCCCGGCCGGAGACGAAGCGCCGTTCGACGAGGTCCATCAGCGCGTTGTCCATCGTCTGCATGCCGATCCCGCCGCCGCTCTGCATCGCCGTCTCGAGCTGGTCCAGCTTGCCCTGGCGGATCAGGTTGGCGACGGCCGAGGTGTTGACGAGAATCTCGAGTGCCGCGATGCGACCGGGCTTGTGCTTGGTCGGCAGGAGCTGCTGCGAGATCACGCCGCGCAGCGACGTCGACAGCATCGTGCGGATGTGGCTCTGCTTGTCGGCGGGAAAACTGTTGACGATGCGATCGACCGTGGGCGCGGCGCCGTTCGTGTGCAGCGTCCCCATGACGAGGATGCCCATCTCCGCGGCCGTGATGGCGACGCTCATGGTCTCGAGGTCGC
>JBFJUJ010000125.1:0-8288 GCA_041624755.1 Woeseia sp. | reverse complement strand
GACGAAGGTGAACCACGCGATGCCCACGACGACCGCCGCGAGCAGTCCGGTGCGGCGGTCGAAGCGTGCCTCGAACAGGTCGCCGGTGGTCAATCCGCGGACGCGGTCGGCCCAGCGCTTGACCTTCGGCACCAGCAGGAAGGACACCATGACGACGGACAGTCCCGAGATCGCGATCAGCCAGGAGCCCGAGATCCCCAGCGTGAAGCCGAGTCCCCCCATCGCGATGCTGAAGCCGCCCCCGAGATCGGTGGCCGCGGTGGTCGCGGTCGACTGCAGCAGGTTCATGTTGCGATCGGCGGCGAGGAACGACTCGGACTCGCCCTCGCCGCGCTCGCTGCGCGCGACGCGGATGCCGATCCAGACGAGGATCGCGAAATACGCGCCGATCGCGAGGTAATCGAGGATGTGCAGCCTGGCCATCGGCCTCGTGGCTCAGGCTGCCGCGGCGCGCCCGTCCAGCGCGGCGGCGGGCACTTCCGGGAAGAAGCACGCCGGGTTGGGCGACAGCGCGAACCAGCGCCGCTGCTCCCGCTGGGAAGCAACGCCCGGGAAGTCCCGGCCGAGCCCCAGCAGGTCGAGGACGAGCTGGAAATGCAGGTGCGGCGGCCAGTTGCCGTTGTCTGGCGGCGCGCCGACGGCGGCGAAGGCTTCGCCGGCGACGAGCGGCATGCCGGCGCGCAGCGAGCGGAGCACGCCGTCAGCAAGGTGCCCGTAGAGCGTCCAGAACGGCAGACCGCCCGGCGTTGCGTGGCGAACGATCACGAGCGGCCCGTAATCGAGCTCTCGCGCGTTGTTGGCCACGATCTCGACGACGCCCGGAAGCGGCGCGCAGATCGGTGTGCCGGCAGCGCAGAACAGGTCGAGGCCGAGATGCACGCTGCGCCTCTGCCCGTCGTTTCCGGCGAACTGCGCGCTCGTGTACAGGTCGCGGTCCTCGCCCCAGCGGCCGAAAGCGAAGCGTGCGCCGGCACGCCGCATCGCGGCGTCGATGAGCTCACTGAAGCGCTCCACGGACGGCGCCGGAAGCGGCTCGCCGAGCAACGTGCTGCCGCGCGCGAGGTTGAGGACCAGCGGCTCGCCGCGGATCGCGACGACCGGCTCGGCCGCGAAGTCGCCGCTCGCGAGCCAGTCGCGGATCTCAGCGCACGGCGAGCGGAGCGGCTTCATGCGGCGAGCTGCTTGTGGGCGACGATCACGGCCGCGCGCCGGCCCGGTAGCGCTCGAACCACGCGAGGATATTGTCGACCTTCGCGATCAGCCGCGACGGCCGCCCGGCGATGCCGTGCGGTGACCCGGGGATGCGCACCATCGTCGTCGGGACGCGCCTGAGTTTCAGCGCCTGGTAGTACTGCTCGGTCTCCGAGATCGGGGTGCGCTGGTCCTCCTCGCCGGTCAGCAGCAGCGTCGGCGTGCTCACGCTGCCGACCAGCGAAAGCGGCGATCTCTGCCAGTAGTGCTCCGGCTCCTCCCAGGGCATGCCGGGGAACTGGTACTGCGTCTGGTACACGTAGGAGTCGGCCGTCAGCGTCTTCGAGATCCAGTTGATGACCGGCTTCGCGACCGCGGCCGCGCGGAAGCGATCGGTCAGGCCGATGGCATAGGCGGTCGCGATGCCGCCGGCCGAACCGCCGGTGATGAACAGGTTGTCCGGGTCGATGAAGCCGCGCTCGATCAGCGCGTCTATGCCGGACATGTGGTCGGCGAAATCCTCCTCGCTGGCGTACTTGTACTGCAGCAGCAGGCCGAAGCGCTCGCCGTAGGAACTGGAACCGCGGTGATTGTCGTAGAACACGACGTAGCCCGCGGCCGCGTAGCGCTGGATCTCGGCGGAGAACTGCGGGCCGTAGGCGAGATGCGGCCCCCCGTGGATCTCGAGGATCAGCGGGTAGCGGCGCGCGGGGTCGAAGCCGGGCGGCGTCACGTACCAGCCCTGGATCTCCTCGCCGTCGAAGGAAGACGCGTAGCGGATCTCGTTGACCGTGCCGAGCGTCCGGTCCGCCAGCAGGTCGTCGTTCAGCGCGGTCAGCACGCGCGTGCCGCGGCGGTCGCTGACGGCGACGTCGGCCGGCCGGTACGGTCCGCCGCGGGTGAAGGCGACCGTGCCGTCGGCGGCGACCGAGTAGCTGCCGCTGAGATACGGCCGGCCGAGCGACGTGCCGCCCAGGTCCTCGGCCACGACGCGCCGCTCGCCGTCCAGGTCCACGCGCGCCACCAGCCGCCGCCCGCGGTCGTCGTACTGCACGAAGAGGCTGCGGCCGTTACCGGCCCACTGCACGTTGTCCACCGAACGGTCGAGGTCCAGCGTCAGCACGCGGTCGTCCGCGCCGTTGCTGCCCATGACGTTGAGCAGCGTGTTGCGGTAAGGCACCCTGCCGCTGTGTTCGAACAGGTAGGCGACGCGGCGGCCGTCCGGCGAGACGGCCGGCGCCGCCTCCCGGCCCTTCTGCGACGTGTGCCGTTCGAGCTCGCCGTCGACCACCGATACCGACCACAGGTCGCGCTCCAGCGGTTCGTATTCCCAGTCTGCGTCGCGATTGGCCGAGAACCAGATGCGCGAACCGTCGGCGGACCACGACAGCGGGCCCTCGTGCGCGTAGTCGCCGCGCGTCAGCTGCCGCGGCGTGCCGCCGGTCGCCGGCAGCACGAAGACCTGCTCCCAGGCCGGCTCGACGAAGCCGTCGCCGTCGCGGCGATACAGCACCGAGTCGATGGTGATGGCCGGCTCCGCCCAGTCGGCCCCCTCCGGCTTCTCGGGCGGCTCGGTCAGCGGCTCGACCTTGCCGACGACGGGCATGACGAATGCCAGCAGGCGGCCGTCCGGCGACCAGGCCAGCGGGCCCGGCTTCTCGCGCAGCGCCGCGAGCAGCGCGGTTTCCCCGCCCGCCAGCCAGCGCACGCGGACGTCGGTCCCGTGCGGCGACTCCTCGAGCCACGCGATGCGCTCGCCGTCGGGCGACCAGGCGGGCGCCGTCGCCGAGACCGGGCCGGAGACCAGCGGCCTCTGCGCGCCGCTCGCGACGTCGATGAGCCAGAGGTTCGAGCGCGTCTTGTCCGTCATGATGTCGTTCGCGCGACGCTCGTAGACGATGCGCGATCCGTCCGGCGAGATCCGCGGATTGTCGGCGTATTCGAGCTCGAAGACGTCCGCGCTGGAAAACGTGGTGACTTCCGCGAGCGATGTCGTCGCGAGCAGCAGCAGGCCGGCAACGTGGAGCGGACGGTCGGATCGGTTCATGCTCATACCTGTCGTGGTCGTACTCTCGTGGTATCGCCCGGGACGGTGTGGGACCGGCCGCGGGATCAGTCGGGACCGGCGATCCGGAACTGCGCAATCTGCACCTCCGGACCGTAGTCGGCATAGTCACCGTCGGTGCGCCGGGCCCGGAACTCGCGCCAGGCGATCGGCCGGTAGCGAGACGGGTCTTCCGGCGACACGAGCGGCTCGAGCGGTTCGACCACGCAGTCGGCGGCCGGGTTGAAGAAGAACGGCAGGCTGTAGCGGTCGCGGTCGCGGCTGGCGAGCACGCGATGCACCGGCGCGCGGTAGCGGTCGTTCGACCACACCTGCAGCATGTCGGCGGTGTTGACGACGAAGGCGTCGGCGCGCGGCGGGACGGCGTGCCACCGGCCGTCGCGGTGGACCTGCAGGCCGCCGATGCTGTCCTGCATCAGCACCGTCAGTGCGCCGGCATCGGTATGGTGGTGCACGCCCATGTCCGCCGGAAGTCGGCTGTCCTCCCGCGGGTCTCCGACCGGGTAGTAGTTGAGTCGCAGGAAGCCCGTATGCCGCGGTCCGAACGCCCGCTCGAGACAGCCCGCGGGCAGGTCCAGGCCAGCCGCCATCAGTCCGACGAGCTCAAGCGACAGTGCCGCGCAGGCATCCAGCCAGGCCGTCATCGTTTCGCGGAAAGTATCGTTGCCGGCAGGCCAGCGGTTCTCCGCGCCGTAGATCGGGTCCACGCCGGCGGTCGTGCAGTCGAAGACTTCCTTGCGGTCCCGCTGGTTCTTGGTCAGCTCGTTGTCGTAGTAGCCCCAGGGATTGCCGCGGCTGCGCATCAGGGACCGCTTCTCCGCGGCCGGCAGCGCAAAGAACGCGCGCGTCTCGCGCCAGACCGCCTCGACCAGCCGGGGCGGCACGTCGTGGCCGGTAACCTGGAAGAAGCCCCAGTCGCGGCAGGCAGCCGCGATGCTCCCGGTCGCCTCCGGGTCGGAGAGATCGATGACCGGCACCCGGTCCGCGACGGTACGATCCGCCGCCACCGGGTCGCGGTCTAGGTCACGGTCGGGGCGCGCGCTCAACGCCGTCACGTCCGCAGGTAGTCGTCGCTCTTGTCGAGCCAGTCGTCGCGGCGCGGCGCCCACATGTCGATCTCCTCGACGTCGCCGATGCATTCGGCCTCGTGCGGCAGGTGCGCCGGGATCACGACCACCTGGCCGGGGCCGACGTCGACCTGCCGCTCGCCGTTCTCGCCGAAGCGGAAACGCAGCACACCCGAGACCACCTGCGTGATCTGCTCGTTGTGATGCGAATGCCGCGGCACGACGAAACCGTCCTTGAACCAGATGCGGGCGACGGTCATCAGCTCGCCGGTAATGATGCGGCGCTGCATCATGGGATTGACGGTTTCGAGCGGCACACTGTCCCAGGCCAGGTGTTCGACCGCTGCTGCCGTAGTCATCGCTGTTCCCCGCTCGAATCAGGCGGATAAGCGTGACACGCGATTCCGGCGACGGCAACCGCTCAGCGGGACACCTCGACGAAGGCCGCGAGGAATTCCAGCCCGCGGCGAAGCTGCTGTCGATCCATCGATACCGGCGCAGTGTCGTGCAGGTCGGCTGCGACCCAGCGCAGCTCGTGGGCGTCGCAGTAGGCCCACAGCAGGCGGCCGATGCGGTAGACGTCGCTGCGCGTGCCGCAGTGCGGGCAGCTCTTGACCTCGCGGCGCCTGTCGAGCGGAAACTCGACCACGTTGCTTGAGGCTGCGGGCATCGCGACTCCATCGATCAATGGGCTGGGCAGACGCCGCCATGATGGTTCGCCGCGGCCGCGCCGGCTGTGACGGGGCTCTCAAGGGCACCGTGCCCGCAGCCGCCAATCGGCCGTTTTGAGACGCAGGTCGCGCACCGGCCGCCGTGACATCGACCGTGGCTTTGCGGTAAAAGAGTGGCCGCCCGCCCGTTCCTGTCCCGCAGAGGAGAATCGTCATGCAGTATCCGTGGTCCACACTGCTCGTCGCCGGCCTGCTGTCGGCCGCCGCGGCGAACGCGCAGGACGAGATTTCCTACGAGTCCACCGAACTCGTACCCGGCCTTTACATGCTCGAGGGCTCGGGCGGCTTTGCCGGCGGCAACCTCGGCGTGCTGACCGGTCCCGACGGCGTCGTGCTGATAGACGACGGGCTCGATAGCCTGTCCGCGACGGTGCTGGACGCGGTCGCGGAGGCCGCCGGCGGGCCGGTCGACTTCGTCGTCAACACGCACCTCCACGGCGATCACGTCGGCAACAACGCCGCGCTGCACGGTCAGGGCGCGCGCATCGTCGCGCATGACAACGTCAGGCAGCGCATGGGCGCCGGGGGCGCCGCGCCGGCAGCGCTTCCCGAGCTGACCTTCAGCGACGCGATGACCTTTCACCTGAACGGCCATCGCGCGAGAGCGTTCCACGTGCGTCAGGCCCACACGGACGGCGATGCGGTGATTCATTTCCCGGACGCCAACGTGATCCATACCGGCGATACGATGTTCAACGGGATGTTCCCATTCATCGACCTGGATTCCGGCGGCAGCATCGACGGCTACATCGACGCGCAGACGCTGATGATCGACCTCGCGGACGACGAGACGCAGATCATCGCCGGCCACGGTCCGCTCGCGAGCCGCGACGACCTGCTGCGCTCGCGCGACATGCTGGTCGATGCCCGCGCCCGCGTCCAGGAGCTGCTCGACCAGGGCCGGTCGCGCGAACAGATCCTCGCGGCCAATCCGCTGGCCGATTACGACGACTGGAGCTGGGCCTTCATCACGACCGAGCGCATGACCGAGACGCTGATCCGCGGCCTTTCCGAGTAGCGGGGAACGTCCGGGACGACCCGGACGACTGGGCCGGCGGAGACGATGCGGCCCGGATTCGGTAGACTCGTCGCACCATAATAGAGGGGGAGTCCGGCCATGGCCGAATCGGACGTCAGGAAAGAGAGCCGCACGG
The DNA here is from genome assembly GCA_041624755.1 of Woeseia sp. Lineage (GTDB taxonomy): Bacteria > Pseudomonadota > Gammaproteobacteria > Steroidobacterales > Woeseiaceae > Woeseia. Next base: position 2,080 of record JBFJUJ010000125.1, on the reverse strand, counting down.
CGCGCGCGCTCGCCGCCGTCGAGCGTATCGGCAACAAGCTGCCGGACCCGACGATCCTTTTTATCTGGCTGCTCGGGATCGTCTGGATCCTTTCGTGGCTGCTGTCCTACGTCTCGTTCGACGTGATCGACCCGCGCTCGGGCGAGCCGCTCGTCGTCATCAACCAGCTCACCGGTGACGGGATGACGTCATTCATGACCGGGCTGGTCACGAACTTCGTCACCTTCGGGCCGGTCGGCACCGTCCTCGTCGCGATGCTCGGTATCGGCGTCGCCGAGCACTCGGGATTCATCACGACCTCGATCCGTGCGCTGCTGAACGTCACGCCGACGTGGCTGCTGACGCCGATGGTCATACTCGTCGGTATCGTGAGCCACTCGGCCGTCGACGCCGGCTACGTCCTCGTGATCCCGCTGGGCGGCGTGATCTTCTACGCCGCCGGGCGCCATCCGCTGGCCGGCATCGCGGCCGCCTTCGCCGGCGTCTCCGGCGGCTTTTCGGCCAACTTCGTGCCGTCGGCGCTCGACCCGCTGCTGCAGGGCCTGACGCAGGGCGGCGCCCAACTGCTCGAACCCGGTATCGAGATCAACACGCTCAACAACTACTTCTTCACGACCGCCTCGTCGGTCCTCATCGTCGGCCTCGGCTGGTGGCTTACCGACAAGGTCGTCGAGCCGCGCATATCCGGCACGAAGGTCGACGGCGACGAGGAAGGCCTGCCGGAGGTTCACGACCTGAAGCCCGAGGAGCGCCGCGGCCTGCGCTGGTCGCTGATCGTCATGGTGCTCGGGCTCGTCATCCTGGCCGTGACGCTCATCCCGGGCGGCTCGCCGTGGCGCGACGCCGACGGCAACCTCGCGACCTTCTCGGCGCCGATCATGCGCTCTATCGTCGCGCTGATCTTCTTCCTGTTCCTGCTGCCAGGCATCGTCTTCGGCTACGTGTCCGGTGCGTTCAAGGGGAGCAAGGACATCATCGAGGGCATGACGAAGGCGATGCACAGCATGGCCTACTACCTCGTCATCATGTTCTTCATCGCGCAGTTCGTGTACGCGTTCGGCGCCTCGAACCTCGGCACGCTGCTCGCGCTCGAGGGCGCCTCGGCGCTCAAGGCCCTCGAACCGCCGTCGGCCATCACGATCATCGGCATCGTGCTGCTCACCGGCTTCGTCAACATCTTCATCGGCTCCGCGAGCGGCAAGTGGGGATTGCTCGCGCCGATCTTCGTGCCGATGCTGATGACGCTCGGCATCTCGCCGGACCTGACGCAGGCCGCCTACCGTGTCGGCGACTCGAGCACGAACATCATCACGCCGCTGATGCCCTATTTCCCGCTGGTCGTCGTCTACTGCCAGCGCTACGTCAAGGGCACCGGCATCGGCACGCTCGCGGCGATGATGCTGCCCTACTCGATCACCTTCCTGATCGCCTGGTCGGTGTTCCTGCTGATCTACTGGGGAATCGACATCCCGCTCGGGTTCACGTCGAGTTACACCTATCCAGCTTGAGTCTGTGGTGTGCGATCGGGGCTCCGGGCCCGCCCGGCGGGGTACCTCAGTCGCTCTGCACGGGCCGGGTGGCTGCTGCGGCCGTTCGTCTTGATCGGTGGGGCGCGATCGAGGCCGCGGGCCCGCCCTGCGGCTCGGACACCGGCCGGCTGACGCCGGCCGAACTCGCCTCTCGGGAGAGCGCGCAGCGGGCGGCGCCTCGTTGATGGCGTCGGGGGCGGCGAACTGTGCAAGTCGACGTCGCGGTCAGCTTGGCCAGACCGTCCATGCCGGTTGTGCGCCTGCTACGAAAGGAGTGACGCCAGGCTACGCCGTACCAGGGGCACCGACGAGGGCCCGCGTGCGGACACCTCCCTGGAGGCGCTCGCGAAGCTGCGCCCGGCGTTCCCCCGGGACGCGCCAGAGGGGCTCGGCGAGCTCGTGGTGACTGCCGGGAACGCCCCGGGGCTCAATGACGGAGCGGCGTCGCTGACCGTGGCCTCCCAGGCGTACGCCGAGGCTCATGGCCTGCCGGTCGAAGCACGCATCAGCGCCTACGCCGTAAGCGCAGTGGCGCCACGAGACCTGTTCTT
>JBFJUJ010000124.1:0-8312 GCA_041624755.1 Woeseia sp. | reverse complement strand
GCGGTCGCGCCTTCGGCGGCCCCGAGGTCGATGTACGCTCGCACCCGCTCGCGATGTTCCGCGGTGATCAGCGGTCCCATGTCGTTGTTGTTGTCCTGTCCCGGACCGACGCGCAGCGCCTCGATGCGCGGCACGAGCGCGGCGAGCAGCGGTTCGGCCGCGTCGCCTACCGTCACCACGGCGGAGATCGCCATGCAGCGCTCGCCGGCGGAGCCGAACGCGGCACCGACCAGCGCATCCGCCGCCTGCTCCATGTCGGCATCCGGCAGTACGACGAGATGGTTCTTCGCGCCACCGAGCGCCTGCACGCGCTTGCCGTGCGCGGCCGCGGTCGTGTACACGTGCTCGGCGACCGGCGTCGAGCCGACGAAGCTGACCGCGGCGACTCTCGGCTCCGCGAGCAGCGCATTGACGACGACCTGGTCGCCCTGGACCACGTTGAAGACGCCGTCCGGCAGCCCTGCTTCGGCGAGCAGCTCAGCCCACTTGAGCGAGCAGCTCGGATCCTTCTCCGAAGGTTTCAGCACGAAGGTATTGCCGCAGGCGATCGCCAGCGGGAACATCCACAGCGGCACCATCGCCGGGAAGTTGAACGGCGTGATGCCGACGCAGACGCCGAGCGGCTGGCGCATCGAATAGCTGTCGACGCCGCTGCCGACCTGCGGCGAATACTCGCCCTTGATGAGCTGCGGGATGCCGCAGGCGAACTCGACGATCTCGAGGCCTCGCTGCACCGAGCCATGCGCGTCGTGCAGCACCTTGCCGTGCTCTTCGGTGATGAGCGCCGCGATCTCGTCGCGGTCGCGCTCGATCAGTTCCTTCAGGCGGAACATGACCCGGGCGCGCTTCAGCACCGGCGTCCGCGACCAGTCCGCGAAAGCGCGGCTGGCGGCGCTGACGGCAGCCGCCGCCTCGCCGGCGGTGGACAGGGCCACGCGCGCGCAGACCTCGCCCGTCGCCGAATCGAACACGTCGGCGCTGTTGCCCGAGGCGGACGCGACGCGTCGGCCGTCGATCCAGTTGTCGACCTCGCGGATCGCTCCCATTGCTGCTGCTTTCTGCGCCATGGCTACTCGTCCTCGCGTCTGTTGGCTGCGCGCCCTGCCGGCTCAGGCGCGCAGTGCGCGCCGCACCGTCTCGACGACCGTCTCGATCTGCCGCTCGTCGATGATCAGGGGCGGCGAGAACGCCAGCGTGTCGCCGGTCGTACGGATGATGACGCCGTTATCGTAACAGTCGCGGAACACCCTGAGGGCACGCGCCGTCGGCTGGCCTGCGATCGGCTCCAGCTCGACGGCGCCCAGCAGGCCGAAGTTGCGTACGTCGATCACGTGCGGCTCGTCCTCCAGGCTGTGCAGCGCGTCCTCGAGCTTCGGCTCCATCCCGCGCGCACGCTCGAACAGGCCTTCCTCGCGATAGACCGCGAGCGCCGCGCGGCCCGCAGCCGCCGCCAGCGGATGCCCCGAATAGGTGTAGCCGTGGAAGAATTCGATCGCGCCCTCCGGCCCGGTCATGAACGTGTCGTAGACGGCGCCGGACGCGAGCACCGCGCCCATCGGCACCGTGCCGCTGGTCAGGCCCTTCGCCACGGTCATCAGGTCGGGCGTCACGCCGAAGCGCTCCGCCCCGAACGCCGCGCCCGTGCGGCCGAAAGCCGTGATGACCTCGTCGAAGATCAGCAGGATGCCGTGGCGGTCGCAGATCTCGCGCAGCCGCTCGAGGTAGCCCTGCGGCGGCAGTAGCACGCCGGCCGAGCCGGAAATCGGCTCGACGATGACCGCGGCGATCGTCGACGGGTCGTGCAGCGCGACGATACGCTCGAGGTCGTCGGCGAGATGCGCTCCCCAGGCGGGCAGTCCGCGCGAGAAGGCGTTGTGCTCGAGGTCGTGCGTATGCGGCAAGTGATCGACGCCCGGCAGCATCGCGCCGAACATCTTGCGGTTCGCCGACATGCCGCCGACAGAGATGCCGCCGAAGCCGACGCCGTGGTAGCCGCGCTCGCGGCCGATCAGGCGCGTTCTCGCCCCCTCGCCGCGCAGCCGGTGATACGCCAGTGCCATCTTGAGGGCGGTATCGACGGCCTCCGATCCCGAGTTGACGAAGAACGCGTAGTCGATGCCCTCGGGCGCGAGCCCGGTCAGCTCGGTCGCCAGCTCGAAGGCCGTCGGATGGCCAAGCTGGAATGCCATCGAGTAGTCGAGCCTGCCGGCCTGCTCGCGAATGGCCTCGACGATCTTCGGGTGGCAGTGGCCGGCATTGCAGCACCACAGGCCCGCCACGGCATCGAGCAGCTTCTGGCCGTCGTGCGCGTAGCAATACATGCCGCTGGCGCCGGTAATGAGGCGCGGATGCTGCTTGAAATAGCGATTGCCGGTGAACGGCATCCAGTAAGCAGTCAGGTCCGGCAGGTCCGGCTGCAGGTGTTCTGCGGTCGAATTCGACATCTCGTTGTCTCCGGCCGCGGGCGCCTCGCAGCGCCCCACGGCGTCTACAGGAATTCCTTCAAACGATAATAAAGCATCCCGAGCGCCAGCGTCGGGTTGGCGAACCATTTTCCGCCCGGCAGCTTCAGGTGACGGATGCGGGCGAACACGTCGAAGCGCTCGAGTTCGCCGCCGATGGCCTCCGCGAGGACCTGTCCGGCGAGATGCGACGGCGCGAGCCCGTGGCCCGAATAGCCCTGCGCATACCAGGCGTTGTCGCCGATGCGGCCGAGCTGCGGAATGCGGTTGATGCTGATGGCGATGTACCCTCCCCATTCGAAGTCGATGCGCACGTCCGCGAGCTGCGGGAACACTCGCAGCATGTTCGGCCGCAGCGCAGCGCTGATGTCGCGCGGATTGCGCCCCGAGTAGTTGCACAGCCCACCGAACAGCAGGCGGCGATCGGCGGACAATCGGAAATAGTCGAGGCCGACGCGCTGGTCGCAGGCCGCCATGTCCTGCGGCAGCAGCTCGAGCGCCCGCTGCTCGCCGAGCGGCTCGGTCGCGATGATGTAGCTGCCCGACGGGATGACGGCACCGAACAGGCGCCGCTCGCTGCGGCCGAGGTAGGCGTTGCCGGCCAGCACGACCTTGTTCGCCAGCACGTTGCCGAACGGCGTCTCGACGCGCGGCTTCGCGCCGTGGTGTACGCGGCTCACGGGCGTTCGCTCGTGGATCACGACACCGAGTTCGGCGGCGGCGCGCGCCTCGCCGATGCACAGGTTCAGCGGATGCAGGTGACCGTTGCCGCGATTGACCATGCCGCCGATGTAGCGCGGTGAGCGAATGTAGCGCGGCAGCTCGTCGCGCTCGACGAGAAAGGTCTCGTGCGGATAAGCCCGCGCCGCCCTGTAGGCCAGCGTCGCGCGGAAGTCATCCATGTCCGATTCCTTCAGCGCCAGGTCGAGATAGCCGAACTTCAGGTCGCAGTCGATGCCGAAGCGGCGGATACGTTCGATGACCAGCTCGCGGCATTCGAGCCCCATGCGCCAGGCAAGCGCCGCGGCGTCGTCGCCTGAGCGCCTGCGGATCTTCTCGACGTCGACGAAGCCGTCGATGAGCTGCCCGCCGTTGCGCCCGGAGGCACCCCAGCCGATGCGGTGCGCTTCGAGGAGGCGGACGTCGTAGCCGCGCTCCGCCAGTTCCAGCGCGGCCGACACGCCCGTGAAGCCGCCGCCGACGACGGCGACGTCGCAGCGCGCGTCCCCGTCGAGTCGCGGATAGTCGGTCTGCCAGTTGGCCGTCGCCGCGTAGTACGACGGCGCGTGATCGTCCGCGGACGAGGCGGCGACGTCGGCCATGATCGTCGCCCGGCTCATGTTGCCGGCCGCGGCGGGCACCGCCGCGCTGCGCGGCGTCGCGCGATACGCCTCATCCCTGCCCCGCGGCCGCGTAGATGCCGATGATCTCCATCGCGATGTGTGCCGCGGCCAGCGCCGTTATCTCGCCGACGTCGTACGCGGGCGCGACCTCGACGACGTCGGCGCCGACCAGCCGGATGCCCTGCAGCCCGCGGAGTATGCTGAGCGCCTGGTAGCTCGTGAGGCCTCCGCTGACCGGCGTGCCGGTGCCGGGTGCGAACGCCGGGTCCAGGCAATCGATATCGAAGGTCAGGTACACGTTGCGCCCGCCGAGCACGGCGCGCACGGCGTCGACGACCGCGTCGATACCGTTGTCCTGCACCCAGGGGCCGTCGAGCACGTGGAAGCCGAGGGTGTCCGGGTTGCGCGTCCGCAGCCCCACCTGCACGGAATGCCGGGGATCGACGAGTCCCTCCTGCACCGCGTGGTAGAACATCGTGCCGTGATCGACGCGCCCCGGCTCGTCTTCCCAGCAGTCGCTGTGCGCGTCGAAATGCAGCAGTGACAGCGGCGCGCCGAATTTCTCCGCGTGGGCGCGCAGCAGCGGGTAAGCGACGAAATGATCGCCGCCGAGCGACAGGAGTCCCGGGCCGCGGGAGATGATGTCCCGCGCGTGTTTCTCGATGGCGGCGGGGACGGTCTCCGGGCGGCCGAAGTCGAAGAAACAGTCGCCGTAATCGACGACGGCGAGTTCCTCGAACGGGTCGAAGTCCATGCCGTAAGGCCGCTCCCAGGCCATGATCGTCGACGCGGCGCGGATCGCGCGCGGACCGAAGCGGGCGCCCGGCCGATTGGTCGTCGCCGTATCCAGCGGCAAGCCGGTCACGACCAGGTCGACGCCGTCGAGGTCGCGCGTGTACTTGCGCCGCATGAAGGACAGCGCGCCGGCGTAGGTCGGCTCCGGCGTCGTGCCGTAGAGATCGTCCCTGAGGATCGCGTGATCGCCGGCTTTCTTGTCCATTGCCAGGAATTCCCGCCGCGCAGGCAGTCAGGGTCCCGCACGGTGACGGGACAGCGCCTCGCCGGTCAGGTCGAGGCAGCGCCACGCCTTGTCGATGAGCTCGTCGGCCTGCTCGTGACTGAGCGTCAGCGGCGGTGCGACGACGATGGTGTCGCCGACCGCGCGCATCACGAGCCCGTTGTCGACCAGGATGTCGCGGCAGACGGTGCCGGCGTGCAGTTCCTCGTCGAAGCGCTCGAGTGACTGCTTGTCCGCAACCAGCTCCAGCGCACCCATCAGTCCGACCATGCGCGTCTCGCCGACCAGCGGATGCCCGGCGAGCGTGTGCCAGCGCGACGCGAGGTAGGGGCCGATATCGTCGCGGACGCGCTCCGGCAGCTTTTCGCGCCGCAGGATACCGATGTTCGCGATCGCGACGGCGCAGGCCGCAGGGTGCCCCGAATAGGTGTAGCCATGGAAGAACTCGCCGCCCTCTTCCGTCAGCACGTCGGCGAGACGGTCGCTCACCATGACGCCGCCGAGCGGCAGGTAGCCCGAGGTGACGCCCTTCGCGAAGGTCATCAGGTCGGGGCGCACACCGTAATGATCCGCGCCGAACCACGCGCCCAGCCGGCCGAAGCCGCAGATCACCTCGTCGGTGACGAGCAGGATCCCGTGCTCGTCGCAGATGCGCTGGATCTCGGGCCAGTAGGTCTCCGGCGGGATGATCACACCGCCCGCGCCCTGCACCGGTTCGGCGACGAACGCGGCGACGCGCTCTGCCCCGACTTCGACGATCTTCTCCTCGAGCAGCCGCGCGGCATGCAGTCCGAATTCGTCGGGAGACAGCGAGCGGTCGCTGCCGAACCAGTACGGCTGGTCGATGTGCTCGATACCGGGCAGCAGCGGTCCGCCCTGGGCGCGCATCAGCTTCATGCCGCCCAGGCTGGCGCCGGCCACGGTCGAGCCGTGATAGGCATTGACGCGCGCGATGATCGTCGTGCGTTCCGGCTCGCCGCGGAGCTCCCAGTAACGCCGCAGCATGCGGATCATCGTGTCGATCGACTCGGAGCCGGAGCCGGTGAAGAACACCTGCTCGAACTGCGGCTGCGTCAGTTCGCCGAGCAGCCTCGACAGCTCGATCGACGGCGGGTGGGCACACTGGAAGAAGCTATTGTAGTACGGCAGCTCGCGCATCTGTTCGGCGGCCGCCGCAACCAGTTCCTCGCGGCCGTAGCCGGCGTTGACGCACCACAGGCCGGACATGCCGTCGAGGATCTGCCTGCCGTCCGCGTCGTAGATGTACACGCCGTCCGCGCGCGTGATAATGCGGCTCTTCTTCTGCCTCAGGTCCTTGTGATCGGTAAAGGGATGCAGGTAGTGGCGGCTGTCGAGTTCCTGCCACTCGGCCCCTGACCGTTCCTGCACCTTCGCCATACCCGCTCCTCGCCGGCTCCCTGCCGCATTATCGCCACGCTCGATGTCGCTACCGATAATGGTAGCCAAGCCGGGGCTCGGCCGTTATCGCAATTTCACATCCTGAGGGCAGCGAACCCGGCGCTTGCGCAGCGTCTACACGTTGAACAGCAGCACCTCGCGCTCCCAGGGCGTCACGATGCGCTCGAACTCGGTCACCTCGGCGAGCTTCAGGTTGCTGTAGAGCGACACGAATTCCTCGCCCAGCGTGCGCCGCATGGCCGCGCTGCCGCTGAATCCCTCGATGGCGGAGAACATGTGCCGGTGCAGGCCGAACGGCTTTTCGTAGGCGCTGCCGGTGATCGGCTTAGTCGGTTCCAGCTTGTCCTTCATGCCGAGGTAGCCGCAGGCGAGCGTCGCAGCCAGTGCCAGGTAGGGATTGACGTCCGCACCCGCCAGGCGGTTCTCCACGCGGCGCGCGTCGGGCGCGGCGTCCGGGACGCGAAGCCCGACCGTGCGGTTGTCGACCGCCCAGTCGAGATTGATCGGCGCGGCCCAGTAGCTCAGGAAGCGGCGGTAGGAATTCGGGTAGGGGGCGAACACCAGCAGGGCCTCCGGGACGTAGGTCTGCAGGCCGCCAATGTAGGCGTAGAAAAGCTCGCTGGGTTCCCCGTCGTCGCGGGAGAAGATGTTATTGCCCTTGCGATCGATCACGCTCTGGTGGATGTGCAGCGCGCTGCCTGCCTCCTCGGACATCGGCCTGGCCAGGAAGGTCGCGTGCATTTCGTGCTTGATCGCCGCCTCGCGCACGGTTCTCTTGAACAGGAACACCTGGTCGGCGAGTGCGATCGGGTGGCCGTGCAGGAAATTGATCTCGAACTGCGCCGGCCCCATCTCCTGCGACAGCGTGTCGATGCTGATGCCCTGGGCCTCGCAGAACAGGTAGACGTCGTTGATGAACGGGTCGAAGTCGTTCATCGTGTCGATGCTGTAAGGCTGCTTGGCCGTCTCGGTGCGGCCGAGGCGGCCCTCCGGCGGCTCGACCTCGGCGTTCGGGTCCGCGTGCGGGTTCAGCAGGTAGAACTCGACCTCCGGCGCCACGACCGGCGTCCAGCCCTCGGCCGCGTACAGGTTGATGATGTTCTGCAGCACCTGCCGCGGCGAGGTGTTGACCGGCTGTCCATCCTTGCGGACGCAGTCGAGAAACACCGACGCCGCCGGGTCGCTGGCCCAGGGCACGGGCCGCAGCGTCGACGCATCGGGGATCAGCAGCATGTCGCGATCCTCGACGTTGTCCTTGTTGACGACGTAGTTGCCCGACACCGTCTGTGCGAAGATGCCCTCGGGCATCTTCATCTCGCCGGATCCGAATTTCTCGGCCGGCAGCAGCTTGCCGCGCGCGGCGCCGGCCATGTCCGGCACGAACGCCTCCACGTCTTCGGTCCGGTGTTCCCGGAACCATCTCTGGAACAAGTCCCTGTCTGTCACCTTTGTACCTGCGTGCGCCGTCTGCGCGGCGCGATCGTTGTCGTTTGCGTCAGCGCCGCGCGGCGAACGCGCGACAGGCTTCGCCGAATGCGTCGAATATCGCGAGCGAGAACGCATTGTCCCGAACACGCCATTCCGGATGCCACTGCACCGCCAGCGCCCATACGCCCTCGCCGTCGAGTCGGAACGCCTCGACGAGACCGTCGTCGGCGCGCGCCTCGACCACGACGCCGGCGGCGAGCCGCGCGACGCCCTGACTATGCAGTGAATTCACGGTCACCGAGGCAGATTCGGCGAGGCCTCTGAGCAGGCCGCCGTCGACCAGGGTGACCGTATGTCTCGGGCCGTACTGCACCTCCAGCGGATCGTCGGGGTTTTCGCGATGGTCGTCGTGGCCCTCGACCTCGTGCACGTGCTGGTGCAGCGTGCCGCCGAGGGCGACGTTGAGTTCCTGGAACCCGCGGCAGACGGCGAACAGGGGCATGCCCGCGGCCAGCGCCCGGTCGATCAACGGCAGCGCCGTGGCATCGCGGTGCGGATCGTGCAGCGTTCCGGGCCGGCTCGCTTCGCCGGCGTAGTGGTGCGGCTCGACGTTGGACGGGCTGCCGGTCAGGAACAGGCCGT
>JBFJUJ010000123.1:0-8407 GCA_041624755.1 Woeseia sp. | reverse complement strand
GAGCGCCGCCTCGATGGCGCGCCTGCCCCTGTCAAGCGCGGCGGACGAGCCGTCGCCGGTGAGGCGCATGCAGCCATAGACGAGCCTCGAGGAGCGGAGCGCGCTGCCGCCGATCCGTACACTGTCCATGGCCGTTCTCCGTTCTGCGACCTGCACGGTCACCCGGCCCGCACGAAGCGTAGCAGGGCTTCGGCGAGTTCCGGACCCTTGTCCTCCTGCAGGAAATGCCCGGCATCGCGGATCGTCACATGCTCGACGCCGCGGGCGCCCGGCACCCGGTCCTGCCAGGCCTTTTCGCCGCCGCGGGTAATCGGGTCGCGATTGCTGAACATCGTCATGAACGGTTTTTCCCAGCGCTCGAACACCGACCAGGCGGCGCGATTCGCCTCGCTGGCCGGGTCGTCGGGCGACGTCGGCACCAGCAGCGGGAAGGCGCGGGCGGCGGCCTTGTAGCGCGCGCCCGGGAATGGCGCGTCGTAGGCGGTGACCTCGGCGTCGCTCAGGACCTTGACCGTGCCTTGCTGGACTATCCGGCCGATGGGGAACCACGGGCTGTAGCGCGCGAATCTCTGCCAGTGGCGGAATGCCCCGGGCATCGGCTGGTCGCCGGTCGGCAGGCCGCCGTTGCCGAGTGCGATCCGCGCAAACCGGGATTCGTTTTCGGCGGCGACGCGCAGGCCGATCAGCGAGCCCCAGTCCTGGCAGAACAGGCTGATATCGGTGAGGTCGAGCGCTTCGATGAAGCGCCGCATCCATTCCACGTGACCCGCGTAGCTGTAGTCGCTCCGCGCCGCCGGCTTGTCGGACCTGCCGAAGCCGATGAGATCGGGAGCAACGACGCGCAGCTTCGCGGCGGCCAGCGGCGGGATCATGTAACGGTAGAGGAAGGACCAGCTCGGCTCGCCGTGCAGCAGCAGGACGACCGGCGCGTCGGTCGCGCCTTCGTCGACGTAATGCATCCGCAGGCCGTCGATTTCCACGTAATGCGGGGCGAACGGATAGTCCGGGAGGTCGGCAAATCGCGAGTCAGGCGTGCGCAGGATGCTCATGGTCCGGTTCCGGGAGGAGCCAGCGGGCATCCTGGCGCAGGGATCGACGCGCGGCAACTGCACGCACCGGCGCCGGCGCGGATGACGACGGCGTCGGCGTCCGTCCTGGCGGGGCGACTCATCCGCCGGCCGCCCGGTCGGCGAAGCGCCCCTGGACCCACAGCGCGGCGCCGTAGCCGAGCAGCGACACCGGAACGGCGATCAGCAGGCTGCCGATGATCGTAAGCTGCGTCTGGAGCAGCGCGTCGCCGCCGGTCGTGGCGGCGGCGGTGAGCGGCTGCGACAGCATGCCGGACACGACGCGGCCGAGCGCGTTGAAGGCCAGCAGCATCGGCCCGATCGTGAACGGGTTGCTCAGCCAGGACGCGGCGAACGCCGCCGGGAAGTTCGCGCGCAGCAGCACGCAGACCGGGACCAGCAGCAGCGTCTGGACCCCGAATAGCGGGGTGAGGGCGACGAACAGCCCGGCGGCGATGCCCCGGGCGATGGACTGACGGTCGCCTCGCAGGCAGCCGGTGGCATCCAGCGCCCGCCGCATCCGGGGGTGGCCCTCGAGCCACGCGTGCCCCCGCGCGCGCAGCTCGGCCAGCTTCGCGCGGCTCAGCACGTTCGGGCAGGCGGCGGCCGGCCGCCTCGCGCCTGGCGCCGCCGGCGCGTCACCGGCCGGCGCCGCGGCCGCGGTGCAGGACCAGCGCGAGGCGGTGGAGCTGGCCGATCCAGATCAGGTCCCAGGTCACGCGGATCAGGCCGTCGATGCCCAGCCGTGCCGACAGTGGCTCGGTAACGGCGCCGTTCACCGTGGCCGGATCGATCCAGACCTGTTCGGCCAGTGCCAGCACGTCGCCCCCGCGCTCGCGCGGCCAGGCCGGCCAGTCGCGCACGTCGCCGGCGTCGGCGAGTTGCGCCGCCCGTGCCGGCACGAGGAAAGCGCGGACCGGGTCGGTGTCCGCGACTCCGAGCAACTGCGCGCTCCGCAGGATGCAGGCGGACACGACCTCCGGCGCCAGGTCATCGCCCGACCACAGCGCACGAACGAGCCCGTGAACCGGCTCGGCGAGTCCCGGCGCTTCGTCGGTGAAGATCGCGTCCGGATCCAGCACGGCAGCGGTCAGGGCCGGCCACGCCGTCGAAGCCGAACGCTCGCCGACGTCGCCGCGCCGGCGCTCGACGACGCCGTCGCCGGCCGGCGGACGGTTGTCGCCGAGCGCGATACGGAGTTCCGCGGTAGCGAAGGCTGCGCAGGCGAGCAGTACCTCCATGACCCCGCGCGTGCCGAGGATGGCGGCAATCTCGTTTGCCCGCGACTCGTCCGGCGCGCACGGATCGCGCAGGAAGCGCTCGACGATGTCGAGCGCGGCGCGCTGCGCGGCGCCCAGTTTGCCGCGCGCGTCGGGCCTGTCCAGCAACGCGACCTGTGCCTCCGACATCCCGTCCTCGATCGCGGCGGCGACACGCACGGCCTTGCAGAACTCGCAGCCCCGGAGCTGCGCGCAGCGCAGCCGCACGGTTTCGACGACCGCCGGCGGCAGGCTGGTTCCGCCCCAGACGGCGTCTTCGAGCCGTTGAAAGCGCTCGAGTTCGGCGCCGTCGGCGTGGGCGAGCAGCGCCGCGGCGCCGACCGGGTCCGGTCCGGAGGATGGCAGTACGTTCATCGCCGCCCCGGCGCGGGCGGGATCGGTGCGGCACGCGGGAACCGGCGGCGGCCGGGACTGCGCGGTCCGGGGGTACCTGGGTTCATGGATGCTCCGTTGCGGCGGGCCGTGAGGGGCGCAGGCGACGATTGTCCGGCATGGTCTCGGGAGGATTCAAGCGGGAGGGAGGCGGCAGGGGTCCAACGGGCGACCGGCATGGCCGTCGCGCTATCGCCGCGGGCCGGAACGAGGGCAGGGCGGTCCCGCGTGGCGCCGGCAGCAGCGCTCCGGGTTGCGGCGTCGTCGCGTCCTCGGCGGCGTCGACGTGTGCAGTCCCCGGTGACGGCGTCGAGCCGCACATCTTGCCGTGCGCGATCTCCGCTGAGGGCGTCGATCCGCACGTGACGAGACGGAAAGCCAAGCCGAAGACACTCTGCGCGGCTGGCCCCGGGACATTCGCGCAATCGAAATCAACAGACAGCAGGTCCGGACCTTTCCTGACCTGCTACGGGTCGGGCAACCGTTCTATACTGCCTTACACAGGCGCGGCGCACGGCCATTGCCCCAACAACAAGGTGGGGCATCAACATGGCCGACGGCGTGACCTTCAACGATGTCGCCCCGGCGCTCGCCGAATGGAGCCAGTACCGCGGCGATCACGGCTCGACGTCGGGCATGTGGGTTTTCTTCCCGGCATACGGCGGCGGCCGCGAGGACTTCGACTTCAGGTTCGTCGCAGCATGGCAGAACCTCGAGGACCAGGGGCGCGACCGGGACCAGTACAGCGAGAGCGGCTGGAAGAAGGCGGACGAAGTCTTCGCCGGAAAGCTGGCCTGTGATGCGGCCCGCGTCTACCTCGCCACGAACCGGCGGATGGCGGAAGACGACGAGTAAGCGCACGACGTGACGCTTTCGAAATGCGGCGGGCCCGGCCCGCCGCATTTCTGCGTACTCCGGGCAGCATCGGACGGACGCCAGGCGATGAACGCATTGCTGATAGATCTCGATGGCGTGGTCTACAACGACGACGGGCCCATACCCGGCGCGGCCGACGCGGTCCGCTGGATCGTCGAGCAGCAGATACCGCACCTCTTCCTGACGAACACGACGTCGCGTCCGCGCAGCGCGCTCGTGGGCAGGCTCGACGGCATGGGGATAGCGGTGGCCGACGGGCGTATCCTGACGCCCCCGGTCGCGGCCTGCGGCTGGCTGGCCCGCAACGCGCCGGGGCCGGCGGCCCTGTTCGTCGCGCCGGCGACCCGCGATGAATTCGCCGGACTCGACATCGCACCTGCGGGGCAGGGCGACGTGGCCTCCGTGGTCATCGGCGACTACGGCGAGCGCTGGACCTTCGACGAACTCAATCGCGCCTTTCGCCTGCTGATGGCGAAACCGCAGCCGAGGCTCGTGGCGCTCGGCATGACGCGCTACTGGCAGGCCGCGGACGGCCTGCGGCTCGACACGGCGCCGTTCGTCACGGCCCTGTCGCACGCCAGCGGCGCCGAGCCGGTCGTGCTGGGCAAGCCCGCGGCGGCGTTCTTCGAGGCTGCGCTCGCGATGCTGGGGGAGAGCGCCGCCGAGACCCTGATGATCGGCGACGATATCCACGGCGACGTCGCGGGAGCGCAAAAGCTGGGCATCAGCGCCGCGCTGGTCAGGACCGGCAAGTTTCGCGCTGCCGATCTCGAAGGCGACGTCAGGCCCGACGCCGTGCTCGATTCCTTCGCCGATCTGCCGGAGAACTGGAGCCGCCTTTTCGGGCGATGAGCCGCGCCGGCACCGGTTGGTTCCGTCGCGTGCCGCGACCGACGCCGCCGCGCCGCTCAGGACCTGCCCGGTGGAGACGATTTCCGCGGTGATCCCGTGGGCGGCAGTGCGCGTACGGCGCTGCCGACCCGGATGCAGCCGCCGCGCACGACCTTCGCGGTGATGCCGCCGTGACCGCGCAGCGCATTGTAACCGCCGGCACCCAGGGCGGCTTCCATGCGCGAACAGGGATGGCAAAGACCGGTGTATTCGAGTTCCGCGTCGGCGACGCGGAAGCGCCTGTCCTTCAGAGCCAGCAGGTTGATGCCGCTGATGACGAGGTTGCGTCGCAGGCTGGACGGCCCGACCGATGCGATGCCGAGCATCGACGCGATTGCAGGCAGGTGCTCGGCCTGGAACAGGGTCACCTGCCGCTCGCCGCCGAGCGCCGCGTAATGATCGCCGCGCAGGCCGTGGCCGGCATCGGCGTATGCCTCGGACACTTCGCGAACGGCTTCTTCGCGGGCCGGACGCAGCCCGATCCACTCGACGGTGCCGGTCTGCGGCAGCGTTTCGATGAGAGCACCCAGCGTCTTCATGGATGTGCCCGGCGTCCCCGCAGACCGGTCCGTCCTCCCCGGAGCCCGCGCCGGGTGCCGGCGAGCAGGGCCGACAGGCCCGGCGAATCGTCCAGCCGGCGACCAGGCGGCGACTGCGTCGCCGGTTCGGAGTGGCTCGCCCCGGCGACGCGCTTTCGTGCAGCCTCAGGTACCGGTCGCGCGCCGCTCGGTGACTTCCACTTCGTCCGGTAGTGCGACGATCGCTTCCTCGCCACGCGCCCGGATTGCCGGCCCGGCGTCTGCCGCGCGGTTGAAGAACCGCTGCGGATCGATCCCGAAGGCGCCATGCTCATGTCCTTTCTCGATCCACACCGGATCGGCGGTCTCCCGGCCGGCCCCCCGGTCGTGCGCCGCCTCACTGTCCTGGACCGCGTCCGCGAGGTTCACGACCTGCGGCTCGCTGTACGCCTCGCCATCCTTTTCCAGCAGCAGCATCACTTTCGGTCGAAGTGGATGGATGCGGTTCTGCTCCAGTACCACGCCGACGCTGCCGTCGCTCAGCTCGACCACGCTGCCGGTCGGGAACATGCCGATCATCTGCAGGAACTGCTCGATGACCTCGGATTGAAAGGCCTGGTTGCGCATGCCGTTGAGTTCACGGGCGGCGTCGTACGCGGCCAGTGCCGGCGAGTACGGCGTTTTCGTCGTCATCGCATCATAGCAGTCGGCGACGGCGGCGATGCGGCCGAAGGTGGGGATCCTGTTGCCCCGCAGCCCGTCGGGATAGCCCGAGCCGTCGTTGCGTTCGTGATGACAGCGCACCATCTCCAGCACGCGATCGCTGAAACCGCCTGAGGCGTGCAGCAGCTCGAGACCGGCCGACACGTGCTGCGTGACCTGCTCGTAATCCGCTTCGGTGATCGCGCCCGGTGCATCGACGAGGTTGTCCGGGAGCCTCACGTTACCGATGTCGAGCAGCAGCCCACCGATGCCGAGATCGACGATCTCCTTGCGCTCGAAGCCGAGATGACGGCCGAACATGATGCACCAGACCGACGTCGCCAGCGCCCTGCTGTAGTGGCGGTCGCTGCGTTTCTTGGAAAAGACCGTCCAGGCCATCGCGTCCGGGTTGCGCAGGATGCTGTCGACGACCGGGTCGACGATTGCCCGGACCGCGTCGGCATCGATCCTGCCCTCTGTCGCCGCCTGCTGCCTGACCTGCCGCGCCCGTGCTACCCCGTCCTCGTAGGCGCGGTGCGCCGCAGGCGCCTCGCCGCGCACGGTCGAGGAGACCGGGTAGGGCCGGTCCGCGGCGCCGCCTTCGCGAGTGTCGAGGAATGCACCCAGGCCGCAGCGTGCCGCGAGCTTTTGCAGCCAGGTCTGCGGCGCCTGCGGTGCGGCGTGCGCCGGCCGCGTCGGGAAGTTGCCCTTCTTGCCGGCCGCCTGCAGCGCGACGAGCTCCGAGGCGCTCAGGCGGCTGCGCTCGACATCGACGTAGACGAAACTGCAGTACTGCTGCAGCTGCTCGATCTCGAGACGGTCGCGGATTTCGAAGCCCTGGAAGACGAATGGCGTCTCCAGCCAGGGTCGATCGAGCATCGTCACGAACATGCCGGTGCACACCTTCGTAACGTCGACGGGGATGCGGACGACCTCTCGCAAGTTATTTCCCAGCTTAGAAAATAACCGAATGCTAGCGATTTCCGGTGCATCGGGCCGGGGCCTGGCTCACAGTTTGGCGACGCTGAGCGGCGGCCCTTCGGCCGCTCCGGGCCCGGTCGCGAGGGCATCGGCGCTCCGGCTCCAGCCGCGGCCGCTGTCCGGCGAGGCTCCCGGCGCGCCTCGTCGGAATCTGCGTATGGACGCCGGTCGCCGGCCACGCGATGCTGTCATGCCCCATCGCCGCGAGCCGGCAACAGGAGTCGATCATGGAAAACGTCGCAGAGCTGTTCGACAAGGCAACAGGCGAAATCGAGCGCATGCTGAACAGCAAGACCGTTGTCGGTGAGCCGATCAGGATCGAGGGCAATACGCTGATTCCCCTGATCAGCGTCGGCTTCGGGTTCGGCGTCGGCGGTGGCGAGGGCTCGGAGCCGAAAAGAGGCGGCGGTCACGGCGGCGGCACCGGCGGCGGCGGGGGCGTCAAGCCGGTCGCGCTGGTCGTCATCAACGAGGACGGTGTTCGCGTCGAGCCGATCAAGTCGGGTACCGCTACGGTCATGGAGAAGGTCGCCGAGGTGATCGGCAAGGCCACCGGCGGCACCGCGAGTGGCGCCGGCACGGGAGACGACGAAGGGAGCTGACGGCGGGATGTTATACGTCCTGCTCGCCGTACCGGTCGGGCTGCTACTGCTGCTGGCGATCCCGGTCACGCTGACGTTCCGCCTCGCCTGGCCGGAGGGCGCCGACAACGACGCCAGGCTCTGCTGGGCCTTCGGCCTCGTCCGCCTGCGCCTCCCGACAGAAACCCTCGCCGATGCGCCGGACGGCCGCCGCGCACCGGAGGGCGGGGAAGACACCGCGACGAACGCCGCCGGCATCCTGGCCGCGCTGCGCCTGCGGGCGTTCCGCCGCCGACTGCTGCGCTTCGCCGCCGACCTCTGGCGGGCGTTTCACAAGGACGAGGTCTCGCTGGACCTGCGCGTCGGGCTCGACGATCCGGCGGATACCGGGCTGCTGTGGTCGATCCTCGGGCCGGCGTCCGCGCTGCTGTCGAACGTGCGCGACGCCGCGCTGTGCCTGCGGCCGGTATTCGGCGAGCCGACTTTCGAACTCGACGCCAGCGGCCGCATCCGCGTGGTGCCACTCCGACTCCTGTACCTCGCGGTGGCGCTCACGCTGTCTCCGTCGATCTGGCGGGGCCTCGGTCGCATGCGCTCGGCGGCCTGAGCGGTGGCCGCGCTGCGCGCCCGCCCGGTCTATCGTGACGCCGGGGTCGCCGTCGTCGCCGTCGAGTCCGTCCGCGTCACGACCCGGCGAACGCCGCAGTCCGGCTACCTCGCCGGCGCCCTGACGCCGCTGGCGCTCGTGGTCCGCGACGGTCGCGGGGTCACGGCACTCGACATGGAGGCGCGGCAGATGGATTTCGGCGCACTTTGCCGGCGTGTCGCAGATCTCGAGGCGCTGGTCGGGAGCCCCGGCGATGGGTGACGGCCGGCTACCGCTGCGACGGAACCGGGAAGGCGGCCGGCAACGCGGCCGCAATTGCCGCCGGAACCGGGCTGTCGGCGCCGGGGTAGCGTGAAGCCGGCCAGGCCTCGGGCCTGAGCCTGATCTCTACCCGGTTGTTCAGGGCGGCGATCGCATTCCATTCCCCGGCGGTGCTCGTCGTCGTCGAAGACGGATAGTCGAACAGCGGATCGGCATTGCCGCTCGAGACGATATCCAAGAGCACCGTGCCGCCGCTGCGCTCCTCGGCGGT
>JBFJUJ010000122.1:0-8409 GCA_041624755.1 Woeseia sp. | reverse complement strand
TCGACGAGACCGTCGTCGGCGCGCGCCTCGACCACGACGCCGGCGGCGAGCCGCGCGACGCCCTGACTATGCAGTGAATTCACGGTCACCGAGGCAGATTCGGCGAGGCCTCTGAGCAGGCCGCCGTCAACCAGGGTGACCGTATGTCTCGGGCCGTACTGCACCTCCAGCGGATCGTCGGGGTTTTCGCGATGGTCGTCGTGGCCCTCGACCTCGTGCACGTGCTGGTGCAGCGTACCGCCTAGTGCGACGTTGAGTTCCTGGAACCCGCGGCAGACGGCGAACAGGGGCATGCCCGCGGCCAGCGCCCGGTCGATCAACGGCAGAGCCGTGGCATCGCGGTGCGGATCGTGCAGCGTTCCGGGCCGGCTCGCTTCGCCGGCGTAGTGGTGCGGCTCGACGTTGGACGGGCTGCCGGTCAGGAACAGGCCGTCGAGCCTGGCTATGAGTTGGTCGAGCGCCAGCCGGTCGCCCAGCGCCGGCAGCAGCAGCGGGATCCCGCGGGCACCGTCCACGATCGCGTCGACGTACTTCTCGCCCACGACGTGGAAAGGGTGGGGATCGATGACGCGGCGGTCGGACGGAATGCCGATGACGGGTTGTTCAGACATGAGCGGCCGCGCGCGGGCCGTTACCCTCCGGGATCGGGCGACTGCCCGGTGGCGCAAGGATACGTCACGCCCGGTCCGGCTGTACACCGCGACAGCGCGGAACCGCGCGATTCCGCTACCGGATGCGGCGCGGCGGAGCCGCGCCGCCCGGGCTGTCCCTAGGGCTTGCGGAAGCGCAGCGTGAAGCGGTCGGTGTTGCCGGTGACCGTGTGGCGGCCGACCTCGTAGCGCAGCTCGTCGTCGGGCCGGTAGTGCAGGTCGCTGTAGTCCTCGAACTCGAAGCCCGCGGCGAGCGCCTCCCTGATGATCTGCACGGCGTCCGCGCGGCGGCGGTTTTCCATCGTCGCCGGCTCCATGTGGCGACGGCTGTGATCGACGACGCCGTAGACCCCGCCGGGCTTGAGCGCCCGGAACACCGCCGAGTTGATGTTCGCGCGACCCTCGGAGGTGAAGTTGTGCATGTTTCGGAACGTCAGCACCAGGTCGACATCCTCGACGCCGAAGTCGAACGGCGGGATGTAACTGGTCCTGAACTCCCCGCTGCGCTCGGTCTCCACGCCGATGTCCAGCACCTCCACCTTGTCGAAGCCGTCCTGCGTCAGCAGGTTCTCACTGACGTTGCGTGTCCCGATGGCGACGTAGAGTTCGCCGTCCTCGCGCAGCACGGGCGCCAGGACCTTGGTGTACCAGCCGCCACCCGGCAGCAGCTCGATGACGCGCATGTCGTCTTCGAGGCCGAAAAACGCCAGCGTCTCGACCGGCTTGCGGTTCTTGTCGCGCGCCCTGTCGGCGTCGCCGCGCACGGCACCGTCGAGCGCGTCGCGGATTTTCTGGCCGGTCGGGCTGTCCTGCGCTACGGCGGGCAATGCCAGCAGCAGGCCGATCAGCATCAGCGTAGATCTCATCGGGTTCTCTCCTCTTCTTGTACGTGGTGCGCTCGGCGCGCCGAAACGGGAAACGCGCGAGTCTAGCCCGGATTCGTCACCGATTGCACGGGCCCCGCAGGGACCAGAATCGCAAACTCGCCGCTTCGCCACCCCGGCTTGCTATGCTTGCGGCAGATCACCCCGCCGACGGACGCCATCATGAAACTCTTCGGCTACTACCGCTCCAGCGCGAGCTTTCGCATCCGCATCGTTCTCAACCTCAAGGGACTGCCGTGGGACTACGAGACGGTCCGCTTGAACCGCGGCGAGCAGAAGGAGCCCGACTACCTCGAGCGCAATCCCTCCGGGCTCGTACCGGTGCTCGACACCGGCGAGGCGTCGCTCGCGCAGTCGCAGGCCATCGCCGAATACCTCGAGGAGCGTTACCCCGAGCCCGCGCTGCTGCCGCCCGATCCCGTGGCACGCGCGCGCGTTCGCGAGATGATGGCCGTCATCGGCTGCGACGTGCACCCGCTGCAGAACCTGCGCGTGCTGAACTGGCTGCGTGACGAATTTCGCGCCGACGAGGACGCGGTCACGCGATGGATACACCGATGGATCGGAGCCGGTTTCGACGCGCTGGAACAGCTCGTCGAGCGCGCGGGCAGCGACGGCCGGCACTGCTTCGGCGATGCGCCGACGCTGGCCGACGCCTGGCTCGTGCCGCAGGCCAGCAACGCACGCCGCTTCCGTTTCGACATGGGGCCGTATCCGCTGCTGCGCGCCATCGATGCCCACTGCCTGAGCCTGCCGGCCTTCGCGGCAGCAGAACCGGTACGCCAGCCGGACGCGCCGTCGTAACCGGCGCGGCCGCCGCGGTCGGCGGCGACCGGACGTCAGCCGGGCTTCAGTAATCGGGGCACAGGCGCGCAGCCGCCTGGCACAACGAAGCGCCGATCTCGGCCCGCCGCTCCGGCCCGAGGCGCGGCGTCGGCCCGCCGATCGACAGCGCTCCCTGCACGTCGCCGAGCGCGCCGCGGATGACGGTGGCCACCGCCGTGAATCCGTCCTCGAGCTCATCGACCGACACCGCGTAGCCGCAGCGGCGGATGCGGATGAGCTCGGGCCGGAACAGCGCCGGATCGGTGAGCGTACGCGCAGTCAGCGGCGGCAGCGGCGCGCTGAGCCGCTCGAGGCCGCCGTCGTCGAAAGCCAGCCAGGCCTTGCCGGTCGAGGTCGCGTGCAGCGGCCAGCGCGTGCCGATGTTCGCCGTCGCCGCCACGACGTGGCTGCCGGGGACCTCGTCGAGGATCAGCATGCTGTTCTCGAAGGGCACCTCGAGCGTGGCGGTCTCGCCGATGTCGCGCGCCAGCGCGCGCAGCACCGGGCGCACGCGGCGCCGCAGGTCGCTGCTCGCCAGTGCCTGGACGCCGAGCGCCATCAGGCCGGGACCGAGGCTGTAGACGCTGTTCGCCGCGTTGCGCTCGACCAGGCCTTCGCTCTGCAGCGCCGCCAGCAGCCGATGGGTCGTGGTCTTGTTGAGGCCCGCGGCCGCAGCCAGTTCGGAGAGCGACAGTTCCGGCCGCTCGACGGTGAAGAGCTTCAGCAGCCTCAAGGCCCGCAGCGCCGACTGGGCGCCCTGCGGCGGACGGGGCTTGCGCATTCGAGTGCTACCATATTGTGTCGATCGATTTCACATTATGGCATCGGCCGCCGGGGGCGCAAGCGGCGCCCGGCATTGCGGCACGCCGCCTGCGCCCGCTAGGGTAGCGGGCGCGCACTGTGCGCCAGAACGAGGATCGGGAGGAAGACCGGGTATGAGCAAGTCCCGTAACGCATCGGCGCTCCGCGAGCTGCGCGCTTTCCTGAAGCGCGAGCCGCGCACCGCATCGATGGAGCTCCTGATCGCGGACATGGCCGGCGTCCTGCGCAGCAAGCGCATCCGCCAGCGGGAGTTCGACAAGACCTTCCGCGAGGGCTTCTTCATGCCGGCCGGCACCGTGCTGCTCGATACGCTCGGCGACACGGTGCCGGGCATTCGCTTCACGGCCAGCGACGGTGATCCCGACGTCCACGCGGAGATCGTCCCCGGCAGCCTGGCGCCGGTGCCCTGGAGCCGCCGACCGCAGGCGCAGGCACTGTTCCGCTTCTTCGACGACGACGGCAGCCCGTTCTTCGCCGACCCGCGCGCCGTCCTCGAGCGTGCGGCCCGGCCGCTGCTGGCCAGGAAGCTCGGCATCACCATGGCCGTGGAACTCGAGTTCTACCTGCTCGACGCGGAAAGCGACGCGCCCGCGGCCAAAGTCTCGCGGGTGCCGGGCATCGGCCGCCCGCAGCCCGGCCCACAGGTCTACCATCCCGACGACCTGTGGGACATCGGGCGGTTTCTCGACGAGCTGCACGACGTCTGCGAGCAGCAGGACATTCCGGCGGGCACGACCACCTCGGAATTCGCCCCCGGGCAGTTCGAGATCAACCTGCATCACGTGGGCGACCCGGTGCTCGCCTGCGATCACGCGGTGCTCCTGAAACGGGCGGTAAAGGCGGTGGCGCGCCGGCACGGCTACGTCGCCTGCTTCATGGCGAAACCCTTCGCCGACGATTCCGGCTCCGGCATGCACGTGCACCTGAGCCTTACCGACCGCCAGGGCCGCAACTACTTCTCGCACGGCCGCGAAAGCCTCGCGGCCCCTCCCTACTCCGCGCGGCTGCGCCATGCGATCGGCGGCCTGCGAGCGACGATGGCCGAGGCCACGGCGATTTTTGCGCCCAACGCCAATTCCTACCGGCGCCTGCGCCCGGAAATGTTCGCACCGGTGGAGCCCAACTGGGGCAGCAACCACCGCAACGTCGCGATCCGCATCCCGGTCTCCGATGCGAAGAACCTGCGCTTCGAGCATCGCACAGCAGGTGCCGACGCGAACCCCTATCTCGTGACCGCGGCAATCCTCGCGGGCGTGCATCACGGATTGAAGAACCGCCTGGACCCGGGGCCGATGGTCGAGGCGGGGGCCGTCATCACGCTGAAGCGCCGCATCCCGAACCGCTGGGACGCCGCGCTCGATCGCTTCGCGCGCAGCAAGGTGCTGCCGGACTACCTCGGCGAGGAGTACTGCAAGTCCTTCGTCGCCAACCGCCGCGACGAATCGCGTCGCTTCCACAACATCGTCAGCAACGCCGACTTCGACTGGTACCTGCGCGCCGTGTGACCCCGGTGGGCTGCGTCAGCCGAACAGCCGACTGAGCTGCATGGCCTTGCCGAGGTCGCCTTCCACCTTCAGCCGGCCCACCATGTACGCCGTCAGCGGCGACAGCCGGCCGTCCAGCAGCTCCTGCAGGTCGCGTCCGCTGAGCCGCAGCACGGCAGCCGCATCGCCGTCGTCGTTGCTGACGGTGATCGGGTATTGCTCGCCATCGACATAGATGCTGCCGATGTCGACAATATCCAGGCGGACGCAAAAGCCGAATGCATCTTCGCGGTCCACGAGTTCGCGCACCCTGGACGTCAGTCGGTCCAGCATGACTCGCACCTTCCCTCAAGGCTCGTTATTGTTCTTCTGGTCCCGTACTCTTCCTCGCGCCGGCTAATCGCCGATGTAGCGGTTTACGAGCAGCGCCACTGCCAGCACGAATGCCACCGCAATTATGATTATTCTGCGATACCCGATCGGCGGCAAGGCGTGATCGTCCGTGCGCTGCAGGTCATGGTCGATTGACCGGCCTGCCATATAGTAGTGAAAAGCGGACCACGGTCCCACTACTGCACCGACGGTGAGCAGGCTGTAGCGCATCGAGTCCTGGCCAAAGGCCCCGGCATAGAGATCGCTCAGGATGCCGGTGACCTGCGGGCCCATGCCCAGCCCGATAATGTTCAGGATGAACAGCATCAGCGCCGATGCCACGCCGCGCATCCGCAGTCCCACCAGGCCCTGGGTCAGCGCGAGCGTCGTCGCCAGGTAGAAATTCGACAGCACGGCCGGCACGAGGAACCAGGTGAGCGCGGCCTGCGGCGTGCCGCTCAGGTACACCGGGAACAGCGCGACCCAGGACACCAGCGAGGCAATCGCGACGCCCCACATCGACCAGCGGCGGCTCCGCCGACCCAGCCGGTCGGCGACCCAGCCCCCGCCGGCGAAGCCGAGGCCGCCCGCGATGCCGAGGATCAGGCCCAGGTAGACACCGATGATCGACGGGCTCATGCCGTGGCTGCGCACGAGGAAGCTCGGGAAGAAGCTCGCAACCGAATAGCCGCCGAAGGCCGCGAGGCCGGCGCCGATGGCCATGTGCAGGAAAGACCGCCGCTGCAGCAGGAAGCGCGCGACGTACGCGACGCCCGGCGAAGGGCGGTCGTCGGCGCGCCGGTCGGCCATGCCGCGCGGCGGTTCGACGACGGTGAAGCGCACCACCACCGCGAGCAGCACACCGGGCACGCCCACGATCAGGAACGCCTCGCGCCAGCCGATGTTTTCGACGACCCAGCCGCCGGCCAGGTAGGCGATCATGATGCCGACCGAGATGCCGAGCGTGAAGATGCCCATCGCCGTCGAGCGCTGCTCCGGCGCATAGAGGTCGGAGATCATCGAGTGCGCCGGCGGACTGCAGCCCGCTTCGCCGACGCCGACGCCGATGCGCGCCAGCGTCAGCGTCACGACGCTGCCGGCCGCCGCGGACAGCGCGGTCATGCCGCTCCAGACGGCGAGCGCGAGAGCGATCAGGTTGCGGCGGTTGAAGCGGTCGGCGAGCAGCGCGATCGGCACGCCGAGGGTCGCGTAGAACAGGGCGAACGCGGAACCGGCCAGGAAGCCCAGCACCCAGTCGTCCACGAGAAACTCCGCCTTGATGGCCGGCAGCAGGATCGCGAGGATCTGGCGATCGATGAAGTTGAAGGTGTAGACGACGACGAGGATCCCGAGCGCGTAGCGGCGCGCCGCGGGCGTGACGGTGACCGCGGCTTCAGGCGCGGCCATGATCGCGGTACTGCCGTGCGGGCATGGCGCGGTCGTCTCGCGCCGGCCTGGCGCTCATTCGAGCGCCTCGAGCATGGCCGGTCCGATGCTGCCCGCCTGCGGCCGCCGCGAATCCGACGCGCCGCGGAAACGCTCGTCGCGGCGCATGACCGACTGCAGGCTTCCCATCCCGTCGCTGCCCTCGATGCGGTGCCCGCGGCGCTCGAGCTCGCGCAGCGTGTCCGGGCTGAATCCCGATTCCAGCTCCAGCCGGTCGGGCAGCCACTGGTGATGGAGCCGCGGCATCGCGGTCGCATCCGCGATGTTCATGCCGTGGTCGATGACATTGACCAGCATCTGCAGCACGGTCGTGATGATCTGGCTGCCGCCGGGGCTGCCGGTCGCGAGCCAGGCACGGCCATCCTGCAGCACCAGGGTCGGAGACATCGAGCTCAGGGGCCGCTTGCCGGCCTCGACGGCGTTCGCCTCGCCGCCGACCAGGCCGAAGGCGTTCGGCACCCCGGGCGCTGCCGCGAAGTCGTCCATCTCGTTGTTGAGCAGGAATCCGGCGCCCGGCACGCTGATGCCGGATCCGTAGGAAAAATTCAGCGTATAGGTATTGGCGACGGCGTTGCCGTCGGCATCCATGATCGAGTAGTGCGTCGTGTCGCGGCCCTCTGCGCGACGCGGCACGCCCGGTGCGATGTCGGCCGAAGGCCGGGCGCGCAGCATGTCGATGCCGCCTGCGAGTTCGGCCGCGTAGTCCTTGCCGGTCAACCAGGCAAGCGGCACGTCGTAGTAGTCGCTGTCGCCGAGGTGCCGGCTGCGGTCGGCGTAGGAGAGTTTCATCGCCTCGGCGAGCAGGTGCATGCCGTCGGCGCTGCCCCAGCCGAAGTCGGCGACCGGGAAGTGCTCGAGGATGTTCAGGATCTGGATGACTTGCGCGCCGCCCGAGCTGGACGGCGGCATCGAGACGATCTCGTAGCCGCGATAGCTGCCGACGAGCGGTTCGCGGAATCGGGGGCGGTAGGACGCGAGCGCCTCCCTGTCGACGAGCCCGCCGTGCGCAGCCATGTCCGCAGCGATGAGTTCCGCTATCTCGCCGCGATAGAAGGCGTCGGGTCCGCGCCGCGCGATGAGCCTCAGCGTGCGCGCGAGATCGCGCTGCCTGAGCAGCTCGCCGGCGCGGTACGGCTCGCCGCCTTTCTTGTAGAAATAGCGCAGGCTCGCCGGGTTGGCGCCCAGGCGGGCGCGGCGCTCGACCAGCAGGTCGGCCAGGTCGTGGCTGACGACGATGCCATCGTGCGCCAGATCGATCGCCGGTTCCAGGACACGCCGCCATGACAGGCTGCCGAAGCGCCGATGCGCGGCGTGCAGTCCGGCCACGGTGCCCGGCACAGCGGCAGCGAGATGCGTGTACTGCGACCGGTCGGTGTCGACCTCGCCGTTGTCGTCGAGGTACATGTCGCGGCTCGCGCGCGGCGGCGCGCTCTCGCGGTAATCGAGAGCGACCGTCTCACCGCTCTCGCCCAGGTACACGAGCATGAAGCCGCCGCCGCCGATATTGCCGGCCCGCGGCAGCGTCACGGCGAGTGCGAAGCCGACGGCGACCGCGGCATCGACGGCGTTGCCGCCGTCCGCGAGTACCGCCGCGCCGACCTCGCTGGCCGTCGCGTTCTGCGACGCAACCATGCCGTCGGTATCCAGCACCGGGTGATGGCGGGCGCTGTAGCCGATAATCGCCGCGTCTTGCTGCCAGGCGAGGGCCGCGAGCGGCTGCCACAGCAGTGCGACTGACAGGACTGTCGCGGCGATGCGTTGCATTAATCGATCTCCGGTCGTTGGCCGCCGTGACGGCGGTCCGGCGCAGTCTACGGCAGGATGGTCCGGAACACGAAAAAGAACACGATCGCGAACAGCGCGCCGGCAGGAATGGTGATGACCCAGGAGATGAAGATGCGACCGACGACGCGGAGGTCGATAGCC
>JBFJUJ010000121.1:0-8433 GCA_041624755.1 Woeseia sp. | reverse complement strand
GCGACCCCGGGATCTCCGAGCCAGTCCGTGCCGAAGCCGGCAGGCTTGCCGCCCTGCACGAAGGCGACCGCGGCGATACCGACGCCGAGCAGGCCCTCGCCGCCGACGAAGCCGCTGCCGAGCAGGATGCCGCGCTCGCGCCGGTCCGCCGCCTGCTCGGCCGAGGCAGCCCGGCGCTCGAAGAAACCGCGCAGCAGGCCGCCGAGGAACAGCGGCGTCATCGTCGACACCGGCAGGTAGACGCCGACCGCGAACGGCAGCGACGGGATGCGCGCCAGCTCGCAGACCAGCGCGAGCCCGATGCCGATCGCGACGAAACCCCAGGGAAGCTCCCGGTCGAGCACGCCCTCGATCACGAGTTTCATCAGCGTCGCCTGCGGCGCCGGCAGCTCCGTGCCGCCGAAGCCGAAGGTCTGCGCCAAAAGCAGCACCGACAGGCAGACGAACACGGCCGAGGTCAGCACGCCGATGAGTTCGCCGGCCTGCTGGCGGCGCGGCGTGGCG
Organism: Woeseia sp.; assembly: GCA_041624755.1. Classification (GTDB taxonomy): domain Bacteria; phylum Pseudomonadota; class Gammaproteobacteria; order Steroidobacterales; family Woeseiaceae; genus Woeseia. The sequence continues at coordinate 7,929 of JBFJUJ010000121.1, read as the reverse complement.
CCGAGCAGGAAGCCGGTCTTCAGGTCCTGTGACGTATCGCCGGCGATGGACGCGGCGATCGCGACGACGCAGCCGACCGTCAGCGCGCCGGCCTTGCCGGCGAGATCGGTCCAGCCCATGACGAGGAACACGCCGGCCGTGCCGAGCAGCGACGCGATGGTCATGCCGCTGGTGGGATTGCTGGTGACGCCGACCATGCCGACGATGCGCGAAGCGACCGTGACGAAAAAGAACGCGAACACGATGACGCAGATCGCCGCGGCGACACGTATCGCGAGGCCGCCGATGTCGCCGAAGACCTGCGGCACGAAGGCGAGCACGAGGGCGATTGCCAGCAGGCCCGCGCCGACGAAGGAGAGCGGCAGGTCGCTGTCGGTGCGCGGCACGGCGACCGGACCGCGGTCGTCGCCGACGCGCTGCGAGAGTTCCTGCGCGCCGATCCGGAAACTCTGCAGCATGACCGGGATGCTGCGGATCAGCGTGATGATGCCCGCCGTCGCGACCGCGCCGGCGCCGATGTAGCGTACGTAACGCGACCACAGCTCGGCCGGCGTCATGTCGCGGATGAGCCGGACGGTCTCCGGAAACACCGGCGCCATGAGGCCGTCTCCCCACGCATTGATCGACGGGATGATGACGACCCAGGCGAGCAGGCTGCCGCCGACCATGATCGCGGCGATGCGCGGACCCAGGATATAGCCGACGCCGAACAGCGCGGCGGACAGGCCGAGGCCGACCTCGCCCTTGCGGATGAAGGGCAGCCGGGTCGCGACCTGCGACGGGACGACCTGTATCCAGGACGTCAGGAACTTGAACAGCGCGCCGAGCCCGAGGCCGTAGAACACGTAGTGCGCATTGCGGCCGCCGACCTCGTTGGCGACCAGCACTTCGGCACAGGCGGTGCCCTCGGGGTACGGCAGCCGGCCGTGTTCGCCTTTGATCAGCAGCCGCCGCAGCGGGATCATGAACAGGACGCCGATGAGGCCGCCGCAGGCAGCGAGCAGCGTCATCTGCAGGAGCCCCGGCGCCAGGCCCCAGAGGAACAATGCCGGCAGCGTGAAGATCACGCCGCTCGCGACCGAGCTCGACGCGGAACCGATGGTCTGCGACAGGTTTGCCTCGAGGATGTGGCCCGGGCGGCCGACGGTTTCCAGCGCCTTGAAGGCGGCGACCGTCATCACGGCGACCGGGATCGATGTCGAGATCGTCAGGCCGGCGCGCAGCCCGAGATAGGCGTTGGCGGCGCCGAAGACGATGCCGAAGAAGATGCCGAGCAGGACCGCCTTCGGCGTGAACTCTGGCGGCGAGGCGGCCGCCGGCACGTAGGGGTCGTAATCCTCCCCGGCGGGCAGCGGCACGTAGGCCGACGGTGACAGGCCGGCCGGCCGGGAGCTCGAAGTCGTGGCCTCCGGGCCCGGCTGTCGGTCGCCGCTACTGGTCATGACGATCGATCATCGCGCAATCATCGCACAGGGCCGGGCCTCGATATCACCGGGCGACGTCGCGGCGCCTGCGCGGCAAAGCCATGAGCCCTGCGGTAAAAAAGCCGCCCGGAGACCGGGCGGCTTCAAGCACAAGGTGCCGTCGGCCCGGATGTCGGCGCAAACCCCGCAGGCCGACGTCCCTGGTGCGGCCGTGTCGACGGCGTTCCCGCCCGTTACCGATTTGCCGTGTCGCCGGTCGGACGCTGCTCCGGGTGCAGCCGGGAGCGACCGGCGGACGAGAGGGATTCGCCGGATCGCTGTCCGCGACGGGCCGTCCTGGCCCATGCTTCACGACAAATTGCCTCGGAACACCTCATCTCCGTGCGTACCGGGTTGGTACGCGGCCGATGCTACTATATCTTGTGGTGCAACGCGAATGATGTACAACATGTGGGCGATAGGCCCGCCACATCGCGAATCCCCGGCCGTTCTCGTACCTGACCCCGGCAACGGGTACGCTTGGCGGCTGTCGGCCGTCACTGACGATCCCGACAAGGGCGCGCGCCCAGCACTGAGCTACCGAGCGAGGCCGGGGACATGAGCGAGCAATACGACATCGGCAGGCGGAACGAGGTGCGCCAGCTCAGGGAGAAGGCACGCTACGACCGCGACACGGTGCACCGCATCCTGGATGCCGGCCTCGTGGCGCATGCGGCCTTCGTCCAGGACGGCGAGCCGGTCGTCGTGCCCATGATCCACGCGCGCGACGGCGAGACGATCTACCTGCACGGCGCGCGCAAGTCGCGCGTCATCCGGATGCTGGGGCAGTCTCCGCGCATCTGCATCAACGTGACCCTCGTCGACGGCATCGTGCTGGCGCGGTCGGCGTTCAATTCCTCGATGAACTATCGCTCCGTCACCGTTTTCGGCACACCGGCGCTGCTCGAGGACGAGGCGACCAAGCTGCACGCGATGCGCTGTATCAGCGAGCACCTGATGCCCGGACGCTGGGACGAGCTGCGCGCGCCGCTGGATCGCGAGGTGAAGATGACCGGCGTCATCGCCGTGTCGATCGACAGCGCCTCGGCCAAGGTGTCGGCGGGACCGCCGGCCGACGAAGAAGACGACTACGCGATCCCCGTCTGGGCCGGCACGCTGCCGCTCACATCGACGCTCGGCACGCTCGTCGACGACGAGCGCCTGCTGCCCGGCACCGAGCCCTCGCCGAAAGTCCTGGCATTGCAGAACCGCACGCTCTAACCCGGCTCCGTCATCGACACGGGGGCGGGGACGCGACCGCACCGGCGCGCTGCGGTACAGTCTCGGTAATCACCCCGGCGAGGGTCGGCGCAGGAGCTGACATGAACACGATGAGCAATCGGCAGATTCGCCTGGCCAGCCGGCCACGCGGCTGGGTCAGCGGGGAGAACTTTGCCGTCACCGAGGAAGCGGTCCGCGAGCCCGAAGACGGCGAGATTCTCGTCCGCAACATCTTCATGTCGGTCGATCCCTACATGCGCGGCCGCATGGACGACGTGAAATCCTACGTGCCGCCGTTCGGGATCGGCGAGGTTCTCGAGGCCGGCGTAGTTGGCCAGGTAGTCGCGAGCCGCCACGAGACCTTCGCGGAAGGCGACTACGTCTGCGGCATGCTCGGCTGGGAGAACTACTCGATCTCCGACGGCAGCGGCCTGCACACCGTGGAGGCCGGCAAGGTGCCGCTCTCGTATCACCTGGGAATACTGGGGATGCCGGGGATGACGGCCTGGGTCGGCCTGATGAAGATCGGCGCCCTGAAGCACGGCGAGACCGTGTTCGTCTCGGCCGCGTCGGGCGCCGTCGGCAGCATCGTGGGCCAGCTCGCCAAGATCCACGATTGCCGCGTCACCGGCTGCGCGGGTTCCGACGAGAAGATCCGCCTGTGCCTCGATGAGCTCGGCTACGACGCGGTATTCAACTACAAGGAGAGCCGCGACCTGCCGAAGAGCATCGCCGAGGTCTGTCCCAACGGCATCGACGTCGACTTCGAGAACGTCGGTGGCGAGATCTTCGAAGCCGCACTCTGGAACATGCGCAACTTCGGCAGGGTCGCCCTGTGCGGCATGATCAGCCACTACAACGACGAGCGCCTTGAGCCCGGGCCCCGCGGCATGGCCATCGTCATCGGGCGCCGCCTGACGATCCGCGGCTTCATCGTCACCGACGACCGCGACGCCTGCGCCGAGTACGTGCGCAAGGCGTCCGGCTGGCTCGCCGAGGGCCGGCTTCACTACCGCGAGACCATCGCCGAGGGCATCGACAACGCCCCGCAGGCCTTCATCGACATGCTCAAGGGACGCAACGTGGGCAAGCAGATCGTCAGGCTCGCGGACCCCTGATCCCGGCGCGACGGCGCCGCATCAGCAGCGGCCAAAAAAAAAAGCCCCGGGCAGTGCCGGGGCTCATCGATCACGTAGCGGCCAGGCTCACTCGAACTGGTACATCAGCTCGAAGCCGTAGATACGTCCCTTGTTGAGCGGCGAGAACGTCGCCTTGTCGCCTCCGAGAGGCGGATAGAAGAAGGCCGGTCCGCCCGGGAAATTGGCCGGGAGCTGCGTATCGCCGCCGATCGTCACCTCGTTCTTCAGGTTCTTGCCGAAGGCTGACAGGCTCAGTTGACCGTCCATCAGGTCAATGGCGATGCGGGCGTCGAACATGTCGGCGGCGCGCAGCGAACCGAGGTTGTTGTCGGTGTACTTCGCCGGATCGCGGCGGTAGCCGCTGCCCTGCAGCGTCAGGGCTCCCCAGTTGAAATCGCGCGTGTACGTCAGCGTCGCCCCGTAGGACCAGGGCGCGAGCCGCGGCAGCTGGAGCTCCGTGTCGTCACGGTTGACCTGGCCGTCACCCGAGAGATCGAACAGGACCTCGTCGTACTTGCCGTCGACGTAGCCGAGGCTGCTCGTCAGGAACAGCGAATCGGAGATCACCCAGCTCGCCTCGATGTCGATGCCGGTGATCGTCGCGTCGGCCGTGTTGCGGATGAGCTGCACGACGCCCACGACCGGATCCGACAGATTCACCTCACGCTGCATGTTGTCGATGATGTTGTAGTAGGCCGCTGCGTTCAGGCGGAAGGTGCCGTCCGCGAAGTCCTTCTTCATGCCTACCTCGAAGGACGACTGCTCTTCATCGTCGAAGCTCTGGTTCGGGATCGCCGCGGCCGTGTGGCGCATGTTGTAGCCGCCGCTGCGGAAGCCCTTCGTCCAGAAACCGTAGAGCAGCGTCGAGTCGTCCGGCCGGATCTGCAGGCCGATCTTCGGCGCGAAGTTGTTCCAGCTGCGAGAATCGTTCAGGTCGGTTGCGAAGCAGCCGGCCGCGAGCGTACAGGTGTTGAACAGGATCGTCGCGATGGCGGCTTCCTTCTCCTCGCGGGTGTAGCGTGCGCCCAGGTTGAGCGTGAACAATTCGTTGAGTTCGATATCGGCGGAGGCGAACACCGCGATCGTGTCCGATTCCTGCGTGCCGCCGCCGGTGATGTTGAGGCCGGCCGGCGGGATCAGTCGATTCTCGAGATACAGCATGTCCTGCCGGAAGTAATAGATGCCGGTCGTGATGTAGACGTTGTCGAACGAACCCGCATAGCGCAGCTCGTTCGAGATCTGGTCCTGATCGATACGCGCCGGCGCGTGGAAGAAGAAAATCGGCGGGAACGGCGGCGGCAGATCGAGGCTGGACGAGGAGGCGTCGATATCGCCTAGCGTCGAGGATTCGTATTCGCGCCAGCCGAGGATGTTCACGATCTCGCCGTCGCCGAAGTCGACGTCGATGGTCGTTTCAAAGACCGCCTGGGTCCACTCGTTGTCGTAGAAGCCGGGCTCGTCGATCGAGAAGTCGAAATTGTCGGTGCCGAAAAGCCCCTCGTTCTGCGAGGCGGGGCCGTCGCCCTCGGAGCTGCCGTTTTCCAGCCGCAGCAGGAGACTGACGCTGTCGGTCGCGTCCCATTCGAGCGCGCCGCGAAGCAGCGTCGTTTCGGCCTTGCCGTGATCCTCTCCCGTTGCGAGGTTCGTGTGCCAGCCGCCGTCGTCGTTGTAGTACGCGGAGAACTTGCCGCGGAAGCGGTCGCTGAACGGTCCGGAAACGACGGCCGACAGGTACTGGTTCTCGCCGCTTTCGGTCGCGATCTTGCCCTTGAAGCGGAAATCCTCGGTCGGACGCGTCGTACGCAGCAGAACCGCGCCGCCGGTGACGTTCTTGCCGAACAGGAGCCCCTGCGGGCCGCGCAGTATCTCGACGCCGTCGAGATCGAACATGTCGAGAACGACGCCGGAGTTGATGCCTAAGTACATGCCGTCGACGAACACACCGACCGTCGGGTCGATGGACGGGATGGAGCTGTTGATGCCGAGGCCGCGGATCGAGAAGTTCGCGGTGCCGCGCGCGGTGCCGATGTCCTCGAGCTGCACGCTCGGCGCGGAGTAGCCGAGTTCCGTGAGGTCGCGCATGTGCATCGCGTCGATCTGCGATTCGTTGTAGGCCGTGATCGCGACCGGCGCTTCCTGCACGTCGATGCCGCCGGCCCGCTTCGTGCCGGTGACGATGATCTCCTCGAGCATGACGTCACCAGCGCGATTCTGCTCCTGGGCAACGGCCGGCAGCGAGACTGCCGCCAAGCCGGCGACCACGGCCAGTAACGCCCCCCGGGTGACCCTTGTGATGAAACTTTGCATGAGTGGCTCTCCATCCAGTGCCGTATCGATGAACCGGTCGTTGCATCGGCGACTACAGCGCCTGGGACGCTGCCGCCGATCGCCGGCTTCTAATACTCCAGGTCGTATGGTACTGAAACTCTTTGGGTAATGTAACAACGAAGATACACGCGCGAGGCCGGCCCGGTACCGGTCGCAGCGTACCTGTTGCGTTTCCGCGACGATCCGTCTCAGGCACCGACGTGCGGGAATCCGCTGTGCTCGAGCTCTAGGCGCAGCAGCGCCTCCTTGGCCGGCAGGCCCCCGCCGAATCCGACCAGCCTGCCGTCGCTGCCGATGACGCGGTGGCAGGGGATGACGATCGGGATGGGGTTCCTGCCGTTGGCGTGACCCACGGCGCGGACCGCCCGTGGCCGGCCGATGCGGCGGGCGATTTCCCCATAGGAAGTGGTTGTCCCGTAGGGAATTTTTTGCAGCTCGCGCAGGACCGCCAGCTGGAAAGCCGTGCCGCTCGGCCTGAGCGGCAGGTCGAAGCTCTTGAGCTCGCCGTCGAAGTAGGCGCCGAGCTGCCGGCTCGCCTCGGCGAACGGTCGCTCGGAGAAGATCCAGTCGGGCTCCGGATCGCGGCGCCGGCTGCCCTCCGGGAAGCTGACGAGGTGCAATGCCTCGTCGTCGCCCGCAAGCAGCAGTTCGCCGAGCGGCGTCGCCAGGTAGCGGTAGTACATCAGGTCATCCTCCGGCGGCGGCATCGGCGCCCCACAAGAGCATCGCCGCGTACGCGCGCCACGGCCGCCAGGATTCCGCGCGTCGGGCCAGCGCCGCCGGCGTGACGCGTCTTCCGGGGCGCAGGGCGCGGACCAGGCCGAGGTCCGCAGCGGGCAGCGCGTCCGGGTGCCTGAGCGCGCGCATCATGACGTATTCCGCCGTCCAGTCGCCGATGCCATTGATGGACGTCAGGCGCCGGCGGAACTCCTTGCGATCCTGCAGCGGATCGAAATCGATGTCGCCGGCGGCCACGGCCGAGGCCAGGCGACGCAGCGTCTCGGCGCGACTGCGGATGACACCGAGGTCGCCGAAGCGTGCCCGCCGCAGTGCCCCGGCCGCCGGGAAAAGGTGACTCAGGCCCCGCGACGGCGCGGCGAGCGGCGTGCCGTAGCGAGCGACGATACGTCCGGCGATCGTCGTCGCGGCCCTGACCGAGATCTGCTGGCCAAGGATCGCGCGCACGGTCAGCTCGAAACCGTCCCAGGCGCCGGGCACGCGTACGCCCGGCTGACGGTCCAGCAGCGGCCTCAGGCGCGCGTCGCCGGCGAACACGGCGGCGATGTCGTCGATCGGCGCATCGCAGTCGAACACGTCGCGCGCGCGGCACAGAACCTCGTAGAGCTGGCGCGGCGGGACGTCGCCTAGCGACAGCCGCAGGCCGCCCGCCGGGTCCTCGCGAACCTCGACGATCGCCTGCCCGCCATCGGTCGCAAGCGCCCGCCGGTAGCAGCCGTCGGCGACCGTCTCGACACCCGGGATCGCCCGCAGCCTGAAGTAGCGCAGGACGTCCTCCCAGCGGTACGGCAGGCGGCACGGCAGGCGCACGGTGAGCGCGCCGCCGACCGTTGCCCGGTCGCCGCCGCTCAGCCGGCGCAGCTCGCGCGGCGCGCGGCCGTAGGCCGAGCGGAACGCCTCGTTGAATCGGCGCACGCTGCCATAGCCCGCCGCGACGGCGACCTGTGACATCGGCAGCGTCGTGTCGTCGATCAGGCGTTTCGCGAAGTGCAGCCGCCGCGTGTGTGCGACGGCGATTGGCGAGGCACCGACGTGGTCGC
>JBFJUJ010000120.1:0-8504 GCA_041624755.1 Woeseia sp. | reverse complement strand
GGGCGAGCAGATGCCGCTCGGCGGACCGTCGCTGCCGCAGTCGACGATCGACTTCGTCCGCCAGTGGATCACGGAAGGCGCATCGCCCGGCGGCGCCGCCCCGGACGACCGGCCGCCGGTCGTCGTCGCGCGGACGCCGATGCCGGGAAGCACGACGGCCGATTTCCCAGTGGAGATCGCGGCGGGTTTCGACCAGGCCATCGATGCGTCGACCATCAACGCGCTGACGTTCACGCTCCTCGGCAGCGGCGGCGACGGCAGCTTCGATGACGGCAACGAGGTCATCGTGGACGCGGCATCGGTTGCGCTCGCGACGGCGAATCCGCGACTCGCGCTGATGGACCTGTCCGGGGTGACCGCGGTCGAGGACCTGTACCGGGTCACGCTGCGGGGCTCCGGCCCGAACCGGATTCTCGGCGAGAACGCGCTGGCGCTCGACGGCGAGTTCGCCGGCAGCCTGCCGTCCGGCGACGGCCGCGAGGGTGGCGATTTCGTCGCGGAGTTCGACGTGCAGGGTCTGCAGGCCTCGCTGGCATCGATCCAGGCGAATATCTTCACGCCGAGCTGCGCGACGGCCGGCTGTCACAGCGGGCCGCCCGGGCCCGGCCTGCCGGCGGGCATGGACCTGACGTCGGCGGCCGCGAGCTTCTCGAGTCTCGTCGGCGTCCCCAGCAGCGAGGTTCCGTCACTGCTGCGGGTCGCCGAGCGCGACGCCGATGCGAGCTACCTCGTGCGGAAACTGGAAGGCACCGCGACGCAGGGCGCGCGGATGCCGCTCGGCGGGCCGTTCCTCGAGCAGGCGGCGATCGACGTCATCCGCCGCTGGATCGATGACGGGGCAGAACCGTGACGGCCGCGCGGGCACGGCTGTTCTCCGGCTTCGCGCTCGCGATCCTCGCCGCCCTGTCGCAGACCGTCGCGGCCGAGCCGTATCTCGCCGTGCAGAAGGGCCTGAAGTGCGGCACCTGCCACACGGCGCCCTCCGGCGGCGGCCGGCGGACGGTTTACGGCAACGTCTACGCGCAGACCGAAATGCCGGCGCGCACGCTGAAGATCGGCGACCTGTGGACCGGGGAATTCGGCCGCTACCTCGCCGTCGGCGCCGACCTGCGCGGCGGCTTCAGCGAGATCGACGTGCCCGGGCAGGCGCCGTCGTCGGAGACCGAGCTCGAGGAATTCCTGGCCTACGCCGAGATCCGGCCGTTCCCGAAATACCTGACGCTGTACGTTGACGCAAGGCTCCGGCCCGACGACCCGGTCATCCGCGAGCAGTACGCTCGCGTGAACCTGCCGGGCGGCCGCTGGTCGCTCCGGGCCGGTGAGTTCTTCCTGCCCTACGGCCTGCGCCTGCAGGACGACGGCGCGTTCATCCGCGAGGTCGGCGGCATCAACTACAACACGCCCGATACGGGCTGGGAGGTCGGCTACGAGCAGGGTCCGTGGACGGCGCAGCTCGCCGTAACCCGAGGCACGGCCGGCGGACCGGAGGTCGACTCGGGCAAGCAGTACAGCCTGCGCGTGGCACACGTCGCGCCGGCGTGGCGCATCGGCGGCAGCTTCAACCTGAACGACGCGCGCGTCGGCGACCGGCAGATGCAGAATCTCTTCGGCGGGCTCAGGACCGGTCCGGTCGCGTGGCTCGCCGAGCTCGACTTCATCATCGACGACGGCGCGCCGACCGGGACGCGCCGCTCCTGGGCGAGCCTGCTCGAGGCCAACTATGGCTACCGCAAAGGTCACAACCTCAAGCTGACTTATGAATGGTACGACCCCGACGCCCGCGTATCCGAGGACGAGCGCACGCGCCTGAGCGCGGTCTGGGAGTACACGCCGTTCCAGTTCCTGCAGCTGCGCGCGGGTTACCGGGCCTTCGACGGCATACCGCAGAACCCGGCGCAGAACCGGCAGCAGGCCTTCGTCGAGCTGCATATCCTGCTGTGACGGGAATCGCGCGCGCCTGGCAGAGCAAGTCCTCACCTGTCGTTTCGTTACGGGCGATGACGGGTTCGGTCGGCGCATCGAGTGACGCGTTGCCGCGCGGGCTCCGGCGGGCACGCGCAGCGCTCGTGCTCGACCGTCCGCAGCGACCGCGCGCTTCGTGGGTCACCCGCCCTGGAGCAGGAAAGAATCCGCGACTTAGGAACCCTTTGTGAAGTGGTTTCGAATTTGCGTCGCGCACGCACGCAGCCGCCTCACGGATTTCGTGTCATCGCCCTGGTTCTGCAGTAACCTGTGGAGGCTCACCGCAGGCGAGTGAGCGCCGACCGACAACGCCGAAAGAGAACAAGAAAATGGCCGAGAACAGCAACCGCAGCGAACCCAGGCCCATTACCGTGCAGCCGGTGCCGTCGAATAACCCGCTGTCGCCGCCGGTCGCCGATGCAAAGCGAAAACCCCCGCAGCAATCCTGCGTGTCCGTCATCGGGCCGCGGATGGTGCTGAAAGGCGAGCTTACGGCCGGCGACGACATGGTGATCCACGGTATGGTCGAGGGCCGTATCGCGCATCGCTCGCAGCACGTCGTCGTGGCCGCCGAGGGCACGGTGCGCGCGCTGGTGCACGCCAGGTCCATCATCGTCGAGGGCACCGTCCTGGGCGACATCCACGGCGAGGAGTACGTCGAGCTCAGGGCCGGCGCGAAAGTCGACGGCGACGTCTATTGCAGCGAGCTCAGAATCGCCAGCGGCGCCCGGCTGAACGGCACGGTACACATGTCGTAGCGCGTCGGGCGGCGCAGCGTCGGCGCGTCGAGGAGTTCACGTACGGTCACCGCCTGAAATCCCGACCCGGCGTCGACCTCGTCGGATCGCAGCCAGACTCGACAGGCCGCACGCAACGGCGGTAACGTTGCCGCCGTCGACCAGGACGGTCGCCTCTCCCGGGATCGAACCATGAAGCTCGACAGGCACTCAGCCATCGACGGACAGATCGTCGCTGCCGCCAGTAACATCAAGGTACTGAGTCGCCTGAGCTGGCCGGCCGGGACGATGACGCGCTTCCTCGCCGACTGGCGGCGCGGCCAGCCTCGCCTGCCCGAGGTCGAGTATCAGGATGCGCAAGACCTGGATGCGCCGGCGCGGGCGCTGGCGAAGGCGACGGACGAACTCGAGCATTTCGACGATCCGCTCGCCGACTATCTCCGCGATACCGCCCGCTCTTACCTGACGCTCTGCGATCTGCTCGCCAACGTCGGCAGGATGTCGATGGTCGGATACAGCCGCTCCCTGTACGGAGCGCCAGGCGACCGATTGTCCGAGGGCCGGGTGAACAATCTCGAGGCCGCACAGCACTTCCTCGAACAGAGCGCCCAGTTCTACGAGGCCACCCACCTCCACGAGGCGGATTACTGTATCCCGGCGCAGGTAGTCAAGGAGGATCTCGAATCGCGGCTGGCGGAGGTTTTCCCGGAAGACACGGTGCGCGTGACCATCGACCCGGAGCTGGCGTCGAAGGCAGCCGCCGGTTCGACGCGCATCCGGCTGCGCGGCGACACCTGTTTCTCGGCCTACGACCTGGATCAGCTGCTGCAGCACGAGGCTTTCGTGCACAGCCTGACCGCCCTGAACGGCCGCGCGCAGCCCAGCATCAGGTGCCTCGGCCTCGGTGCGCCGCGTACGACCGGCCCGCAGGAGGGGCTGGCGACGTTCTCGGAGCTGATCACGGGCGCCATCGACATAGACCGCATCGAGCGCATTGCCCTCAGGGTCGTCGGCATCGACATGGCGCTCAACGGCGCGGACTTCATCGAGGTATTCCGCTTCTTCCTCGAGGCGGGCCAGCCCGAGAAGGAGAGCTTCAGTTCCGCGATGCGTATCTTCCGCGGCGCGCCGCTCGAAGGTGGCGCTGCTTTCACGAAAGACGTCGTCTACCTGCACGGCCTGATGGAGGTGCACACGTTCTTCCGCTGGGCACTCAGCAAGCAGCGCATGGAACTCTGCCGCTACTTCTTCGCCGGCCGCATGACCATCGCCGATGCCATCGCGCTGACGCCGATGTTCGAAAACGGCGCGCTGGCCGGCCCGACCTACCTGCCGCCGTGGATGACGCGGACGAACGGCCTCGCCGGCTATCTCGCGTTCTCGGTCTTCGCCAACCGCATCAGCGTCGAGGCGCTCGACGAGCACCATCGCTTCGAGCGCGTGGAGGACATGAGCGCCTGAGGTCGCGGCAGGCCGTACCGTCGTCGGACAGGAGCGCCACCGGCGCGCAGGTCCTGCGGCTGATGTGCGAGCAGCACTTTTTCCGCAGGCAGGCGAAGTGGTCAGTCCGGCAAGATCTTCCGGCTCCAGGTCCCGCAGGCCCGGATTGTTCATCGCCGTCGATGGCGATTCCCGGCGCAGCCATCGCCCACCGCCGGCGCGTTGCGGTATTGTGGGTCTGCTTGCAGGAAGATATGCGCACCGCGGGAGCGACGCCGTTCCAGCGCCGAGACGGCCGCTGCATGAAATAAATGGCAAGCGTTCGTGGTCTCCTGCACCGACACCGAACGATAACGCCGCCGCGCGCGGTGACAGGGGGGCTCCGATGAAAGCATCCGACCTGCTGGTCAAGTGCCTCGAGGAAGAGGGCATCGAATATATCTTCGGCGTACCCGGCGAGGAGAACGCCGACTTCATGCTGTCGCTCGAGCAGTCGAAGAAGATTCGGTTCATCCTGACGCGCCACGAGCAGGGGGCGGCCTTCATGGCCGAGATCTACGGCCGGCTGACCGGCAACCCGGCCGGCGCGCTCGGCACGCTCGGACCCGGCGCGACGAACCTGATCACCGGCGTCGCCGACTCCAACATGGATCGTGCGCCGATGCTCGTGCTGACCGGCCAGGGATCGACCGACCGGCTGCACAAGGAGTCGCACCAGATCATGGACGTCGTCAGCATGTTCCGGCCGGTGACGAAATGGGCGACGACGGTGCTCGACCCCGACACGATCCCGGAAATCGTCCGCAAAGCCGTGCGCCTCGCGCGCACCGAGAAGCCCGGCGCCGTGCACATCGAGCTGCCGGAAGACATCGCCGCCGAGGAGACGGACGCCGTTCCGCTGACGCCGCGGCGATTCCGGCGGTCGGTCCCCGACGACAAGATCGTCGATCGCGCCTTCGACATGCTCAAGGCCGCGAAGCGCCCGGTGATCATCGCCGGCAACGGCTGTATCCGGAAGCGGGCGAGCAAGCAGCTCCGCCTGTTCTGCGAGAAGACCGGCATCGGCGTCATCAGCACCTTCATGGCGAAGGGCTGCGTCGACATGGACGCCGACTATTGCCTCTACACGGTGGGCCTCGGCACGCGGGATCGCGTCAACGAAACCATCGAGAACGCCGACCTCGTCGTCACGCTGGGCTTCGACATGGTCGAGTACCACCCGGAGCTGTGGAACGCCAGGCGGGACAATCGCATCCTGCACGCCGACTTCCTGCCGGCCGAGATCGACGAGCACTATCATCCGGAGACCGAGCTGGTCGGCGACCTGGCCCACACGCTGTGGATGCTGAACGAGCGGGTCGACGCGCACGGCCTGCCCGACTACGAGCTCGACGGGCAGCGGAAAGTGCGCGCCGAGATGGCCGCGGACTTTGCGGAACACAGGGATGACGCGACCGAGGGCACGATCCGGCCGCAGAAGGCGCTGTGGGACGCGCGCGAGGTCATGGGGCCGCACGACATCCTGCTGTCGGACGTCGGCGCTCACAAGATGTGGATAGCGCGTCATTACCAGTGCCACGAGCCTAACACCTGCCTGATCCCCAACGGCTTCTGCTCGATGGGCTTCGCGCTGCCGGGCGCGATCGCGGCAAGCATCGTCAGCCCCGACCGCCGCATCCTCGCGATCGCCGGCGACGCCGGCTTCCTGATGAACGTGCAGGAGATGGAGACGGCGGCGCGGCTCGGCAGCAACATCGTCGTCATGGTCTGGGAAGACAAGGCATACGGCCTGATCGCGTGGAAACAGCACACGCATTTCGGGCGCCACACCGACCTCGACTTCGGTAACCCGGACTGGGTCAAGCTCGCGGAGGCCTTCGGCTGGCACGGGCACTTCGTGCCGAACGCCGCCGACCTGAAAGACGCGCTGGAAGGCGCATTCAACGACAGCGGCCCGAGTCTCGTCGTGATACCGATCGATTACCGCGAGAACCAGATCCTGACGAAGAAACTCGGAGAGATTCAGTGCCAGAGCTGATGCTGGAATCGACGCGGCCGGCCGCCGGCACGCTCGAGGTCCACTCTCCGTACGACGGGCGGCGCCTCGCCGGGCTGCCGGCGGGCGGCGCCGGCCACGTCGATGACGCGATGACGGCGGCGCACGCCCTGTTCCGCGACCGTTCGGCCTGGCTGTCGGTGCCGGAGCGGATCGAGATACTCGCACGGTCGGCGGACATCATGGAGTCGCAGGTCGAGGAGCTGACGCTGCTGGCGGCGAGCGAAGGCGGCAAGCCCTACACCGACTCGAAGGTCGAGGTGATCCGCGCGATCGACGGCGTGCGCCTGTGCGCCGAGACGCTGCGCGGCGAGCCGGGGGACGTCATCCCGATCGGCACGACGCCGGCGACGGCCGGCAGGCTCGCATTCACGCAGAAGGAACCGGTCGGCGTCGTCGTCGCCGTCAGCGCCTTCAATCACCCGCTCAACCTGATCGTGCACCAGGTCGGGCCGGCCGTGGCGAGCGGCTGCCCGGTCGTCGTCAAGCCGGCCGAGGATACGCCGCTGTCCTGCATCCGCTTCGTCGAGATACTGCGCGAAGCCGGCCTGCCCGAGCAGTGGTGCCAGGTGCTGGTCGCCGCCGACCTCGCCGCCGCCGAGGCGCTGGTGACCGACGCCCGCGTCGGCTTCTTCAGCTTCATCGGCAGCGCGCGCGTCGGCTGGATGCTGCGCGCGAAGCTCGCTCCAGGCGCGCGCTGCGCGCTGGAGCACGGCGGCGCGGCGCCCGTCATCCTGGCGCCGCCGTACGACCGCGATGTGGCGCTGGCGGCGGTCGTGAAGGGCGGCTACTACCACGCCGGCCAGGTCTGCGTGTCGGTGCAGCGGCTGTTCGTGCCGCGCGCCGAGGCGGCGGAGATCGCCGCCGAACTCGCGGAGCGCGCCGGTAACCTGGTCGTCGGCGCGCCGGAGGACCCGCAGACCGAGGTGGGCCCGCTGATTCGTCACGGGGAAGTCGAGCGCGTCGGCGCATGGATCGACGAGGCGGTCGCAGCCGGCGCAGAGCTGCTGACCGGCGGCAAGGCGATGTCGAAGAGCTGCTTCGCGCCGACGGTGCTGCTCGATCCCCCGGCGGATGCGCGCGTGAGCACGCAGGAGATCTTCGGGCCGGTCGTCTGCGTCTACGGTTACGACGATCTCGATACAGCCGTGGCGCAGGCCAACGACCTGCCGGTCGCGTTCCAGGCCGCCGTGTTCAGCCAGGACATCGACCAGGCGATGCGGCTGTATCGCGAACTCGACGCATCGGCGGTCATGATCAACGACCACTCGGCGTTCCGCGACGACGCCATGCCGTTCGCGGGCCTGCGTGAATCCGGCCTCGGGGTCGGCGGCATCCCGTACACGATGCACGACATGCAGGTCGACAAGATGATGGTCATCAAGTCGCGCGAGCTGTAACCGGCAGCACCTGCCCGATGCGGGCGCGCGCGGATCGGTGATGCGTCGAAGAACCGGCGATGTGCGGGCCGCAGAGACTTGCTAGCCTTTGCGGACCGAGGCGCCGGGGCGCGCCATCCCGGAGAACGCAATGCACTGTCGCCGACTGCCCGTCCTCATCATGCTGTTCCAGGCGCCGCTGTTCGCGGTTGCCGATACCTACCCGGCCGACCCGGGTATCGACATCGTCCATTACCGCTTCGACCTGGACATCAGCGGCGTGCAGGGGCGCCTGGACGCCCGCGCCACGGTCCGCGCCCGGTTCCGGCACGACGGGATGCGGCAACTGCGGCTCGACCTCGCCAGCCGGACGACCGAACGCGACGACCGCGGCATGACCGTCACGTCCGTCATGCACGACGGCGCGCCGCTGCGCTTCCGGCACGACGACGACGTGCTGCTGCTCAAGTTGCCGGCACCGACCGAAAGCGGTGATCTGCTGGAGTTCGAGATCGCCTACGCCGGTATGCCGTTCACCGGCCTGCTGTTCGCGGACAACAAGCACGGCGATCCCACCGTGTTCAGCGACAACTGGCCGAACAAGGCGCGCCACTGGCTGCCGACGGTCGACCACATCTCGGCCAAGGCGACGAGTGAAATGGTCGTCGTCGCGCCGGAGAAATGGCAGATCGTCTCCAACGGCCTGCTGCTCGAGGAGTCCGGCCTGGGCAACGGCCTCCGCCGCACGCACTGGAAGCAGTCGGTCCCGATCTCTCCCTGGCTCTATGTACTCGGCGCAGCCGATTTCGCAGTGCAGTACGTCGACGAATTCGACCGCAAGTCGATACAGACCTGGGTATACCGTCAGGACCGCGATGCCGGGTTCCACGACTTCGCGGTACCGACGCGCCGGGTGCTGGAGTTCATGTC
>JBFJUJ010000119.1:0-8525 GCA_041624755.1 Woeseia sp. | reverse complement strand
CTTCGCGGACGCTTGCCCGTCGCGGCGTAGACCGCGTTGCCGATCGCCGGCGGTACCGGGATCAGCGGCGGCTCGCCGAGGCCGGTCGGCATCTCGCTGCTCTCGATGAACCTGATGTCGAGCTCCGGCACGTCGGCCATGCGCAGCGGCGTGTAGGTGTCCAGGTTGCGCTCCTTCACCTGGCCCTTCTCGAAGTTCGCGCCTTCGTGCAGCGCGAGGCTGACGCCCCACAGCGCCGCGCCCTCCGCCTGCGCCATGGCGCCGTCGGGATGCACGGTCGTGCCGCAGTCGATCGTCTGCCACAGCTTCTTGACGGTCACGGCATTGCTGCCCGGATTAACGGCGACGTGCGCAACGCAGGCGATCCAGGTCGGCATCGTGCGCTCCTGCCCGCAGGACGTCGCGACACCGAGCCCCTCGCCGTCCGGCAGTTCCCTGCCCCAGCCGCTGCGCTCGCGCACGTCGCGCAGAGCCGCCGCGAGCCGGTTCGCGCCGCCGACGGCTTCCGGCGCCTTGCCGGCGTTCTTGCCGCTCGCATCGAGCAGCGCCAGCCGGAACTCGATCGGGTCCTGCCCGAGGCGCT
The DNA here is from genome assembly GCA_041624755.1 of Woeseia sp. Classification (GTDB taxonomy): domain Bacteria; phylum Pseudomonadota; class Gammaproteobacteria; order Steroidobacterales; family Woeseiaceae; genus Woeseia. Next base: position 7,942 of record JBFJUJ010000119.1, on the reverse strand, counting down.
CGGCGATCTCGTCCATGAACGACTCGACGCCCCAGCCGATCCAGCCGGGACCGACGGCCCGCAGCCAGCCCGGCAGGAACGTCTTCTGCGCCAGCTCGTTGTTGATCGCGCGCACCCGATGGTTCGGCAGCGTGTACCAGTGGTCGGCGCCGTTGATCGAAAACGGATCGAACTTGCCTTTGCCGTCGACGCCGTCGCCCAGGAAGCCGGGCGCCATCGCGAGCGTCGGCCAGCCGGCGGCGGCCGCGTGCTCGATGCCGGTCAGCTTGCCGTCGGCGTCGAACGAGGCGTCGAACTGCTGCACCGAGGCCGACCGGACACAGTCGAAGCGGCTGTCGTCCGGCCGCTGGAACACGAGCTTGACCGGCTTGCCGAGCGCCCGCGCGGCGAGCGCCGCCGGAATCATCTGGTCGCCGTACAGCCGCCGGCCGAAGCCGCCGCCGAGGTAGTACTGGTGCAGGACGATCTTGTCCTCCGGCATCTCCAGCGCCTTGGCGAGATCGGGGATGATCAGCGATTGCCACTGGTTGCCCGCGTGCACGTGACAGACGCCGTCGCCGTCGAACTCGATCAGCGCGTTCTGCGGCTCCAGCGTGAAGTGCAGCGCCGTCGACGTGCGGTAGACGCTCGTCATGACGTGATCGGCCGACTCGCGTGCCGCGGCGACGTCCCCCTCGTCGACGAACAGCGTGCCCTTCGACTTGTCATCGACGAGCTTCATGCCTTCGGACAGGATATTGCCCTCACTGACGTCGGCCGTCGGCCCGGGCTCCCAGTCGATCTTCACCGCTCTGGCGGCCTTCATCGCGCTCGGGACGCTGTCCGCGACGACGACCGCCCAGCCCTGGATCTTGTCGCTCGGGTCGCTGAGTTCCAGCGTCTGCCGGTAGCCCGGGATGTCCCGCGCTGCCGTGTCGTCGATCGAGCGGATCGTGCTGCCGTAGCGCGTCGGCGGAATCATCGGCTGGGCGTACACCATGCCGGGCAGTTCGGTATCGAGCCCGTAGACTGCCGTGCCCGTCGATTTGGGCGGGATGTCACGCGCCTGCGTCGGCTTGCCGATCAGCGTGCGCTCGGACGCCGGCTTGATCGGCATGGCGCCCAGTTCCTCGTCGCTGAACGTGCGGCTGATGTCGCCCTTCTGCACGATCTCCGCGAAGCTGACCGAGCGCTTGCCGGCGCTGACCGTATTGTTGACCACCTTGACCTCGCCGGGATCGACGCCCAGCATCGCGGCGCCGGCGTCGCGCAGCACGGTACGGCCGGCCGCGCCGGCCTGCGACAGCATCTTCCAGGTCGTGAACACGGACCAGGAGCCACCGGTCACCATGTAGCCCCATTTCGGGTCGGAGTCGACGTACTTTATGGACACCTTCTCCCAGTCGGCGCCGAGCTCGTCGGCGATGACCCGCGCGAGCGCGGTGCCGACGTGCTGCCCCATCTCCGCCTTGGCGATGTTGACCAGTACGCCGCCTTCCGCATCGACGACGAACCAGACCGTCGGCGAGAACGTGCGGCTCATGTCGCCCGCGGCGACGTCCCTCGCCGCCTCCTCGCGGCTGCAGCCCGGCAGCACCGTGCCGAGGCTCATGACGAGGCCCGCCTGGGCGCTGCCGACGATGAACGAGCGGCGGCTGACGGCCGCTTCCTGCGCTTGTCGCGCCAGTTTGATCGCCATGATTACGCCCCTCCGCCGTTCGCGGCCGACTTGATGGCCTTCTTTATCCGCGTGTACGCCATGCAGCGGCACAGGTTGCCGTTCATCGCGGTCACGATCTCCGCGTCGCTCGGGTTTGCATTCTGCGCCAGCAGGCTCGCGGCCTGCATGATCTGGCCCGACTGGCAGTAGCCGCACTGCGGCACCTGCTCGGCCACCCAGGCCTCCTTCAGCGCCTTGCCGGCGGCCGAGTCGAGGCCCTCGATGGTCGTGACGGACTGGCCGGCGACCACGCTCAGGGGGGTGACGCAGGAACGGACCGCCGTACCGTCGAGATGCACTGTGCAGGCGCCGCACTGGGCGATGCCGCAGCCGAACTTCGTGCCTTTGAGCTTGAGCTCGTCCCGGACCACCCAGAGGAGCGGCGTGTCGTCGGGACTGTCGGATGAAACGGCTTTGCCGTTCAACTGGAATTCGATCACTTGATTACCCCCCTCGCAATGTGTTGCGTCATGATCGCTGGTTATTGTAATACAATGCGCCCCCGCCGGCAGCCGGGGGGCGGCAACGGTTACAAACTCGGACGGGTCCGAAAGCTGTTCGGTTGCGCCGGCTGAAACCGCGCGGTGCCAGCCGGACCCGGCTCCGCTAGCTGACGGTCAGCGCGCCTGCCGCGGGAGCGGCTTCAGCCCAGATTCCGAATGTCAGCCGAACAGCCCCCACAGCAGCAGGTGCGCGGGCAAATGAAACAACAGCGGTACGCCCACCATCAATACGGCGAGCCGCTGGCCGGACGTCAGCTCTGCACCCCAGGGCACGGGCAGGCGGTAAACGTGATTGATGTTCCTCTCCGGGCCCGACACGAGCCGCGTGACGGGCAGCACCACCCAGGCCATCGCAACTGCCCAGGGCAACACCGACGTGTCATAGCCAAGCCGCCAGACGGCCCACAGCAGCACCAGCAGCAGCGGCACATGGAACAGCGACAGCGACCTGAGCCAGCGCGGGCTCTTCTCCTCGAACATGTAATCGGCCAGCCCGATCAGCCGCAGGCCGAACAGCAGGCGTCCGAAGAAGCTCACGCCCCACAGCGCCTCCGGGATCAGCACCGCGCAGGCCATCAGGCTCGCAAGGAAGGCATTCTCGAACCACAGCGCCGGCACCATGCCGATCAGCGCGATGTCGGAGAACCAGAGATAGTTGGCGGGCCCGCGGCGGAAGTAATAGACCACCAGCACGACGACCGTCATCACGGTGTAGGCGGTCTTCAGCCACAGGGGAAAGATAGCGGCGCTGAGCAGGGATTCGGCTTGCACGTTACCGAGCGTACACGAGATCAGCGGGACCGGGCACGGGTAATCAGCCGCCTCCGTTGCTGTCCGGGTCGATTGCCGCCGCCTGGTCGAAGAAACCGGGCGCCAGGTCGTAGTAGTGACGCCAGCGACCGACTGACCGCGGGTGAACGGCCTGCCGTGCCTGCCAGACGCTCGCCGTGCGAATCACACTGCCGGCGTCGCCCGGCGTCCCGCTGACGGCATCATACCGGTCACAGCCCAGGAACTGCAGGACACCGGCAAGTACCTCGTCGCTGGATGCCACCAGTCGTACAAAGCTGACCTCGCGAATGCGGTCGCCGTAGATCTCCTGCCAGTGCGCCATCAGCCGGCGGTAGCCGGAACAGAAGCTCACCAGGCTGTCGAGGCCGTAGCTGAAGGCCGTGTCTTCGTGCTGGAAGAGCTGGAAGAAGCAGCACAGGCAGCTGTCGCGGCCGTCCCGGGTCAAGCGCAGCACCTTCGCGGTCGGCAGAATCTCGAACGCCGTATCGAGAAAACGGAAGTTCAGCGGATTCTTGTCGATGCAGGTGCCGCCCTCGGGCCCTTCGAGCCGCATCCGCGTCCACAGCGCATGCCCCAGCTCCCGTCGCTGTGCGACGGTGAAAGAGCCCGAGGGCGGGCGTTGCTTCGCAAAATGATCGAGGAAGTTCAGCTCGCCGCGGCCGGCGATGTCCGGATGCCGGTCGAGCATCTGCTCGAGCAGGGTCGTGCCGGAGCGCGGCATGCCGACGATGAAGACGGCCGTCCCGGCATTACCGGGCACCGGCCCGCGGCGGCCGCCGCGTTGCCGATTCTGCGATCGACATACCTCCGCCAGGCTCTCCCGCTCCATGGCGTGTTGCCCGACATGAGCTGATTGCCCTTCTGAAACTGTGCCCATGCCGCCGGCCACTGCTGCATGTCGTCCAGGGCCTTGCCGTATGCAAACGCAATGCACATGTCCGCCTCACGGCCATGCGAGCGCGCGGCGGCTTCCGCAATCCGGAGATAGTCTTCGTCATCGGTCGCGCGGAAGCGCTTCTGTTGCGCCAGCACGGTCCAGGCCGGGCCGACCTACGGATCTATCTCGAGGGTCGTACGCAGCGCGTCCAGCGCGCGGTCGAACGCCCCGGTCGCCTGGTAGAGTCGTCCCAGCTTGAAGTGCAGGTCCGCCGGCGCGGCGCTCCAGCGCCTTTTCGCAAACCTCGATCGCGGCCGCGAAGTATGGCAATGCAGCTCGGCATCGGATTACCGAGAGCGACCAGTGCCCGTGGCGTGCCTGTAATTGACCGAAGTCAGGGGTTACGTATATGAACGTGCGAGAGGGCGCAAGCCAGTAGATACCACGCCTCCGTTGAGCCGAGGCAGTATCGCGATTCTCGACAGTCTTCCTGCCATGGACTTCTTCAGGATCATCTCCGTCGCCGGCTTATGCGATCGAAGCGGTCGGCCTGCTGGCTATCGTCGTAGGGACTTGCGTCTCGCCAATCGTAATCCAGAGCGGTAATGGCGACTCGTCCTGGTTCCCCGGCCGACCCAGGCGCTACAGCCGCTTCCTGCGCAGCGTCGCCCGCAGGAACCAGCCGGCGATGATGCCTGCACCGAGGACGATGAAGAGGAGCAGCGAACGCGGCAGCCTGAAGCTCCAGAACAGGAACTGGACCTCGACGATGGCGACGTTTTGCAGCGCGAAAATCAGCACGAGCGCGGTGAGCGCGACGGCAAGGGTGAGACGCACGTGTGGTATTTTAATCTCGCTCTCCCTGGATCGATCAGGCCCCGGGCCTGGATCACCGATGTCGACAGCACCATCTACAGCGGTCTGAATCACGGTGCAAGCCCGTCGAGTCATTAGCGGCAATCTCGCCTCGTGATGACCCGGGCCCATGCGACCCGAGTACCGAATAGTGCTGCTTGCAGCCCGCGAGTTCGAGCGTTACTTCCGGGTCCGGCCGTCGGAGAGTCCGCGGGAGCGGGCGGCACGCCACCGCGGTTGTGTTGTCGACCGTTTCCAAAAACGTCGCCGGCGAAACGCCGCGCCGGCGACGCCGGTCTTTACCGCTGCTCCTGCTCGCCGTCGCCGGACGACCCGATCTCTTCCGGCTCCGCGCCGGGCACCTCGCGAGGCTCGATGTCGCGCGGCGGCGATCTCAGCGCTTTTACGTTGTCCTCCGTTATCGGCACGAAGCGCCCCAGGCGGCAGGAGGCCCCGGGCATGAAGCCAACTCCCCAGGTCTGCAGGACGGTGACCAAATCCACGTCGCAAATCCGCGATCCCCTGATGTCGAACATCAGCGCCTCGTTTCGCCGGAGGCCGGGGCAGCGTCGCGGCAGGCGGTTGAGGTAGGTATCCCGACCGACCATGTGAAAAAGTATCGTCTGCGAATCGATGATCTCGGTGCGCGACACCCGGCTCTGGGCGACGCAACGAACACCTCCCGTTTCGTCCGTTTCCTCGGCATGCGCGGCGGTTACCAGCGAGCACGCCAGCCAGCCGCCGGCCAGCACCCCGCCAAGCGACATTAATCTGATCACTGCTATGACTCCTCGACACGACGTGTCTCAGTTGCGAACCCGGATCGGTCGCGGGACCGATGCCGGGCAACCTCCCCGCCGCCGCGCCGCGGATGCGGTTCCCGGCGGCAAGGTTCCGGCGGGCCTCGTCAATCCGCCCGTCGCTGCCTTTGACCGGCGTCGCCGGCCCGGGGTTCCGGCCTCCGCTGCGGCTGCGAGACTGTGACCGTCGTCACGGCAATCGGCAAGGAAGAGCCCAGTATTTCCCGTACGAGGCGGCGCCGGCGAGCAATCAACGGACGGTATCCCCAATGAATCAATCGTTTGCAGCCTGGGCCGGTGCCTGCCTGTTGGCACTTCTCGCATGCGGCGCCGCGCCGGCCGCGGAGCGGGTGGTCACCGTTGCACAGGGAGCCTCCGAGTTCCCCGGTTTCCGCCGGTCCGGCCTGCGCCGCAAAGCGGACGCGGGGCTCGCGCGAGCGCTGGCGGAATACGAGGCCCACACGGCCGCGCGCAGGAGTGTGCCGTTCCGGCCGCGTAGCCGGCTCGTGCGGGTCGTCGATAACGCCATCCTGGTCGACGCCCGCGCGACGGCGGACGGCGCCGCGCTGCTGGCCGACCTGAACCGGCTGGGTCTGTCGCGGGGAACGCGCTACGGGGCAATCGTGTCCGGGCTGCTCCCGCTGGCGAAGGTCGATGCGGCGCTCGCGCTGGACAGCCTGCGTTCGCTGACCGCGTCACCCCGCCCCATTCAGCATGCCGGCTCCATCACGAGCCAGGGCGACGCCGCGCTGCGCGCCGACCTCGCGCGCAGTACCTACGCCGTCGATGGCAGCGGCGTGACGGTAGGCGTCGTATCCGACAGTTTCGATGCGCAGGGTGGCGCCGCGACGGATTTCCAGACCGGTGACCTGCCGGCCACGGGCGTCACTGTGCTGAACGGCGAGTCCGTGCTGTGCGGGACACTGATTTTCTGCGTCGACGAAGGCCGCGCGATGCTGCAGATCATCCACGACGTGGCGCCGGGCGCAGACCTGGTGTTCCACACCGGGATCGACGGGATCGCGGCCTACGCCAGCGCGATCGACGCGCTGGTCAACGCCGGCGCCGACGTCATCGTCGACGACCTGCTGATCATCAACGAGCCGATGTTCCAGGACGGGATCGTTGCGCAGGCCGTCGACGCGGCAGTGGCCGCCGGTGTGAGCTATTTCGCCGCCGCCGGCAACTCGGGCCGCAACGGCATGGAGCTTTCGTTCGACGACAGCGGCGAGGAACTGTGCATCGAGTTCTTCGAGCCCGAGGGCGACTGCGACCCGCTGTTCGAACTTGTCGGGACCATGCACGATTTCGACCCCGGGCCCGGCGTCGACAATTATCTCGGCATCACCGTGCCGCTGAACTCCCGCGTCACCATCGCGATGCAGTGGGATCAGCCCTATGGCGGCACCGGGCCCGAAACCGATCACGACATCGTGTTGCTGGACGCAACGGGCGAGACGTACTACACGATCGCGGCGAACGACAACCTCGTGCTTGGCGAAGGCTGGGAGGCGCTGCAGTTCGACAACAGCGAGTTCATCAGCCAGGAAACGGAGTTCGGCGTGGCGATCACCTACGACGGCGTCGATTCTGCGGGCCCGCCCGCCGCCCTGCTGCGGCTCGTGATTTTCGGCGATGACGTCACGGTCAACGAGTACGCCACGAGCAGCGGCACGGTCTACGGCCACGCGAACGCCGCCGGCGCCGAGGCGGTCGGCGCCGCCTTCTTCCGCGATACGCCGGAGAACGGCGTCACCCCGCCGATCCTGCAGCCCTATTCCAGCGCCGGCGGCGTGCCGATCCTGTTCGACGTCGACGGCAATCGCCTCGCGCAACCCGTCCTGCGGCAGAAGCCCGGCATCGTCGGGGTCGATGGTGTGAATACGACCTTCTTCTTCGACGATTCCGACGGCGACGACGGGATCGACGACTTCTTCGGCACCTCTGCGGCGGCACCGCACGCGGCCGGTGTGGCGGCGCTGCTGCTGCAAGCCGTGCCCGGGGCCGCGCCCGGCGACCTCGTCGCTGCGCTGCGAACGTCAGCGATCGACATGGGCGCGAGCGGCGTCGACGCCGATTCGGGCTACGGCCTGATACGCGCGGACATGGCACTGGCTGCGCTGCTCGACCCGGCCCCGGTGGACACGGACGGCGACGGCGTGCCGGACGACGACGATGCGTTCCCGAACGATCCCACGGAATGGAGCGACAGTGACGGCGACGGCGTCGGCGACAACGGCGACGCGTTCCCGAACGACCCGACCGAGACGGCCGACTCCGACGGCGACGGCGTCGGCGACAACGCCGATGCCTTCCCGAACGACCCGACCGAGACGGCCGACTCCGACGGCGACGGCGTCGGCGACAACGCCGATGCCTTCCCGAACGACCCGACCGAGACGGCCGACTCCGACGG
>JBFJUJ010000118.1:0-8562 GCA_041624755.1 Woeseia sp. | reverse complement strand
CTGCACCGCGAAGCCACCGGCGAGCGGCCGCGCGGCTGGTATCTCGGGCGCTGCAGCCCCAACAGCCACCGGCTGGTGGCCGAGGAGGGCGGCTTCGACTACAGCGCGGACAGCTATGCCGACGACCTGCCGTACTGGGACTGTCGTTTCGGCGAACCGCAGCTCATGGTGCCGTACACGCTCGATGCGAACGACATGCGTTTCGCGACCGCGCAGGGTTTCAACAGCGGGCAGCAGTTCTTCGAGTACCTGCGGGACAGCTTCGACGTGCTCTACGCCGAGGGCGCCGACAAGCCGAAGATGATGTCGGTCGGCCTGCACTGCCGGCTCGCCGGTCGTCCGGGGCGCACGGCCGCCCTGGAGCGCTTCCTCGACCACGTTGCCGCCCACGAGGCGGTGTGGATCTGCCGGCGCATCGATATCGCCGGGCACTGGCGGCGCCGTCATCCGCCGGCCGCGGCCCGGAAATGAGCGGCGACGCCAGGAGAAATTTCATCGCCCGCTACGGCGGCATCTACGAGCATTCGCCGTGGGTCGCCGACTGCGCGTACGAGAAGCGCGCCGCGGGTACCGCGGGAACGCTCGCGGAGCTCATGGCGAGCTGCGTCGACGAGGCCAGCGAGGCAGACAGGCTCGCGCTGATCCGCGCGCACCCGGACCTCGCCGGCCGCGCGGCGGTGCGCGGCGAGCTGACGCGCGAGTCCAGCGGCGAGCAGTCGAGCGCCGGCATCGACCAGTGCACGCCGGAGGAGTTCGAGCGTTTCCAGCGCCTGAATTCGCGCTATCGCGAAAAATTCGGCTTTCCGTTCGTCATGGCGGTGCGCGGCAGCCGCCGCGAGGCTATTCTGGCGGCCTTCGAGACGCGCCTCGAGAACGATGCCGCGACCGAGTTCGGGCGCGCCATCGCCGAGATTCACAAGATCGCACGGCTGCGCCTCGAGGCCATGGACGACGAGACCGGATGAGCAACGCGGACAACAAGCTGTTCCACCACTGGCTGCCGCTGGAGCAGCCGCGGCTCGGCACGCGCGTCACGGCCGCGAGCGACGAGTTCTTCGGCGCGAAGGAACGGCTGATCGATCCCGCCGCGCCGGTCTTCATACCGGACAAGTACGACGATCACGGCAAATGGATGGACGGCTGGGAATCGCGCCGCAAGCGCGGGCCGGGCCACGACTGGTGCATCCTGCGCCTGGGCATCCCGGCGCGCGTGCGCGGCGTCGACATCGACACGGCGCACTTCACCGGCAACTACCCGCCGGCCGCATCGCTGGACGGCTGCGTCAGCGGCGACGACGTGCCCGCCGCCGGCACCGCGTGGCGAGAACTCCTGCCCGAAGTACCGCTCGCCGGCAATTCGCATCATCCGCTGACGTTCGACAGCGAGAGCGCGGTGACGCACCTGCGGCTCAACATCTACCCGGATGGCGGCGTGGCCCGGCTGCGCGTCTTCGGCGAGATATGCCCGGATTTCTCGGGCGTAGCGGACGATAAGGTCATCGACCTGCTCGCGGTCGAGAACGGCGGCCGCGCGCTCGCCGCGAGCGACGAGCACTTCGGCTCGATGCACAACCTGAACGCCGCCGGCCGCGGCGTCAACATGGGCGACGGCTGGGAGACGGCGCGCCGCCGCGGTCCGGGCCACGACTGGTGCCTGCTGGCACTCGGGCACCGCGGCGTCGTCGAGCGCGTGCTGCTGGACACCGCTCATTTCAAGGGCAACTACCCGGACCGGGCCTCGATCCGCGCCGCCGACGTCGCAGGCCTGCCGCTGCCGGAGCTGACGGCGGCGAGCGAGGATTGGCCGGAGCTGCTGGCCGAGAGCAAGCTCGCGGCAGACAGCGAGCACGTCTTCGCCGCGGAGCTCGCCGCGCCCGGCCCCGTGACGCACCTGCGGCTGTCGATCTTCCCGGACGGCGGCGTCAGCCGCCTGCGGGCTTTCGGCCGGCTGGTGCGGGACTGACGATGGCGGACAGGATACTGACACCCAGGCCGATCAGCCGCGAGCGCTTCGCGCCGTTCGGCGACGTCATCGCCGCGGGCAGCGGCACGCGCGCGACGATGAACGCGGCGCGCTTCGAGCGCTTCGACGACCTGGCCCGCATCGACATCGACGAGCGCGGCGACGGCCGCGTGGCGCTCAGCATCGTGCGCAGCCGCAGCGCGACCCCGCTGCCGTACCGCTTCGATACCGTCGAGCGTCATCCGCTCGGCAGCCAGGCGTTCGTGCCGCTCGGCGGCTTTTCCTTTGTCGTCGTCGTCGCGCGCCCGACGGCAACGGTCGAGGCCGACGATCTCGAGGCCTTCGTGACCAACGGCTCCCAGGGCATCAACTATCACCGCGGCACCTGGCACATGCCGCTGATCGCGTTCGCGGCAGGCCAGCAGTTCCTCGTTATCGACCGCGCCGGCAGCGCCGCGAACTGCGAGGAACGGGTGCTCGCCGACGCCGTCGTGCTCGAGGCACCGTGAGCGTTCAGAGCGGCGCCGCCGGCTGGCGCGGTCGTGTGCTGCACTGCCTCGGCGATCCGGCCGGCGACTCCGGGGCGGTCGAGCACTTCGAGGACGGCCTGCTGCTGGTCGATGACGGCCGCGTTGCCGAGCTCGGCCCCGCCGACGAGCTGCTCGCCAGGCTGCCCGCCGACCTGCCGGTCAACGATCATCGCGGCAGCCTGATCGTGCCCGGCCTGATCGACTGCCACGTGCATTTCCCGCAGCTCGAGATGATCGCGTCCTACGGCGAGCAGCTCCTCGACTGGCTGAGCCGCTACGCCTACCCGGCCGAGAGGCGCTACGCCGATGCCGACTATGCGGCGGAGGCCGCCGAATTCTTCCTGCGGCAACTCCTCGGCAACGGAACGACGACGGCGCTCGTATTCGCGACGGTGCACCCGCAGTCGGTCGACGCGATCTTCGCTGCCGCGGCGCGCCGCAACCTCCGGCTCATCTCCGGCAAGACGCTGATGGACCACGGCTGTCCGGCGGATCTCTGCGACCCGGCCGACGCAGGAATCGCCGACAGCCGCCGCCTGATCGAGCGCTGGCACGGCCACGGCCGGCTCGGCTACGCCATCACGCCGCGCTTTGCGCTGACCTCGAGCGCCGCGCAGCTCGCGGCCGCGGGACGGCTGGCGGCCGAATTCCCCGACGTGCACGTGCACACGCATCTGGCCGAGAACCGCGACGAGGTCGGGCAGGTCGCCGCACGTTTCCCGGAGCGGCAGGGTTACCTCGATGTCTACCGCCACTACGGGCTGCTGCGCGAGCGCGCGGTGTTCGCTCACTGCCTGCACCTCGACGACAGTGACCGGCGGGCGCTGGCGAGCCACGGCGGCGCGATCGCGTTCTGCCCGTCGTCGAACCTGTTCCTCGGCAGCGGCCTTTTCGACCTGGCCGCGGCGCGCCGCCACGGCATCGAGGTCGGGATCGGCAGCGACATCGGCGCCGGCACCAGCCTCAACCTGCTCGAGACGCTCGCCGAGGCCTACAAGGTGCTGCAGCTCGAGCGCCAGCCGCTGCATCCCTTCCAGGGGCTCTATCTCGCGACGCTCGGCGCGGCGCGCGCGCTCCGGCTCGACGACCGCATCGGCAGTTTCCTGCCCGGTCGCGAGGCGGATTTCGTCGTGCTGGACCCGGCGGCGACCGAAGTCGCTGCGCGTCGGCAACGCGACGCGGGCGGGATCGAGGACGTGCTTTTCACTCTTACGATGCTGGGCGATGACCGCGCCGTAGCGGTGACCGCCGTGTGCGGTGAGCCGCAGCACAGGCGGTCAGAGGAACAGGCGGCGGCGGGCAGTCCGCGGCGGTAGGCGGAGCGAGCGTCGGAGCGGTTGCGCTCAGGGGCGGTCCGGCGGCAGCAGATCGCGCAGCCGGTCGATCAACGGAGCGATCTCCGGCTTGTGGGCCTCGAGTTCGGCGAGCGTGAGACCGGATAGTTCGTATGGCAGCACCAGCCAGTCGCACGTCTCGTGCACGTAGTAGTCGGGCGTGCGCACGGTCTTCTCGCCAGGCCGGTACCAGACCGTCGCGACACGGATGTCGTGCGGCAGGTTGCGGCGCGTCTTTTTCGCGAGCTGGTCGATCACGGCGCGCACGCTGTTGCCGGTGCTGTAGACGTCGTCGACGATGAGCAGCGAATGCTCCGCGTTGAGCGTCTCCAGCAGGTACTGTAGTCCGTGTACGCGGATGGTCTCGGCGCGATCGACCATCTGCGAGTAGCTCGCCTGGCCCGCATACGAGGTGCGGATCGCGATGTGGTCGGTCGGGACGCCGAAATGCTCGAGGCCCTCCTGCACCGCGATGCCGACCGCGCTGCCGCCGCGCCACAGGCCCACGAGGAAATCCGGCCTGAAGCCGGCCTCGGCGATCTGCCGCGCGAGCCGGAAGGAATCGAGCAGCAGGTCGTCGGCGGAGATGAAGGTCTTTTGCATCGCGTTTCCGGGTTGCTTCGCGCGTACGGTAAGATCGGCATTATAACGACATGACGTCATAGCGGCGGGCGACGTCGCAGCGGGGGAAGACAGCCGATGGACAAGATCGTGCTCACGGCGGGGGAGCTGCTCGAGGATTCGTTCCGGCTCGGCGTCAAGATCCTCGAGAGCGGCTTCGAGCCCACGCTGATCATCGCCGTGTGGCGCGGCGGCACGCCGGTCGGCATGGCAGTGCAGGAGATTCTCGCTTACTGCGGCGTCGAATCCGACCACATCGCGATCCGTACGTCCTCGTATTCGGGCGTGGACCGGCGCTCGAGCGTCGCGGTGCACGGTCTCAATTACATCATCAAGAAGATCTGCTACGACGACCGGGTGCTGATCGTCGACGACGTGTTCGACACCGGCAACACGTTCCGCGCGGTCATCGACGAGATCCGGCGGCGCGCGCGCGGCAACGCCCCGGACGACATCCGCATGGCGGTGCCGTGGTACAAGCCGACGCGCAACGAGACCGACCTCGTGCCCGACTATTACCTGCACGAGACCAGCGAATGGCTGGTCTTCCCGCACGAACTCGACGCGCTGACGCCCGAGGAGATGCAGGCACGGCGACCCGAGCTGCACGCGATCGTCTCCGGCCAGCCGAAGCCTGCCGCGTGAGGCGGCGCACGGTGCCGCCGGCGGTTGCATGAAGTCGGTCTGCGTCTACTGCGGCTCCTCCCCGGGAGCCCATGCCGACTACGCCGATGCCGCCGAAGTCCTCGGCAGGGCGCTGGCGGCCCATGGCCTGGAGCTCGTCTACGGCGGTGCCGGCAAGGGCCTGATGGGCCGGGTCGCCGACGCGGCGCTGGCGGCGGGCGGGCGCGTCGTCGGCGTGATACCGCGGTCGCTGGTCGACAAGGAGATCGCCCACGGCGGGCTCGACGAGCTGCACGTCGTGGCGTCGATGCACGAGCGCAAGGCCCTGATGGCGGAACTCGCCGATGCCTTCGTGGCGCTGCCGGGCGGCTTCGGCACGCTCGAGGAAATCGTCGAGACGCTGACCTGGGCGCAGCTCGGCTTCCATGCCAAGCCCTGCGGGCTGCTCAACGTGCGCGGCTACTACGACGAGCTGCTGGCCTTCGTGTCGCGGGCTGTGCGTGAGGGCTTCCTGCGCCGCGAGCATCGCGACATGCTGCTGGTCGAGTCGCAGCCCGGGCGGCTGCTCGATCGCTTCGCGGACTACGCGCCGCCGTCGGTTACGAAGTGGCGCCGCTGAAACGCCACCGTCAGCGGCGGCGGCACCTGCGGAGCCCGGACCACGAAAAACGCCGTACCGGCGAGCCGGCACGGCGTCGGGAACTGCGCTGCGGCCGGCCTACCAGCGCAGCCGCCAGCCTCCGCCAGTTGCGCTCGAGCGGCGGCGCTTGCGCATCCGCGCGTGCAGCGCTGCGCGCTTGTCCGCGAGCCACTCCTCGCGGTTGACGTACGGGTCCTGTCCCTTGTCGCGGCGGCGCTGCTCCTCGGCGATGCGGAAGTTACAGAACTCCTCGTAGGACGTGATCTCGGCCTTCAGCTCGCGCAGCACGAGTTCGACGTAGATCGCGTCGTCGAGAAAGCCGAGGCCCGGGACTTCGTCCGGGATGATGTCTTCCGGATCGCAGAAATAGGTCAGGGCGCCGAGAATGCGCTTCTTGTCCTCTTCGCCCAGGTCCCACTCGGTGTCGCCGAGCATGTTGATGACGACCTGCAGCTTGATCAGCCGTTCCGAGATGAATTCGGGCAGTTCCGCGGAGCGAGCCTCCTCGATCAGTTTCGTGGCCGCTTCCTCGATCTGCTGTGCGTTCTTCTCGCTCTCCATGGCCGATTTCGCCTTGTCGACGATCTGCTGGAAATGGTCGAGATCCTGGTCGCTCAGCGTGAAAGTGATGTCGAGAGGCATGGCAAACCGTCCTTATTGATGACTTTGGATTTGTCGTTGGTTAGTCGGACCCGGCGCGCTTTCCAGATCCTCCCCGGGATGGCGCAGCGCCCGATGCGTCCGCCCGAGCGCGGCTCGGCGGATGGCCCGGGCAGCGGCCGGCGCGCTCGCCCGATTGTATACGTAACGGCCCGCCTCGGCCATTGGCGGCGCCTTGCTGCTGCCGCCGCGCGCGCTCATACTCGCCGCCAGCCACCGCCGTCCGGGGAGTGATCGCTTGACCGCCGCACCGACCTCGAGCCCGCTGCACGTCATCGCCTGCGAGCCGCCCGCGTTCACGGCCGCGGAGATTCGAGACATCGCGCGGCGGCACTACGGCCTCGACGCGAGCGTCGCGCCGCTGGTCAGCGAGCGCGACCAGAACTGGCGGCTGTCGGCGGCGACAGGCGACTTCGTGCTGAAGATCGCGAACGCCGCCGAGGACCCGGCGGTCACGGACTTCCAGATCCGGGCGCTGGCACACCTGGCCCGCGAGCCGCGCAGCGCGCCCCCGGTGCCGCGCGTCTGCCCGACGCGGGACGGCGCCGACCGGCTCGAACTGGCCCGGGAGGGCGCGACCCACGTCGCGCGCCTCGTGACCTGGCTGCCGGGGCGCCCGCTCCGTGCCGCGGACCTGGCTCCGCGCCTGTGCCGGCAGCTCGGCGAGACCCTGGCGCGACTCGGCCGCTCGCTCGAGGACTTCCGGCATCCGGGTGGCACGCAGTCGTTGCTCTGGGACATGAAGCGCGCCGGGGCCCTGCGCGAAATCCTGCCGCGGGTGGCCGACGCCGATCGCCGGCAACTGCTCGCGCAGTGCCTGGACGACTTCGAGGCACGCGCGCTGCCGCTGTTCCCGCGCCTGCGATCGCAGGTCATCCACTCGGACTTCAACCCGGCAAACGTGCTGCTGCAACCGGGGCCGCCGCCTGCCGTGTCGGGGGTCATCGACTTCGGCGACCTGCAGCACGCGCCGCTCGTCGTCGATGTGGCCATCGCGGCTGCCTACCTGCGCAACGAGTCGGGCGATCCGCTGGAGCACATCGCGCCGTTCGTGGCCGGCTACCACGCAGTAACGCCGCTCACGCCCGAGGAGACCGGCCTGCTGTTCGACCTCGTCTCGACGCGCCTCGCGACGACGGTGGCGCTGCTCGACTGGCGCCGCGCGGCGCGCGCCAGCGGTGATGCCTACCTGGAGGCGGCGGCCGCCGCGGAGGCCGGCGCCGGCCGCTTCCTCGAGCGGCTGCGTGCGCTGTCGCGCGAGGCGGTCGGCCGCCGGCTCGCGGCGGGCTGCGCCCCGTAAGCGCCTGCCGTGCCTGATGATTTTTCGCGCAGCGCCTGCTAACGTCTGGCCGGGACGCCATGTTATACGCCGCCTACGGATCCAACCTCCACCCGCAGCGCCTGCTGCGGCGCACGCCTTCCGCCTCCTTCCTCGGCACCGCGCGGGTAGCGGGCCTGAGTCTCGCGTTCCACAAGCGCGGCCGGGACGGCTCGGGCAAGTGCAGCATCGCTGACGATTCGCGCGGCGGCGCGGGCGTGTTCGTCGCCGTGTACGCGCTCTGCAGAGACGACCGGCGCCGGCTGGACGACATCGAAGGCGTCGGCTCCGGCTACGCGCACGCCGCGATCGAGGTGCCGGGCTTCGGCCGCTGCTACACCTACCGCGCGGACCCGGGCTACGTGGAAGACGGCCTGGCGCCGTTCGACTGGTATCACGAACTCGTGCTGCTGGGCTGCCTGCGCCACGCGTTCCCCGAGCCCTATCGCGCCGCGATCGAGGCCGTCGGCTCCAGGCCCGACCCGGACCCCGCGCGGCGGGCGCGGCACCGGCGAATACTCGCAGTCATGCGCGGGGGCGGCCCATGAGCCGGGCGGGCGCCGGCGTCGCACTCGGCGCGCTGCTCGGCCTCGCCGCCTGTGCGACGGCGCCGCCGGCCAACGTCGAGAACATCTGCGCCATCTTCGATGAGAAGGGCGGCTGGTATCGCGACGCGAAGCGCTCGGAGAAGCGCTGGGGCACGCCCGTGCTCGTGCAGATGGCAATCATTCGCCAGGAGTCCTCGTTCCGCTTCGACGCCCGGCCGCCGCGGCGCAAGCTGCTCGGTTTCATCCCGTGGACGCGTCCGTCCAACGCCTACGGTTACGCGCAGGTGCTCGACAGCACCTGGGAGTGGTACCAGCAGGAGGCGG
>JBFJUJ010000117.1:0-8565 GCA_041624755.1 Woeseia sp. | reverse complement strand
GCGCCCGTCGCCGCCGAAGCCTTCGACCGGCGCATTGACGCGCACGTCGACGCCGTGCTCGCGATGCAGCGCCGTGTAGAACTCGCTGAGCAACGGCGTGGCCACCCGCGGCAGCACGCGTTCGCCGGCCTCGAGCACCGTCACGGCCTTGCCGGCCTTGATGGCGACCGCCGCGACCTCGAGGCCGATGTAGCCGCCGCCTGCGACGCAGACACGGCGCGCCTCGTCGAGCTCGCCGCGGATGCGGTCCGCGTCGGCGATCGTGCGCAGGTAGTGGATGCCGGCGAGACCGATACCGGGAACATCGAGGGGACGCGGCCGCCCGCCCGTGGCCAGCAGCAGTTTCGAGAAGTCGAGACTCTCGCCGGCGTCCGTATGCAGGCGGCGCCCCGCCGGGTCGATGGCAGAAACGGTAACGCCGCTCCTGACCTCGATGCCGCGGTCGTCGTAGAAGTCCTGCTGGCGCAGGTACAGATGCGTACGCTCCAGCGCGCCGGCCAGGTACTGCTTGGACAGCGGCGGGCGCTGGTACGGCAACCAGGGCTCATTGCAGACGACGACGAGCTCGCCGTCATGGCCGCGCTGGCGCAGCGTGGCGGCAGCCTGCCCGGCCGCGTGACCTCCCCCGACGATGACGATGGCAGACATGTTCGCTCCGCTGGCTCCGGCGCGCCCGGGGCGCTCAGGCGAGGTGCTCGTCCATGGCGTTTTCGATGGCCCGCCGGATCGGGCCTTCCATGAGACCGAGGCCGAGGCCGAGCTGCACGTCGACCTCGACGAGCGACTCGGACACGGCGATATGGCCGTGCACGCTGCTGCCCTTCACCCGCAGGTCGTTGCCGTGCCATTCGGTGCGCAGCGAGAAGCGCTTGCCGAGGTCGGCGGCGAGCTCGTCGACGCGCTGCCTGACGTGCTCGATGTCCATGCTGTGGCGGCGGCGGATGCGCATCGTCTCAATCCCCGTCGAGGTAGCGCCTGGCGATCGGTGCATATGCATCGATGCGGCGGTCGCGCAGGAACGGCCAGCCGTGGCGGCTCACCGCCATCTGGTCCAGGTCGATGTCGACGACGAGCACGGCTTCCTCCGCGACCGGCGCCCGTGCGAGGATGCGCCCGTCCGGCGCTACCGCGAAGCTCTGCCCCCAGAACTCGATGCCGCCCTCGCCGCCCGGATCGGGCTCGAAGCCGAAGCGGTTGACCGCGACGACGAAGCAGCCGTTCGCGATCGCGTGCGAGCGCTGGATCGTCTCCCAGGCCGCGTGCTGCTCGGCGCCGACCTGGTCCTTCTCCTCCGGGTGCCAGCCGATGGCGGTCGGGTAGAACAGGATCTCGGCACCCTTGAGGGCCGTCAGGCGCGCCGCCTCCGGGTACCACTGGTCCCAGCACACCAGCACGCCGAGCTCCGCGGTCGCCGACGGGAAGGTCCGGAAGCCGAGGTCGCCGGGCGTGAAATAGAATTTCTCGTAGTAACGCGGATCGTCGGGGATGTGCATCTTGCGGTACTTGCCGACGTAGCCGCGGTCGCGGTCGATGACCGCCGCCGTGTTGTGATAGAGACCCGTCGCGCGCTTTTCGAACAGGCTCGCGATGATCGTCACGTCGTGCTCGCGGGCCAGGCCGGCTAAACGATCGGTCAGCGGGCCCGGTATCTCGTGGGCGAGTTCGAAGAAGGCGGCGTCCTCGGTCTGGCAGAAATAGCGCGAGCGGAACAGCTCGGGCAGGCAGATGACCTGCGCGCCCTGCCGGGCCGCCTGCACGGTCAATTCGATCGCCCGCTCCGTGTTCGCCTCCGGGTCCTCGCCCATGGACATCTGCACGAGCCCGACCTTGAGGAGCCGGGATGCCTTGCGCGACGCGCTCATGACCGGCTGCCTCCGTTGCCGTTCCGGGTGTCGTAGTAGGTCTCCTGCTGGAGACAGGCGAGGTACTGCTCGAGTATCTGCATGCCGCGCTTCGGCCGGATGGCGCCCGCGTCGATCTTGGCCTTGATCAGGCTGTTCATGCGGCGCTCGAGATCGTTCGGGAAATACTGCACCTGCGCCAGCATCTCCTGGACCTTGATGCCGGGGATGACCTTCTCGATCCAGAAGTTGTCATCTTCCTCGCGGTCCGCGTAGACGTGCACCTCGGCGACGCGCCCGAACAGGTTGTGCGCATCGCCCATGATGTCCTGGTAGGCGCCCATCATGAAGAAGCCCAGGTGATAGGGCTCACCCGGCGTCAGCGAATGCAGCTCGAGGAAAGTCTTGTCCTCGTTCGAGGACACGTACTCGGCGATCTTGCCGTCGGAATCGCAGGTCAGGTCGACCAGCAGCGCCCGTCGCCGCGGCCGTTCGTCGAGCCGCTGGAGCGGCATGATCGGGAAGGCCTGGCCGATGGCCCAGTGGTCGAGCACGGACTGGAACACGGAGAAATCGCACAGGTACTGGTCGACGAGCCGCTCCTCCAGCTCGAAGAATTCCGCTGGCCGCGGATCGGGGTCTGCATCGCGCAGCGCTCTCAGGATCAGCGAACAGGTCGACCAGTAGAGCCGCTCGACCAGCGCGTCCTGCGCCAGCGGCAGGAAGCCGAGCCGGAACAGTGTCGCGGCATCGCGATGCAGCGCGTCCACCGTGTGGAACGCTTCGAGCAGCGCGCTGACGTCGCGAGGTCCCGGCCGCCGCAGGTCCGCATGCATGTCCGCGAGCCGCCGGACGGTATCGTGGGCGTCGGCAGACGGCGCGAAGTCCTTCGCGATGCGGTTCTTCTGGTAGGAACCCAGCGTCTCGACGACCAGCACCGAATGATGCGCCGTCAGCGCGCGGCCGCTCTCCGACACCAGCACCGGGTGCGGCACGCCGCGCTGGTCGCAGACCTCGGCCACCGAGGAGACGATCGCGTTGGCGTACTCGCGCAGGCTGTAGTGGATCGCGCCTTCCTCGTTGTCGGCGGAATAGTCGACGCCGAGACCGCCGCCGACGTCGACGTACTCGAGCGGCAGCCCGAGCTTCACGAGCTCGGCGTAGATCTGCGCGATCTCCTTCGTCGCCTGCTTCAGGAGCTGCACGTTGGTGATCTGGCTGCCCAGGTGGAAGTGCAGCAGCCTGAAGGCCTCGCGGCGGCCGGCGGCCTCGAGCCGCTCGACGATCTCCATGAGCTCCGGCAGGGAGATGCCGAACTTCGAGCGATAGCCGCCGGAATCCGCCCATTTGCCGGCGCCGGACGTGCGCAGGCGGATACGCACGCCGAACTGCGTATCCGTCTCCTGCTCGTCCGCGAGCCGCATCAGGTCCTCGAACTCGGCGAATTTCTCCATCACCGGCAGCACGTTCTTGCCGAGACGCTGCGCCGAGAGGATCAGCGACAGCATCGTGCGGTCCTTGACGCCGTTGCAGATCAGCGGCATCCGGTCGTCTTCCAGGTACGGCAACGCGGCGACGAGCTCGGCCTTCGAGCCGCATTCGAGGCCCATGCGCCAGGGCTGGCCGGCATTCAGCACCTCCTCGACGACTTCCTGCAGCTGGTTCACCTTGATCGGGTAGACGCCGCGGTAGTCGTTGCCATAGCCGCGGTCGCGGATGGCGTCGCGGAAGGCCTCGTTGATGCGCTGGACGCGCGCGCGCAGCACGTCCTGGAAACGCAGCAGCAGCGGCGAGCCGAGGCCCTGCCGGCGGGCCTCCTCGACGACCGCCATGATGTCGATCTCCAGTGGATCGCCGGGCAGCGGCCGCACCGCGGCGTGACCGCTGTCATTGATGACGAAGAAACCGTCGCTCCAGCTGTCGAGGCGGTACAGTTCGGCTGCGTCGCCTGTCTGCCAGTCGTCGCCTGCCTGCGCATCGACGACCCTGTCCGGTTGAGACATCGACCGGGCCCGCCTACTGTTCAAGGACGCAGGCGAAGATCAGCGGCGCCACGATCGTTGCATCCGATTCGATGATGAACTTCGGCGTTTCCGCCGACAGCTTGCCCCAGGTGATCTTCTCGTTCGGCACCGCGCCGGAATAGGATCCGTAGCTCGTCGTCGAGTCGCTGATCTGGCAGAAATATGCCCAGCGCGGGATGTCGGTGATGCGCAGGTCCTGCTCGAGCATCGGCACGACGCAGATCGGGAAGTCGCCGGCAATGCCGCCGCCGATCTGGAAGAAGCCGACGGGCGACGTGCGGCAGGTCGACTTGTACCAGTCCGCCAGCATCATCATGTACTCGATGCCGCCACGCACCGTGTGCACGTTGCGGATCTCGCCGGTAATGCAGTGCGACGCATAGATGTTGCCGAGCGTCGAGTCCTCCCAGCCGGGCACGATGACCGGCAGATCCTTCTCCGCCGCTGCGAGCAGCCAGCTGTCCTTCGGGTCGATCTGGTAGTGCTGCGTAAGCTTGCCGGACGTCAGGATGCGATACAGGAACTCGTGCGGGAAATACTGCTTGCCCGCCTTGTCCGCCGCGAGCCATTCCTCGAGCACGACGTCCTCGATGCGGCGGATCGCCTCCTCTTCCGGGATGCAGGTGTCGGTGACCCGGTTCAGGTGCCGCGCGAGCAGCGCTTCCTCGTCCTCGGCGGTAAGCTGGCGATAATGCGGCACGCGCACGTAGTGATCGTGGGCGACGAGGTTGAACACGTCTTCCTCGAGGTTGGCCCCGGTGCAGCAGATCGCCTGCACCTTGTCCCGGCGGATCATCTCCGCAAGCGACAGGCCGAGTTCCGCGGTGCTCATCGCACCGGCGAGCGTCATGAACATGCTGCCACCGCCATCGAGGTGCCTGACGTAGGCGTCGGCGGCGTCGATCAGCGCGGCGGCATTGAAATGGCGGTAATGATGGTGGACGAAATCGCGGACGGCGGCCACGTAAGCGTACCTCTTAAGGATCGGGAAGCGTCAGCGCGCTCGTGCCGGGCGGCACCGGACGCGCCTAGCCTAAGGAATGCCATTGCCGTCCGCAAGCGCCGGCCCGCCGGTCAGGCAACGGCCGGCACCTGCTGCGTCAGGCAGTGGAAGGTACCCAGGCCGAGCACGAGATCGCGGCAGTCGATCGGCACGACGCGGCGACCGGGAAACGCCGCGGCCAGCACGCGCTCCGCGGCGGCGTCGCGCGGGTCGTCGAAAGCGGGCATCAGCACGACGCGGTTGCCGATGTAGAAGTTGGCGTAGCTCGCCGGCAGGCGGTCGCCTTCGTACTCGACCGGACGCGGCATCGGCAGCTCGATGATGGTCAGCGGCCGGCCGTCGGCGAGCCTGAGTGCCCGCAGTCTTTCGACGTTCTCGGCGAGCGCGGCGAAGTTCGCGTCGCCGGGATCTTCCTCGACCGCGGTTACCACGGTGTCCTCGGACACGAAGCGCGTCAGGTCGTCGATATGCCCGTCGGTGTCGTCGCCGACGATGCCGTCACCGAGCCACAGCACCTGCTCGACGCCCAGTTCGTCGCACAGCGTGCGTTCTATGTCCGCGCGGTCCAGGGACGGGTTGCGGTTCGGGTTCAGCAGGCAGGATTCGGTCGTCAGCAGCGCCCCGGCGCCGTTGACCTCGACCGAGCCGCCTTCGAGGACCATGTCGATGCGCCGGCACGGGACGCCGAGAGCGGCCGCCATCTGCGGCGGGATGGCGTCGTCGAGATCGAACGGCGGGTACTTGCCGCCCCAGGAATTGAAGCGGAAGTCCAGCGCGACGAGCGGGTCGGCAGGCGGCGCGTCCCCGCCGTGCCGGGTGACGAATATGGCACCGTGATCGCGGCACCAGGCGTCGTCGGTCGGGAAACGATGGAAAGCGAGGCGGCTCGCGTCGGCGTGACCGTCCAGCAGGCCCGCGACGTGTTGCTCGTGACTCTCGTCGAGTACGTTGATGCGCACGAGCTCGCTCTCCGAGAGCGCGGCGACCGCGCGCACCATGACCGGCTCCACCGGCGCGAATTTTCCCGGCCAGCTATCGCGCTTGTGCGGCCAGGAGATCCAGGTCGCCTGGTGCGGCTCCCATTCGGCCGGCATGCGGTAGCGCGGGACGTTGGCGGCGGTCGTATTACGGCTCATGTTGTCCCGTTCCGAGGCTCGGGTCACGGCATCCAGCGGGGGCCGGCATTCCGGCCACCCCGGCGCAAGGTATCACACCCCCGGTCGCCGCTGCGGGCAGCGGGCGAGGCGAACCTGTTAGCATCGGGACCTGCCGGTCGGGGCTCCAGGGGGATGGCGGTTATGAAGCAGTACGGCGCTTTGCTGTTGACTCTCATCGGCCTCGCGCCGCTCGTCGCGGCGCAGGAAGACGAACCGCCCTGGCGCTGGAGCGACGAGCGCATCGCGCGCGAGGTCGGCAAGGTGCGCGCCGGCCGCGACCTCAATCCCGACCACTGGCCCGGCGGGGCGCGCGTCGCCGCGCTGCTGTCCTTCGACGTCGACAACGAGACCGTCTGGCTGCGCGACGGCGACACCGGCATCGGCGGCCTGTCGCAGGGCGAGTACGGCGCGCGCCGCGCGCTCGGGCGCGTCGTCGACCTGCTCGACGAATACGACATACCGGCGTCGTTCTTCGGCCCGGCGGTCAGCTTCTCGCTGGCGCCGCGGATGATCGAGCGCATCCAGGCCTCGGGACGGCACGAGATCGGCATCCACGGCTGGATCCACGAACGCAACAACCAGCTGCCGCGCGCCGAGGAACAGCGCCTGCTCGAGCAGGCCGTCGCCCGCATGACCGAGCTGACCGGCCGGCGCCCGGTCGGTTACCGCGCGCCCTCGTGGAATTTCTCCGACAGCACGCTCGACCTGCTGCTCGAGATGGGTTTCCTCTACGACTCGTCGCTGATGGCCGACGACCGGCCCTACGAGATCGTCGCGGATGGCGAGCCGACCGGCCTGGTCGAGCTGCCGGTGCAATGGATCCTCGACGACGCCCCGCTGTTCAACCCGCTGGGCGACCGCTACACGAACCCGCGCGAGCTGCTGACGGTCTGGAAAGACGAGTTCGACGTTGCGCGCGAGGAAGGCACCGTGTTCGTGCTGACGATGCACCCGCACTACATCGGCCATCGCTCCAGGATCGTCGTGCTGCGCGAACTGATCGAGTACATCCGCGGCTACCCGGACGCCTGGTTCGGGACGCACGAGGACGCTGTGCGCTGGGTCCGGCAGCAGGCGGGGATGGACTGAGACCGATGCGGCCGAGCGAGCGGGACTGAACCGGGATATGCGCGCCTTCCGCATCCTGGCTGCGGCCGTCGCCGCCCTGCCGCTGCTGCTCGCCTGCTCCGAGAACCTGTCCGGCAATCGCCCCTACATCCTGTCGACCGCGACGACCGGCGGCACTTACTATCCCGTCGGCGTCGCGCTGGCGACGATCACGAAGGCGGAGCTCTACGAGACCGACGGCTTGAGCCTCGCCGCCATCAGCTCCGCCGGATCGATGGAAAACATCAAGCTGATGCGCGACAACCAGGCCCAGTTGGCCCTGCTGCAGGGCATTTTCGCCGCCTGGGCATGGAACGGCGACGGTCCGTTCCGTCGCCCGCAGCCGTGGCTGCGAACGATCGCCGCCACCTGGAAGAACGCCGAGCACTTCGTCCTGCTGAGCGAGCTCTCCCGCGGCGGCACCGTCATGGACCTGGCTTCGCTCGACGGCGAGCGCTTCGTGCTCGGGGCTCGCAACTCCGGCGCCGCGTTCACCGGCGATCACATCCTCTCGAGCCTCGGCATCGACTACGCGAACAGGCTGAGCCTCGCTTGGATGGGCTACGGAGCGACCGCGAACGCGATCCAGGACCGCTCGATCGTCGGCATGAACGTTCCGGGCGGCGTGCCGGTCAGCGGCATAACCCGGGCCATGGCGACCAGCGGCGACGCGCTGACGCTGCTCGAGTTCACGGACGAACAGCTCGAGCGCATCAACGCCACCTACCCGCTGTGGCAGCGCTATGTCATCCCGGCGGGCGCCTACCCGAACCAGCCTGCCGACGTGAGGACGATCGCCCATGCGAACGTGCTGGCGGTGCGCGCGGACCTGTCCGAGGACGACGTCTACAAGATCACCCGGGCCATCTTCGAGAACCTTACGGCGCTGCACCAGATTCACGGCGCGACCCGCGAGCTGACGCTCGGCAGCGCCCTGGTGGGCCTGGGCGCGCCGCTGCATCCGGGCGCGCTGCGCTATTACCGCGAGCAGGGCCTCGACATTCCGCCCGGCCTGGTGCCTCCGTGACGGCGCGCCTGGTCCGCTCGGCCGCGATCGTCTTCGCGCTGTTCCACGTCTACAACAACTGGTTCACGGCCGTCTCCGAGCTGTGGTTCGCCGCGATACACTTCGGCGGCTTCGGTGCGCTGTGTGCGCTCAGCTTCCACCGCGACGCGGCGGACGCGACATGGCACCGGCCGCGCTACGTCGCCGACTGGCTGCTCGCACTGGCCGCGCTCGCCGTCGCCGCCTACCTGGTGCTGTTCGAAGAGGCCCTGTACGCCCGCGAGGCCGAGTTCATCTGGAGCGACTACGTCTTCGCCGCAGCGGCGATCGTGCTGGCCGTCGAGTTCGCGCGCCGCACCAGCGGCTGGTTCATGCCGCTACTGATCACCGTCTCCTTAGGCTACGTCCTGTTCCTCGGCCGCTACGT
>JBFJUJ010000116.1:0-8792 GCA_041624755.1 Woeseia sp. | reverse complement strand
TAGCGATCAATCAGACCGAGCCACCGCACTTGCCTTCGCCGCACTTGCCTTCGGCATCCTTGTCGCCGCCGCAGCTGCCTTCAGCGTCCTTGTCGCCGCCGCACTTGCCTTCGCCGCACTTGCCTTCGGCGTCCTTGTCGCCGCCGCACTTGCCCTCGGCGTCCTTGTCACCGCCGCACTTGCCTTCGCCGCACTTGCCCTCGGCGTCCTTGTCGCCGCCGCAGTTGCCTTCGCCGGCCTTGTCACCGCCGCACTTGCCTTCGCCGCACTTGCCTTCTTTGCCCTTGCCTTCCTTGTCGCCGCCACAGTTGCCTTCGCCAGCGCCCAGCATGTAGCCGGCAGCGAGCGTCTGCATGGCGAACGGGCTTGCGCCGGTGTCGGCGTTGGCAACGCCGCTGATCGCGAAAGAACCGGCCAGCGCAGTGCCCACGGCCATTGCAACAGTCTTTGCTACTTGCTTGTCAGACATTTCGATCTCCTACGTTCTGATTTGATTGCCCCGATCGGGCAATGTAACTCCCCCTCGCGGGGCGATGGAATGTCAGTGATCAGGTCGCGTCGTCCGCGCTCATGTTTTCCATTTCACTGAGTCAACAACTCGGTCTTGAATTTCGCCCAGGGGTTCGTCGCGTTCGCCGACGATCGCGATGCTGCCGCCCCCGACCGGCAGGATGACGCCATTGATGCCCTCACCGAGAAGCGGCACGGCGGCGTCTACGGGCTCGTCCGGCATCAGGAGCAGCGTGACGGGTCCCCGTTCCCCCTGGATGACCAGGTGCGGAATGGTCTTGCCGTTGATGACGCAGCTGCGAGCGTAGGTGATGAGCCCGATGTCACGCTTCAGCTCCGATACCTCGTTACTGACCACCGCGTCCAGCGTTCGTTCCGGCACGGCGACCGTCGTCACGCGCAGGCTGCCGGGTTCGTGATCGAGATGCCCGATGACCTGCGCGGCGAGCGGCAGGGCTTGCTGCCCGGACTGCTGGAACTGCAGGCCGAAAAAGGCCGCGAGGGCCAGACCGGCCGCGATGCCGAACCACGCCGGCGGCGTGACGCGCGGCCGCGGGCGGAGTGCGACGACCTTCGCGGTCGCCGGCGCCTCGAGCTCGGGCATGCGGAGTTCGGGAACCGGGATCGCGAGTGCTCGCTCGATGCGCGCATCGAGCGCGACGAACTCGTCGCGGATCGCACGGCACGCCGCGCAGGTTTCCGCATGCTTCGCCAGCCCGTCGCCGGCAGCGCCGGGTTCGGCAGCGATTGCTTCCCTGAATTCGTCACACGTCATCATCGTCGCTTCGTTCTCTGTCATCTCTCGGCATCCCTGTCGAACTGCGCCTTCAGCTTGTGGCGCGCGCGGTGCAGTCTCGTCAGCACCGCGCCGGGCTTGATTCCCATCAGCCCGGCTATCTCCGCGGTGCTGTAGCCCAGCAGGACCTGCAGCACCAGGGGCTCGCGATAATCGTCCGCGAGCCGGTAAATCGCTGCGCGCATGTCGTCCGTATCGGTGTCGTGACCGTCGGCGATCATTGCGGCCTGCGCGGGCGTCAGGTTGTCGACATCGACCGTATCCAGGCGCTTGCGCTCGAAATACCGCGCGTTCTCGCGGCGCACGATGGTCAGCAACCATTGCTTCGCCGCATCGTCGTCGCGCAGCGACTCGAGCGACTTCCACGCGCGCAGCATCGCTTCCTGCACCACCTCCTCGGCCACGCCGGGGTCGCGGCTGAGCCACGCCGCGTAGCGGAACATGTCGCCGTGCAGCGCGCCGACGAGCTTCTCGAAGCGCTTCCTGCGTGCGGCGTCCGCGTTGCTTTCCGTCATTGCAGTGGACCCGACCGTGTCTGGATTTATTACCCGAAATCCGGGAAAAACGCGCCGAAGGCGTGGAAACCCTACCGAAATACAGGGAAAATCCAAGCTTTCCGACCAGTTGCGACGCCCAATGAAGCCTGATCTGCCTGCCGGTTTCCCGGCAACCCGCCTGCGCCGGACACGGCGATCGGAAGCGCTGCGGCGCCTCACGGCCGAGACGTCCCTCGGGGCCGGCGACCTCATTCTGCCCGTGTTCGTGCTCTCCGGGGAAGGCCGGCGCGAAGCCGTGGCCTCGATGCCGGGCGTTGAGCGGCTGAGCGTCGATGGCCTGCTCGAACTGGCGGCCGAGGCGGCGGGCCTTGGCATCCCGGCGCTGGCGCTGTTCCCGGTCATCGACGCGGAGCAGAAGTCCCCGGAAGGCGACGAGGCGGTCAACCCGGACGGGCTGGTGCAGACCGCGGTGCGCGCGCTGAAGGCGGCCCTGCCCGATCTCGCCGTGATCACGGACGTTGCGCTCGATCCCTACACGACCCACGGCCAGGACGGCATCATCGACGAGAACGGTTACGTACTGAACGACCGCACGGTCGAGGTGCTGACCCGCCAGGCCGTCTCGCATGCCGAGGCCGGCGCCGACGTCCTCGCCCCGTCGGACCTGATGGACGGCCGCGTCGGCAGCATCCGCGCCGCCCACGAGGCCGGCGGCCACGTCAACACGCTCATCCTCGCCTACGCGGCCAAGTATGCCTCCTGTTTCTACGGGCCGTTCCGGGACGCCGTCGGCTCCGCCGCCAGTCTCGGCCGCGGCGACAAGCGCAATTACCAGATGGCCCCGGGCAACAGCGACGAGGCGCTGCGGGAGGTCGCGCTGGACCTGGCCGAGGGCGCCGATATCGTCATGGTCAAGCCCGCGCTACCCTACCTCGACATCGTGCGCCGCGTCCGCGACGCCTACGGCGTGCCGACCTTCGCCTACCAGGTCAGCGGCGAGTACTCGATGATCAAGGCGACGGCGGCGAACGGCTGGCTCGACGAACGCGCGGCCGTACTCGAGTCGCTGCTCGCGATCCGCCGTGCGGGCGCAAGCGCGATACTGAGCTATTACGCACTGGCAGCGGCGCGTTGGCTGGCGGAGTCATGAGCGTCCGGCCGATCGCAGCTGAAGCCGCTCCCGCGGTGGCGGCGCAGTGAGCGGCGACGATCTCCCAGCCGCGGCGACGACGACGGTCGGCACGGCATGAATACGCCGGACCGCTATGGCGTCATGGGCTACCCGGTGTCGCACAGCCGCTCCCCGGTCATCCACCGGCTGTTCGCGCTGCAGACGGAGCAGGACATGCAGTACGAGCTGCTGCAGGTTGCTCCCGACAAGCTCGAGCCCGCGCTGCGCCAGTTTCAGCGCACCGGCGGCAAGGGGCTGAACATTACCGTGCCGCACAAGACCAGGGTGGCCCTGCTCGCCGACGAGCTGAGCGAGCGGGCGCGTGTCGCGGGGGCGGTCAACACGCTCGTGTTCCGCGACGACGAGGTCTTCGGCGACAACACCGACGGGGCCGGGCTGCTGCGCGACCTCACCGTCAACCTCGGCCTGGAACTCGCCGGCGCCGAGATCCTGATCCTCGGCGCAGGTGGCGCGACGCGCGGCATCCTGGCACCGCTCATCGACGCCGGGCCGGCGGGGATCCTGATCGCCAATCGCACGGTACAGAAAGCGGAGGAGCTGGCAACTCAGTTCGCGGGCAGCGTGCCGCTGTCCGCCTGCAGTTTCGACGAGGTCCCGGACGACGTCGACTTCGACCTCGTCATCAACGCGACCTCGGCCGGCCTCAAGGGGCAGCTGCCGCCGTTCCCCGAGGCAGCGGTCGGCGCCGGCACGGTCTGTTACGACCTCTCCTACGGACTGACGCCGACGCCGTTTACCGCCTGGGCGTCGCAGCACGGCGCCGCGCGCGCAGTGATGGGCTGGGGCATGCTGGTCGAGCAGGCGGCCGAATCGTTCCTGCTGTGGCGCGGCGTGCGCCCGGACACCGCGAGCGTGCTGAAGCAGATCTCGATCAACGCATCGTAACGAGCTCTTCCGCGCTGGTCGGGTGGATCGCCACGGTATCGTCGAGGTCCTGCTTGCGCGCGCCCATGCGGATCGCGACCGCGAAACCCTGCAGGATCTCGTCGACGCCGTCGCCGATCATGTGGCAGCCGACCACGCGCTCGTCGCTGCCGGCGGTGATCAGTTTCATCGTCGTCGACACCTTCCTGTCGCTCAGCGCGTAGAGCATCGGGTTGAAGCGCGACTGGTAGACCCGGACCTCGTCGCCGTGCTCCGCGCGGGCCTCTGCCTCGGTGATTCCTACGGTACCGATGGGCGGATGCGTGAAAATGACGGTCGGGATCAGCCGGTACTCGAGATGGCGGCCCGGCATGCCGCCGTACAGCCGGTCGGCGAGTCGGCGGCCGGCGGCGATCGCGACCGGCGTCAGCGCGGCGCGGCCGGTCACGTCGCCGAGCGCGAAGATGTGTTCGACGTTGGTTGCCTGGTAGTCGTCCACCGGCACGAAGCCGCCGGCGTCGGTGTGCACACCGGCTGCCCCGAGATCGAGCCCCGCCGTGTTCGGCCCGCGGCCGATCGCCCACAGCACGCCGTCGACGGGGCCGGCACTGCGGCCGTCCGCCGCGGTCAGCACGAGGCCCGCATCCTCGCGGACGAGCGACGCCGGCACGAAGCCGGTCTCGAAGCGCACGCCGTCGGCCTCCATGGCGGCGCGCGCCTCGGCGCCGAGCATCGGCTCGAAACTGCGCAGTATCCCGTCCTTGCGCACCACCACCGTCGTGTCCGAGCCGAGGGCATTGAACACGCCGGCGAGCTCGACGGCAATATAGCCGCTGCCGGCGACGACGACCCGCCGTGGCCGCTCAGGCAGCTCGAAGAAGCCGTCCGACGTGAAGCCGAGCTCGGCGCCGGGGATGTCCGGCACGATCGGGTAGCCGCCGGTGGCGATGACGATGCGCCCGGCGCGAACGGGCTCGCCGTCGACGTCTACCGTGTGCGGATCGAGGAAACGCGCCCTGCCGCGAAGCAGCGTGACGTCGCGGCGCTCGAGGTTGCCGGCGTAGATGCCGTTCAGGCGCTCGATGTAGGCATCGCGCCGCGACTTCAGCGCCGCCCAGTCGTGGCCGTTACGGGATATGTCGAATCCGAAGTCGGCGGCACGCTCGAACTGGTGCGCCTGGTGGGCTCCGTACCACATGACTTTCTTCGGCACGCAGCCTACGTTGACGCAGGTACCGCCGAGCGGTCCGTACTCGATGACGGCGGCGCGGGCGCCGTATTCCGCGGCGCGCTGGGCATGGGCCAGCCCGCCGCTGCCGCCGCCGATGACGATGAGGTCGAATTCGCGGGTCACTGAATCTCCTGGTTACATGTGGTTTGCTGTCGCCATTGATGTCTGTGCTAACATCTCGCGAGCTAAAAATGGCCGACGAAAAATGAACAATCCTTTGCTGTACTCGGCGGGTTTGCCGCGCTTCCGGGAGCTGGATCCCGGGCATGCCCTGCCGGCGCTGCGCGAGCTTATCGCAGCACATCGTCGAAAGCTTGCCGCCCTCACGGAAGCACCGGACTCCCACGATTTCCACTCGCTGGTCATGCCGCTGGAGGAAATGCAGCACGAACTGCGCCGCGCCTTCTCCCCGATCACACACCTGCAGAGCGTGCTGGAAGATCCCGGCTGGCGCGACGCCTACAACGACGCGCTGCCGCTGATGACAGAACATGACACCGAAATCTCGCAAAACAAGGCCCTGTTCGAGGCCTACCGCCACGTCGCGGGCATCCTGGGCGACGATGCGCCGGCGGCGTGCCGGACACTCGTCGAGCACGCGCTGCGCGATTTCCACCTGGGCGGGGTCGACCTGCCGGACGACTGCAAGGCCGAATTCCGCCGCGTCCGCGGTGACCTCGCCTCGCTGCAGGCGGCATTCGAACAGAACGTCCAGGATGCGACCGACAGCTGGCACCTGGACGTCCGCAATGCCGCGCGGCTCGAGGGCCTGCCGGCCTCGGTCGTCGAGCGCGCCGCGAAGGCGGCGAGCGACGAAGGCGTGGACGGCTACCGGCTGAAGCTGGATTTTCCGAACTGGAACGCGGTTGCCACGCATGCGGCGGACCGCGAGCTGCGGGAGATCTTCTACCGGGCGTGGTCGACGCGGTCTTCCGACCAGGCCGACGACACCCGGTGGGACAACAGCGAGCACATCGAGCAGATCCTCGCGCTGCGGCACCGCATGGCGAAACTCGTGGGCTTCGAGAACTTCGGCGAATTCTCGCTGGCCACGAAGATGGCGAGCGAGACCGCCGAAGTGGTCGAATTCCTCGAGGAGCTCGCCAGGAAAACCCGGCCCGCGGCCGAACGGGAAATGCAGGCGCTCGAGGAGCTTGCCGGCGGACCGCTGGAGGCCTGGGATGTCGCCTACTGGCTGGAAAAGCTGAAGCAGAAGAAGTTCCTGGTCTCGGACGAGCTGCTGCGCCAGTATTTCCCCGCCGAGCGCGTCATCGCAGGGCTGTTCGATCTCGCGGGCAGGCTGTACGGCGTCGCCCTCGAAGCCGACGACGACGTACAGACCTGGCATCCCGCCGTGCGCTACTTCCACGTGCGCGACGAGCGCGGCGAGACCATCGGCGGCTTCTATACCGACCTGTACGCGCGCAGCGGCAAGCGCAACGGCGCCTGGATCGACGAGTGCATCGTGCGCAAGAACCTCGCGGGCGAGAACGTCGTCCCGGTCGGCTACCTGGTCTGCAATTTCGCGCCGCCGAACGAGGCCGGCGCGTCGCTGCTGACGCACACCGACATCGTAACGCTGTTCCACGAGTTCGGGCACATGCTGCACCACCTGCTGACGCGGGTGGATTTCCCGGCGCTCGCCGGTATCAACGGCGTTCCCTGGGACGCCGTCGAGCTGCCCAGCCAGTTCATGGAGAATTTCGCGTGGCATCGAGACGTGCTGACCGGCGCCTCGGGCCATTACCGGACGGGCGAGCCGCTGCCGGGCGACACCTTCCAGCGCCTGGTCGACAGCCGCCACTGCGGCGCCGCGCTCGCGATGCTGCGGCAGATCGAGTTCGCGCTGTTCGATTTCCGCATCCACGCGGACTACGACCCGGCGGCGGGGGCCCGTCCGCTCGAGACCCTCGGGCGCGTGCGCAGCGAAGTGGCGCTCGTAAGGCACCCGTCGTACAACCGTTTCCCGCACAGCTTCTCGCACATCTTCGCCGGCGGCTACGCGGCCGGCTACTACAGCTACAAGTGGGCCGAGGTGCTTGCCGCCGATGCGTTCTCCGCGTTCGAGGAGAAGGGCATCTTCGACCAGGGCACGGCGGCGCGCTTCCGGCGCGAGATCCTCGAGGTCGGCGGCAGCCGCGATATCATGCAGGCATTCGTCGCCTTCCG
This sequence comes from Woeseia sp., assembly GCA_041624755.1. Classification (GTDB taxonomy): domain Bacteria; phylum Pseudomonadota; class Gammaproteobacteria; order Steroidobacterales; family Woeseiaceae; genus Woeseia. The sequence continues at coordinate 1,533 of JBFJUJ010000116.1, read as the reverse complement.
CGGCAGGAAGCCGCGGCTGGAAGCGCTGCTCAAGCAGTCGGGGATCGGGAAAGCCGCTTGAAGATCGCCACCTGGAACGTCAACTCGCTGAAGGTACGCCTGCCGCAGGTCCTCGACTGGCTCGGCACCGCGGCGCCCGACGTGCTCGTGCTGCAGGAGATCAAGCAGGTCACCGACGCCTTCCCGGCCGAGGCCTTCGACGAACTCGGCTACCACGCGATCGCGAACGGCCAGAAGACCTACAACGGCGTCGCCACGCTGGCCCGCGAGCCGCTCGACGACATCGCCACCGACATCCCGGGACTCGACGACCCGCAGCGGCGCGTGCTGGCCACGACCGTGGGCGGCGTGCGCGTCATCAACCTCTACGTGCCCAACGGCCAGAGCGTCGGCTCGGAGAAATACGAGTACAAGCTCGGCTGGCTGTCGGCGCTGAAAGCCTGGCTCGCCGAGGAGCTCGCGCAGCACGACAGGCTCGTGGCGCTCGGCGATTTCAACATCGCCCCCGACGACCGCGACGTCTACGACCCGGAAAAATGGGGCGACGCCATCCTCTGCAGCCCGGCCGAGCGCGCCGCGCTCGGCAAGCTGACCGAGCTCGGCCTGAGCGACGTGTTCCGCCAGTTCGAGCAGCCGGAGGCCACGTTCAGCTGGTGGGACTACCGGGCCGCCGGCTTTCGCCGCAATGCCGGGCTGCGCATCGACCTGATCCTCGCGAGCCCGGAGCTGGCCGCCGCCTGCGAGGCCAGCTACATCGACCGCGAGCCGCGCGCCTGGGAGCGCCCGTCGGACCATGCGCCGGCAATCGCCGAATTTCGCATGTGACAAGCGCGCGGCGGATGTGACATATTCCTGTAATAATGGTTCGCGGCAGTCGTTTCACCCGTTGTATCATCGAAGCTCGCAGCCAGGCGCGCGGCGCCGGCCCGGCGAGCAGCATCGGAACGCGCGTTCGCGACGCCGCCTGCGGCCAGTCCCGTGCCTGAGAACAACAATGAAAAACCAGCGAGGCCGCTCTTGTCCCCCGACCGCCGCAATGACTACGACGTCACCAACACGGTACAGGTAAGCAACCCGGCCGCCGTCCGCAGCGCGGTCCGCGAGCTGTTCGCGTCCACCTACCCGGGCGCCCCGTTCGACAAGCTGTGGCTCGCCTTCTACGACTTCGAGCGCCTGTTCACCGGCCGCTATCCCGGCTACCTCGGCTGCGACACCACCTACCACGACATGCAGCACACGCTGGACATGACGCTGGCCCTGGCGCGGCTCGTCGCCGGCTACGAGAGGAGCGCCGAACCCGCCGAACGGCTCGGACCGGACCGGGCGCGCATGGCGATCGTCACCTCGCTGTTCCACGACGCCGGCTACATCCGCCACGCCGAACGGGACCGCGATTTCGACAACGGCGCCGAGCTGACGCTGCACCACGTCTCGCGCAGCGCAGACTTCCTGCGCCGTTACCTGCCCGAGCTCGGGCTGGCGCGCGATGCGGCGGTCGCCAGCATGATCGTGCACTTCACCGGCTATGAGCTC